>CANKLK010000065.1 GCA_947482805.1 Flavobacteriaceae bacterium
AAACGATAGTTCGACAAACTCACTATCTACAATTGACGGAGTAAAAATTGACTTTGCTGAAAATTGGGTCCACTTGCGAAAATCGAATACCGAACCAATTATCAGGATTTATACCGAAGCGCAATCACAACAAGTAGCAGATGATTTGGCTAACCGAATTATTGATGAGATAAAAGCTATTTCCGGATGATAAAATGACAAAAACTCCTTCTAATCGAAAACGGTTTTTGTTTTAAATATTTTGAAAGTAAGCAAAAATTTCTTTTTTTGAATTAGCGTACGCCAGTCAATAAATAATAGAGCACATAAGAGAAATAAACTTACTACTAATCCGACTGCAGACTTCCACGATAAGATATTTGATTCTAAACTATTTAGGTTTTTAAAGCAAACTCACCTATTAATAGTGCCGCTGTATCACTAATAAATTTACCTGCAAAGAAAGCAGGAATAATATAAAGCGGTGTTATTTTGGCCATGCCACCAGCAACAAACAAAGGAGTTGTTGGAAGCGGAAGTAAAGAATAGGAAAAAATAGCGATTTGACTTTTCCATCCTTTTTCTTTCAATTTTTTACCAAGAAACATTATATCCTCATTTTTGGCAGGTTTGAAATAGGTATCCGAAATAAGATGGATGTATAGTGTGAGTATGTACCTCCCCAAAATGGAACCTGCCACACCTATAAAGATGGTGGCCCATATGTTAAGATCAAACACTAACTGAAGGAAAATCATTATAGTAAAAGCCGGAAGAAAAGGAAACGGGACAATGTCAAACAACAAGGCACCTAAAAAAACTAAACAATATTGCCACCACATTATCTTGATATTTTGTGTACACTAATGTACAATAAATTATTTTGAGGTTTATTTTAACTTTTACTTATTTCTAATAGAGGATTTTTTCATTAAATTGGTTGGTTAATTGTGGATTACGAATTCACAAAAAATTATAAAAGCTTTATTTTCTTCAATACATTTACAATAACGCCGTTAATGTCTACTGAAAGATTAGCTTTGTATACCAAACCAACATATAGTAGGGTGACCAATATTGATTTCAAAATGATATTTAGGATGGGGTGAAAAGAAAAGTCCCAATAATAAAAGCAGAAGAAACAAACCAATCCGATCAATAATGCATAAATGTTTTTTAGGGTAAAAGGAAACAGTTTCATTCGAATTATAACAAAAAGTAATTTAGCAATACTGTATAGCGTGATTGAAATTAAAGTAGCAATAGCAGCCCCGTTAATTCCATAAATAGGTATGAAAATCTTATTTAGTGTAATGGCAAAAAATGCTAAAAACAATCCTAAAAATAAAACGGCTTTATAGTATTTTGAATTAAAAATAATAGCATTGTTATTCCCTAAAACCAAATCAAAATATTTGGACAATCCAATAAGAAAAACAACTAAAATTCCACCACGATAATTTTCTGGCAATAGATTATATACTTGATCGATATTAACTAGAATACCAACCAAAACCAATCCGCCAACGATTTGTAATGTAATAGCCGTTTTCTTGTATAAATCGTTTAGTTCGTCGTGTTTGCCTTCGGTCATAAGTTTTGCCGTAATTGGATAGGTGATTTGATGCATTGCACGGCTTGGAACTGCTATAACCGTTGCAATAAATATGGCTACCGAATAGTAAGCAATATTTTCAATTTTTACATATTGGTTCAACATCGTTTTATCAATATCCAAAAGCATGTTGGCAACACTGCCAGAAAGAATAATAAAACTGGAATAAATTAGTATGGCTTTAGAATTATGAGGGAATATAAAATTAAAGGAAATAGCTTTTACTTTGTTGGCATAGAACAACATAATTAGCGTACTCAATAAATAGACAAACATCGTAGCTGTGATAAATTGTTCGATAGAAATAAAGCCAAAATAAACTGAAATAAGAAAAATAGAAATTAATACTCGTAAACCAATCTCTTTGATGAAATTACCAAAAACAGATTGCAAGTGCACTTTTACCCAAGCATAGAAAATCTCAAAATAACCCATGCACAAACCGATAATTGGTATTTGCCAAACATAATCATATACAATATCGTTTTTGGTGGATAAAAATTGAGCTATACCATCATAAAAAACTGTCCCCACAATAGCTATCGGAATAATTGCTATTAATGGAAGCGCCAAAACAAAGCTTAGAAACTGCGTTTTTTCTTTTTCGGATTTGTATTCAGAGAAAAATTTCACTAGCGTATTGTGAACACCAAACGCCATTAATGGAAAAATAACATTAGCACATGATAAGATGTAACTCGTTAATCCATAAAATTCTTCTCCCAAAAAATGTGGATACATAAACAGCGCATTGGCAGCTCCAATCACAAAACCAATATAGGTAATGATGGTGTTTTTGATGGATTGGTTGATAACGATGCCCATTGATTTAATTTAGGATTTAGGAATTACGATTTAGGATTTGAACCAATTGTTCCGTCAAACTTTTTCTTGAATATTGTTGCAAACCAACAGCTTGTACTTTCAAATTTTGATTTTGATATTCCTGATAGTATTTCAAAAGTAACGCTTTTAGTTTTTCTTTCTCATTATAGGTGAAGAAAACTCCGGTATTTGTTGTCGTAATTATTTCTGCAAAATCAGAACCTTCAGGACCAATGGCAATTATTGGTCTTTCGGAAACCATATATTCAAAAAGTTTTCCAGGAATGATACTTTTGGTAGCTGTGGAATTGATTTCGATAAGCAACAAAACCTGAGATTTTCGTTGGTGTTCCACCGCTTCTTGATGCGAAACATAACCTAAATTCAAAACGTAATCGTTCAGCCTGAATTCAGTTATTGTATCCAAAACTTCCTGACTGGTAGCGCCAATTAATTTCAAACGGAAATCGTTTTTAAAATCAGCATTTTCAGAAACCAATTCCTGTAAAGATTCCCATAGTATTCTCGGATTTCTTTCCGAAAGAAAGGAACCAATATGTGCTAAAGAGAACTTTTCGTCTAACGATTGTTTCTCGATTTTTTCTATGTCATAACCATTGGTAATCACTTCAATTGGTTTTGAAGTTATTGCCTGAAATTCGGTTTTAGTAGTTTTGCTGGTAACGATAATGGTGTCGGCAGAATTCAACACTTCTTTTTCCAAAGCTTTGTGTTTACTATTGGCAAATGAAGATAATTTTAAGGCTTTGTGATAACCAATAGTTGTCCATGGATCACGGAAATCGGCAAACCATTTTATATTCAACTCTTTTTTTAATTGTAAGCCAATAAGGTGCAAACTATGCGGTGGTCCGGAAGTTACAATCGTATCAATATTGTTTTCTTCGATATATTTTTTCAGATATTTTACAGAAGGTTTTACCCAAAGAAAACGCGCATCGGGAATAAAGAGATTCCCGCGCACCCATAGCAGGGTTTTCTCTAAAACCGATTGTTTCTTTTGATTTGGAATAATTCCAGAGCTGATTTTTTTGGTTTTATTTTTACCAAAAAAAGAAGCCAAACCATAAGGTTCAAAGATTTTGTTTTTGAGGATAATCGCTTTGTCTGAAACTTCACTTTGCAAACCATTATCAACAATCGGATAGGTTGGATTTTCGGGAATATAAACAATTGGCTGAATGTTGAACTCGGGCAAATATTTTACAAACTTTAACCAACGCTGCACTCCGGGACCGCCAGCTGGAGGCCAATAATAGGTTATGATTAAAAGTTTTTTTGGTTCTGACATTACGTCCTTTTTCGATTATCGAAATAAACTCCGGCAATAATTACCAACACCATTACGATAAAACTAATCAAGGCAATCGTGCTTCCTGTTTTTACTACTTGTGGTTCAAATTTAAATTCGATAGTGTGCTTTCCTTTGGGGATATGCATACCACGTAAAGTGAAATCAACTCTTAAAATATCACTGTCATTTCCGTCAATCGAGGCTTTCCAGCCATGTTCATAATAGATTTCAGAGAATACTGCAAAACCATCATTAGCATTATTGGAAGTATAAATCAGATGATTTGGTCTGTATAAGTCGAGTTTGATGGAAGCCAGACTGTCTGTTTTGAAAAAAGGAACAATTCCAGATTTTTTAAAATTCTGTTTGTTTCTAATAGCGACATTTTTAGTATCTATTTTGCCTAAATCATTGATTTCTTCATCGGCATTGTTAACTGTTTTTAGTTCTTTTACAAACCACGCATTGCCATTGTGAAACGGATTTACAATTGGAATATCGCCTTTTTCAGTTCCAACAATAAGATATTTAATATTAAACGCATTTATTACAGGAATGCTTTTGGTAATAGAAAGTTTTTGCGGATCGATAATGCTTCCCAAATCACCCATGCTTTTTTCGATATGATGTTCAAACACTTCTTCAAAACGTCTTGGTTTTACCGCACTATAACCACCAATAGATTTATGGAAATAAGAAGCACGCGGGCTATAAATGCCACCGGCTAATTCATATACTCTGAAGTTTGTTGTGTCTTGAAGAATCAAAGAATCGGCTTGAGTTGGCGGATAAGGATTGTCTATTTCATAAGCACTTCGGAATTGTTCTCCATCGTTACTTAGATAATTTTTATCTACAAAGAACAAATCGCCAACCATAAAAACGCCAACCAAAATCACAGCGGTATTCGCTGCTAGTTTATTTTTAGTATACAAATAAAGTACGCCAAACGAAATAGCAATTAAAAACCCAGATCGTAATAAATCGGCTGAGTATAAATCCTTTCGGTCTTCTTTCAAAGCGTCTATGAATTGTGTTCCAAAGGCTTTGTCAGGATGTTGTTTTAGCGCGTCAATTAATTGATGGTCAATTTCGCCCACAAAGTTGAACATGCTTTTACAAACAAATAGCAACACAACAATTCCCATAGTTGTAGCACCCGCTTTCCATAAGCTTTTCCAACGGTTTTCTTCATCAGTAAAAAAGGATTGTAATCCCAAAATAGCCAAAACTGGCACGCATAATTCTAATAAAACCTGAATAGAAGAAACGGCTCTAAACTTGTCATACATCGGAACGTAATCAATAAAGAAATCGGTCACAATTGATAAATTTTTCCCCCAGGAAAGCAGTAATGAAAAAATGGCTCCCGCGAGGAAAGCATATTTTATTTTGCGTTTATCATGGTACAATGCCAATACAAATAAGAAAAAAACCACAGCGCCAATATAAGCTGGAGCTGCTACTTGCGGTTGGTCGCCCCAATAGGTTACGGCATAATTATCGGTAAGTTCCCGTGCTTCTTCTGGTGATGCGCCATAGTTGAGCATGAAATTATAAACATGAGAATCGTCGGTAAGTTTTTCGTTGTTGCCACCACCGAATAATCTTGGTGCAAACAAATTTAAACTTTCCACAATACCATAGCTATATTCAGTGATATAGCTTCTTTCCATGGCGATGTTGCTTTCTTTTTTAGAGCCATCAGCATTGAACGTTAACTCACTTTTTCCACGAGTACTAAAATCAGCATATTCTTTGGTTGCCATCAAACTCGTAGCATTGACGCCAATTGCCAAAATTAACGCAATAACAAATGTTCCTATTATTTTTGGTAGTGATTTTAAATCCTTTTCTTGGTAAAGTTGGTATAAAAAGAAGAAACCCATCACAATCAGTAACATTAACAAATAATAGGTCATTTGAAAGTGATTGGCTGTGATTTCTAGCGCAACGGCAAGCATGGTTAAAATTCCGCCATATAAATATTTCTTTCTAAAAACCAAAATAAATCCAGCGACTACAAATGGCATATACCCAATAGCAAGTGCTTTTGCATTGTGTCCGACGCCAATAATGACTATTAGATACGTTGATAAACCAAAAGCCAGCGCACCAAAAAATGCTTTCAAAGGGTCAACTCTAAAGACCAGCATCAAAGCATAAAAACCTAAAAAGTAGAGAAATAAATAATCTGCCGGACGAGGCAAAAAGCGAATAGCGTTATCCAGCATTCCTATATAATCATTAGGATAATTAGCACCCGATTGATAGGTTGGCATACCGCAAAACGAGGAATTGGTCCAATAGGGTTCGGCATGATTTTCAGCCCTGAAATCAATTTGCTCTTTAGCCATTCCGGTATATTTTGCAATATCGGATTGGTAGATTTTTTTGCCTTGTAAAATAGGGTAGAAGTAAACTAATGAGATAACTATAAAACCAATAATGGCTAATAGATGCGGATAGAGTTTTTGAAGTTGCTTCATTTATATTTTTAAATATTAAATTTCAGATAGTAAATATAACTGAAAACTGCGACTGAATACTGAACACTAAAGGTTATTCTATTTCTTCAAAATCAACATAATCGCCAACGATTTTTTTTTCTTTTGGCTTTTGGTTGGTTTGATTTTGAGTGGTATTTTGGTTTTGATAATTTTCTTGCTGTTGTTGAAATTGTTGTGATGCTTTTTCAACTACTTTTTTGGCTATCACAGGTAAAAACAAACGCGCCAAAAACTTCATTACATAATAAAAAATGATAATGAATAAAATAACGTCTATAAGTCCCTGAAAAGATGCAGTTTCCATTGAATAAAAATTTTTTGTCAAAAATACTAAATTCCACAATTTAAATTTCGGTTTGACTTCTTAAATAAATAATAAATTATACTACTTTTGATTGACTAAGTTGTAACGCCAAAACTTCTACATGTATGATGAATATAAAAACATTTCTGGTTACTGGTTTTTTGATTATTTCTACATCCCAATATGCACAATATACAGACATTATAAATTCCAACAGACCTGGAAAATCAATGTCTGCATTTTCGGTTGGAAAAACGGTAATTCAAGCGGAGGTCGGATTGTATGGCATTAGAGAAGACCACGATTTATTGCGTTATGAAGCGAATGGTTTTGGGACTGAATTTGATGTAAGATACGGAGCCTTTTTTGATCAATTTGAATTTACTTTAAATACTCAATACCAATATGATTGGTATCAGGCGCCATTAATTAACGATACCCGTGGTGGATTTAAGCAAGTTACTGTTGGAGCAAAATACTTGGTTTACGACCCATTTATAAAACAGGATAAGCCAAATATTTACAGTTGGAAAGCCAATCACAAATTTAATTTGAAGCAATTTATTCCAGCCATAGCGGTGTATGCCGGCTTAAATTTTAATCTTGGGGATAATCCATTTACGTTTCCAACGGATAGAACCATAAGTCCAAAAGTTATGGTCATAACGCAGCACCATTTTGGAAGTAAATGGGTTTGGGTTAACAATATTATCGCTGATAAATACATGACTGATTATCCTACCTTGGGAATTATATCTACCATGACAAGAGGATTTAATATGCGTTGGTCAGGATTTTTAGAATTCCAAGGATACAAAAGTGACTGGTATGCCGATACTGTTTTTAGACTTGGTGCTGCCTATTTGGTCCGAGAAAACATTCAATTGGATGCTTCTTTTACTAAAAACGTGAAAGACACACCATCGTTGCTTTTGGCAAATGTTGGAATGGCATGGCGTTTTGACAGCAATTATGAAACCAATTACAAAAGAGTAAAAGGCGAAAAGAAATCGAAAAAAGATAAAAAATCAAAAGCAGAAAAAGGGAAGAAACGTAAAGATGAAGTTGAATTAGAAAAGACCAAATAATGATTACCATAGTTGAAGCCAATTCAAAAAAGCTGCTAAAAGAGTTTGTAAAATTTCCTTTTTCCTTATATAAAAACCATCCGTATTGGGTCCCGCCGTTAATTAATGACGAGTTGGAAACTTTTGATAAAACTAAAAATCCAGCATTTACATCTGCTGAAGCAAATTTCTATTTGGCCTACCAAGACAATAAAGTGGTTGGTAGAATTGCTGCCATTATAAATTGGAATGAAGTCAACGACCAACAAAAAAAGAAAGTGCGTTTTGGATGGTGGGATGTTGTTGATGATATTGAAGTTACCAAAGCATTGTTAGAGAAAGTCTATGAATTAGGCAGAAAAAAAAATTTAGAATATGTTGAAGGCCCAATGGGTTTTTCAAATTTGGATAAAGTAGGAGTGCTTACAGAAGGCTTTGATGAAATTGGTTCCATGATTACCTGGTATAACTTTCCTTACTACAAAGAACATTTGGAACAATTAAGTTATGTTAAAGAGAAAGAATATTTGGAAAATAAATTTCCTTTTTCAAATGTTAAAACCGATTTTTTTTTAAAAGCTAATGAATTAGTAAAAAAGCGTTACGAATTAAAGTCTTTGAATTTTACGAACAATAAAGATATTATGCCTTATGTGGACCAGATGTTTGATTTGTTTAATGCTTCTTATGCAAATTTGTCTTCTTTTGTTGCGATTACCGATGTTCAAAAAGAATACTTCAAAAAAAAATACATCAGTTTTATCAATCCCGAATATATTAAGTTCGTTATGGACAAGGATGATAAAATGGTTGCTTTTAGTATAGTGATGCCAAGTTTTTCAGAAGCATTGCAAAAAGCAAAAGGGAAGCTGTTTCCTTTTGGGTTTTATCATTTGCTCAAAGCAAAAAAAGAAAGTAAAGAAGTGCTTTTCTATTTAATAGGTGTCGACCCGGAATATCAAAGCAAGGGTGTTACGGCGATTATTTTTAATGAATACTATACTACTTTTTCGGAGAAAGGAATCCAAAACTGCATTCGAACACCTGAACTTGAAGAAAATCATGCTATTCACAATTTGTGGAAACATTTTGACCCGGTTACTTTTAGAAGAAGGCGAACTTATATGAAATATTTAGAGTAGCCTATCATCAAATCTTACCATAATTGAAATAGATACTTAAGAAAGCATAATTTAAAATACTAGTAGAAATTATTGAAATTAGGTCTTCTTAATATATTTTATACCATTTATCGATTAAATAATGTTATTTATCTGATTAAAATGACTTTTCGTAGAAAAAATCGTTTTATATTTCTTTATAATTCTATAATTAGATTTTGAAATCAATTAGATGTAACCTAATAAAAAACATTAAAACGAAAAAATAAAATTATATTGAATTAGCTAAATCAATTGAAAATACCTAATTATTTTAAGTTTCAATCTTCAGCTTTACTTTTCTTAATAGAAATGATTATGCCTATTATAAGCGACAAAGCAATAAAACTTAACGAAGCCCATTCAGGAAATTTATAATGGTGGACTACTAACATTTTAATTCCAACAAAAGTAAGTATGGCAATTAAACTATATTCTAGATAGCTAAATTTTTCCAACATATTTGCCAAAAAGAAATACATCGAACGCAATCCAAGAATGGCGAAAATATTAGAACTAAAGACTAAAAAAGGATCAGATGTGATTGCAAGTATAGCAGGAACACTATCTAAAGCAAATAGCATATCCATTACTTCAATTACGAGCAAAGCGACAAAAAGTGGTGTCGCATGATTCACGTTGTTAATTTTTGTAAAAAAATGTTCTTTCTCAGCATGGCTTGTTATGGGAATAATTTTACCAATAACTCTGTATACAATTGATTTCTTTGGATTAAACTCATCTTCATTTCCTTTGAATAACATTTTAATAGCAGTAAATAGTAAGAATGCTCCAAACAAGTAAGTCATCCAACTAAATTTGTTTATCAATATAACACCAAAGAAAATCATCAATCCTCTAAAAACAATGGCGCCCAAAATTCCCCAAAATAATATTCGATGTTGGTATTTTTGTGGAATTCTGAAAGAAGCAAAAATTATGGCTATAATAAATATATTATCGATGCTTAACGATAATTCAATAAGATAACCAGTTATATACTTTATAGTTGCTACTGCAGGTTTTATTCTGGTTGGATTAGCAATGTATTCATTACTGTAGAGCCAATTTACAACCCCTGAAAAACCAAAGGAGAGTGCAACCCAGACTCCAGTCCAAATGCCTGCATCTTTTGAACTTATAATATGTGGTGTTTTATTGAAAACACCTAAATCTAAAGCGAGAAAAATAAAAATGGTGGCTAAGAATAATATCCAAACGATCATGATGTATGATTTTGACATTACAAATATAGGAGATTGAAAATTTAGAGGTTACTTTTTTATCTATTTAAATAATTTATTTTAATTCAATCAATTTTTATATTAACCCTATAAAAAATAAGGTATAACTATTTTTAAATTAAAATATTATTATATTTGCCAAAAAATAATAGGGTATAATATTAAAAATAAAAAATTATGTCAACTTTACGTTTCCAAGCATTAAAAGATGCATCAGGTAGAAAACCTGTAAAATTTGAAGAAGCCGGAAAAAAATCAGACCTTTTCGGTTCTAATGTGTTTAATGATAAAGCAATGAAGCAGTTCTTAACTTCAGATGCGCACAAAGGTGTAAAAGACGCGGTACAGCACGGAACTAAAATTGACAGAAAACTTGCTGATTACATCGCAATGGGAATGAAAGAATGGGCATTGTCAAAAGGGGTAACGCATTATACACATTGGTTTCAACCATTGACAGGAACAACCGCTGAAAAACATGATGCTTTTTTCGAAACTTCGTATGATGGTTCAGATCCGGTTGAAAAATTTGGTGGAGGACAATTAGTGCAACAAGAACCAGATGCTTCTTCTTTCCCAAATGGTGGAATCAGAAATACATTCGAAGCGCGAGGATATACTGCTTGGGACCCAACTTCTCCTGCATTTATTTTTGGAACTACTTTGTGTATTCCAACGGTTTTTATTTCGTATACAGGTGAAGCTTTAGATTATAAAACCCCACTTTTACGTGCCTTAAATGCCGTAGATGAAGCCGCAGTTGATGTTTGCAAATATTTTGATAAAAATGTAAAAAAAGTAACAGCCACTTTAGGTTGGGAACAAGAATATTTTTTAGTTGATTCAGCTTTAGCCCATTCACGACCTGATTTGGTAATGACAGGTAGAACGCTGCTGGGACATACTTCAGCAAAAGGGCAACAATTAGATGATCATTATTTTGGGTCAATTCCATCTCGTGCTTTAAATTATATGCGTGAACTTGAGGAAGAATGTATGTTACT
>CANKLK010000066.1 GCA_947482805.1 Flavobacteriaceae bacterium
TAGTGAAACCAGGTAAACTCTATGCGGTGAAATTCCAAGTATATCGGCATTTAAGGATTACTCGTCCGTTGCCGAAGGGTAGGAAGCTTGAATCAATGAGCAATTGTTGGTCTAGATAAATGATAAGGTATTTCTAATTTGTTTTAGATTCTGAAACAAGTTCAGAAAGAACAGAATCCGGCTTACAGGTCTGCTTTTTTTTCTTTTGTAGCGCACGTTTTATCGTTCTATCATTCATGCTCCCGCCATCCGCGCTTCACGGTAGCTCGCTCCTGTCGGGGCTATCGGGACATTATTCGTCTTCTTCACTTTCAAATTCAAAAAAAGTAAACACTGAACCACCATAATTTTTTTGGAAAGAATAATTAGGCATTTGGTCCAATTTGGTGTATTTCGAATGTTCAACAACTAGCATGCCTTCATCATCCAATAATGCTCTGTCAAAAATAAGTTCAACGATTTTCTCGAATTCCTTCTGGCTCATTCCATAAGGAGGATCAGCAAAAATAATATCGTAGTTACCACTGTGTTTTTCCAGAAATGTAAAGACATCACTTTTTATCGCAGTAATATCAAAATCGAATTCTTTTGCAGTTTTTTTAATGAAGTTTACACAACCCATATCGCCATCAACACAAAGAATAGGTGAACAACCTCGTGAGCCAAACTCATAACTAATACTTCCGGTACCGGCGAACAACTCCAATACTTTCAGTTCCGAAAAATTAAAATGATTGTTCAAAACGTTGAATAACGCTTCTTTGCTCATGTCGGTTGTGGGGCGAACAGGAAGGTTCTTGGGCGGTGCTATTCTTCTACCTTTATATTTTCCCGAGATGATTCTCATGAGTGTAACAATATAAAATGCTCCCGTTTTTCGGCATCGGTTAAATTACCTTGCATAAAACTCACATCAAACAAATTGGTGTTTCGCACATATTTAAAGGCAATTTTATAAAGCGGATCATCTTCTAAAATTTTGCCTAATAATTCCAATTTAAAACTCTCCGGATTTAGATGCAATTGCTCGGCAGTGAATACTATATAATAGATAAAATCTTCTGGAGTCTTATATTCAAAAGTGTTATAAAGTTGTAATTTTTGATTTTGGATTACCACAATTTCAAAATGTGTATCATTCACATGTACAAACATTTTGGATTCTTCATTGTTTTTGGAAATATCCAATAATTTTTTTACCAAAACAGTATTCGCATGTTTGTAATCAAAAGTGCCGAATTGGTCAATGAAATAATTATTTAAGTTAACATACGGAATGTACACATTATTCATTTCGTAATTACCTAATTCATCATAAGCAAAGAAATCGGTTTCAAAAACCTTGGTGTTAAATTGCAGATAACTGCCCAAATAATCCTCGTCAAATAATGCTGTTGGCACAAAAGTCGAAAGATTATTACTGTGAATAATTACAACTTCATCATAACCAGATTTGAGTTCGGGATTATTCTGAAACGCTTCTGCAAACAAATCTTCTATCTTGGTAGTGAGATTCACTTTGCCCAAAACAACTTTTTGTAAGTTGGTAGCTTTGTTGGTCAGTGTATCAAACGTAGCAAAAGACAAACCATTCAGGGAAACCTGAATTGCCAGTTTTTGGTAAATTTTATCGACAACACTACTGTTTTGCAACATAGTTATTTTGAATTAGTGCGAATGGCAAACTTACAAAACAATTGACAATTGATAATTGATAATTGATAATTAATTCCTGTTTCATTTGAAGTAATATCTTCCAAATTTAAAACTCTATCATCTATTATCTTTCATCTTTCTTCTTTATCACTATATTTGAAATTCAATTTCCTTTTTAAATCCAAATGACTTCCAGCCAGTTTTACAGTGTGTTACAAAAACAGTTTCCGTTTCAACCAACAGTAAAACAGGATATTTTTTTTCAGAAAATTGCCGGTTTTTTAACCAATTCTAATACCAACGAAATATTTGTTTTGAAAGGTTATGCCGGAACCGGAAAAACAACAGTGATTTCTACGATTGTTAATAGTCTGGGAACCATCAATAAAAAGTATGTTCTATTGGCGCCAACTGGTCGTGCTGCCAAAGTCATTGCAAATTACTCCAATAAACCTGCGTTTACGATTCACAAGAAAATCTATTTTCCGAAGAAGGGAAAATCAGGCGGCGTTTCGTTTACGATGCAAACTAACAAACATAAAAACACCATATTTATAGTAGATGAATCTTCTATGATTTCGGATGTAAATACCGAAGCCAAATTATATGAAAACGGATCGCTGCTTGATGATTTGATTTCGTATGTCTATAATGGGGATAATTGCAAAATGATTTTGCTTGGTGATACTGCTCAATTACCTCCGGTACAATTGGATGTCAGCCCGGCATTGGATTCGGAAAAATTGGCTATGAATTACGACAAGGAAATTTTTTCTATCGAGTTGGATGAAGTCATGCGGCAGGAAGAAAAATCAGGAATTTTATATAATGCAACCCTGTTGAGAGAATTGCTCAAAAGTCATTTTGTAGATACTTTTGAGTTTGATTTAAAAGGTTTCAAAGATATTGTCCGATTGACTGACGGTTTTGATATTCAGGATGCGATACAAAGTGCTTATAGTAATTATAGTATAGAAGACACTTGTTTTATTGTGCGTTCTAACAAAAGAGCGAATCAATACAACCAACAAATACGAACCAGAATTCTAGACAAAGAAAGTGAGCTTTCTGTTGGGGATTATTTGATGGTGGTAAAGAATAATTATTTTTGGTTAAAGGAAACTGACGAAGCCGGATTTATTGCCAATGGCGATATCGTTGAAGTTTTAGAAATTTTCAGCTTTAAGGAATTATATGATTTCAAATTTGCCAAAGTCAAAGTCAGAATGGTGGATTATCCCGACCAAAAACCATTTGAAACCATATTATTATTAGACACCATTACTAGCGAATCACCATCATTAACTTTTGATGAAAGCAATCGTTTGTATCAGGAAGTTATGAAAGATTATGAAGGCGAACCGCAATATCGAAAGTTTCTGAAAGTAAAAAATAACGAATATTTCAATGCTTTACAGGTAAAATTCTCTTATGCCATTACGTGTCACAAATCACAAGGCGGTCAGTGGAATACTGTTTTTATTGAGCAACCTTATTTGCCAAACGGTATTGATGTAGATTATGTGCGTTGGTTGTATACTGCAGTTACACGTGCAAAAGACAAATTGTATTTAATTGGTTTTAAGGATGAAAGTTTTGTGGAGTAAAAATTAAAAAGACTTTGTACCTTAGCCACTCAGTAATCTAATAACTCAAAATGAAAATCATCGCCGTTATTCCAGCCCGTTATGCTTCTACACGTTTTCCTGCTAAACTAATGCAAGATTTAGGTGGAAAAACCGTAATTCAAAGGACCTATGAAGCTGCTGCAAATACAGGATTATTTGAAGATGTTTTTGTTGTTTCCGACTCGATTTTGATTTATGACGAAATTATTAGTAATGGTGGTAAAGCCATTATGAGTGTCAAAGTTCACGAAAGCGGGAGCGACCGAATTGCCGAAGCTGTCGAGAATCTCGATGTTGATATTGTTGTAAATGTACAAGGCGATGAGCCATTCATTAACACAAAACCATTAGCTGAATTGCTTGATGTTTTCAGAAATGACTTTGATAAAAAAGTGGATTTGGCTTCGCTAATGTTTGAAATAAAGGATACAGTCGAAATTGAAAACCCAAATAATGTAAAAGTCGTAACCGACCAAAACGGATTTGCTTTGTATTTTTCACGTTCTGTAATTCCGTATCCAAGAGATATTAATGTCGGAGTTCGCTATATGAAACACATCGGAATTTATGCTTTCCGCAAACAAGCGCTATTAGACTTTTATCGTTTGCCTATGAAATCGCTCGAGGCTACCGAAAAACTGGAACAACTTCGCTATTTGGAATTTGGAAAACGCATCAAAATGGTGGAAACCGATCAAGGAAGTATTGGCATTGACACTCCTGAAGATTTGGAAAAGGCAAGAAAACTTATTTGAAATTATTCCATTTCCTCATTGTCAAAATAACCTTTGCTTTTTAGTTTCGTTGAAAAGAAATTCAAGAACAACACCACAAAAGACAAGAAGAACATTGCTTGAATACTTACCAAAACTTTTCCAAAAAGTGATATTGGGTGATAATCGCCAAAACCAATTGAGTTTGAACTCACAATACTAAAATAAATGGCATCAAACCAATGTCCGAATGGCTTGTTCATATTATTACCATGAGTATATAAAACAGCAAAAGAAAATATTATTTCCATATAATTAAAAAACAACATTAACATCGATCGCTTATAAGAACGTGGACGAGTAAATAAATCGGAAGCAAAAATTAAGGTAGGTATATACAATACAGTTTCCAATAACAAATAAACCATTGTATAAAGAATAAAATGATTGTATTGCCAATGGTTTGTCAAAATAAGCAACGGGAATAAAACCTTTGCCAAAACATATAGATCAAGTGCTAAATCTTGATATTCGTGTCCAATTTTATTGGATGCATATTTTATGTAAACACCAGGAAATAACAATTGAGAAGAAGAAAGAAACAATCTTACAATTTTTTCAATTCCGTTATCAAATTGATGATCATTGTTCCAAATAGCTCTAATATTTAAAATCCGTCTTTCAATAGGATTGAATTTTGGCTTTTGGTTTGGAGAAACTTTTCCGATCAATAATTTTCTTAAAAGTCCCATTATTTTAGTTTTTTAATTGTAAATAATTCGTTGTGAATTTCGACTTTCGGATACATTCTTAAGGAATATTCACCACCAAATTTTGATTTGTAAACCTGATTTCGTTCTTCTTGTTTTTTATTTATAACCATCGTATTGAACAAAATAAAACCGTTCAAATTTAGTAACGAATTGATTCTATTTATGAAAAAATCCTGAAACAAAAAATTAGGCATCGACGTATCTTCAAAAATATCAATGATAATCAAATCGTATTTTAACTTGGTTTTCAAAACAAATTCAAAAGCGTCATCAATCACGATTTCAAGATTCTGAATTTTATCTAATTCAAAATATCGATTGGCAATATCTATTACGGTTGCATCAATTTCAACACCGGTAATTTTCCCTTTGAATTTTATTTCATCTACCAAAGTTTTTATTACACTTCCGCCGGCAACACCAAGTATCAAAATGCTCTCAAAATTTCGAATGCGTTCAAAACCTATATATTTTAAGCCTTTTCTGAGTATTCGTTGTAAGCTTCCATAAGAATAATTAGTGCTTTTACTATCTAAAACCAATTCACCATTGTTCCAAGTTACTTCTAGCGTTTTGCTGACCGCAGAATTTTTTTGGTAAACGTTAATCGGAATAAAATAGCTAAACAGTTTTTTAATCATCAATAAATATTTTCTCAAAAGTATTACAGAAACACTAAATTTACGGAAAATATGGATAATGAAACAACGACTTTATAAATTTATTTTCTACCGTTTGCTCGGTTGGAAACTAATTGGTACTGTTGATGCAAGAATTAAAAAATGTGTCATTGCAGTTATACCACACACCTGCAACTTTGATTTCTTTTTAGGATTATTTTCCAGAGGAATTATAGGTGTAGAAATGAATTTTGTTGGTAAAAAAGAATTGTTCAAATTTCCTTTTGGATGGTATTTTAGAAGTGTTGGTGGCGCACCATTAGACCGAAGTGGCGGAAAAAATAATGTAGACGCAACGGTTGCCATTTTTAATAACAGGGAAGTTTTCAGATTAGCATTATCTCCGGAAGGAACTCGGAAGAAAGTAACCGAACTTCGAACCGGATTTTATTATATAGCATTAAAAGCTAATGTTCCAATAATTCCAGTAGCTTTTGATTATAGTAAAAAGGAAGTCAGAATTGGCAATCCTGTAAATGTAACGGGCAATTATGAAGAAGATATGAAGATTATATTACCATTCTTTAAAGATGCCAAAGGGAAAATTCAGGAAAGAGGATTTAGCTTCGCTGAATTCGGCAATGCTTCCGGTAAAGTTTAAAAACAAACGAATGAATTATTTAGCACTACATCAACAGTATAAAGAGGAAACAATTTCCGGACGCTATATCACTTTAGAACATATTGAATCTTTAATTTTAAAACAACAAGCTGAAATTATTGGACAATCTGTTTTAGGAAAGCCAATTTATAAATTGCAATTTGGTACAGGAAAAATTAGAATTTTGATGTGGTCACAAATGCACGGAAACGAAAGCACGACTACTAAAGCGCTGGTCGACTTTATTAATTTTTTGAATTCTAATACGAAAGAAAGCAATGTCATTTTAGACCATTTTACTTTTTGTATGTTGCCAATGCTCAATCCGGATGGCGCCAAATTATATACTAGAGAAAACGCTAACGGAATAGATTTAAATCGGGATGCTCAAGATCTTTCTCAGCCTGAAAGTATAGTTTTAAGAAAAATATTTGAAACTTTTCAACCTAATTATTGCTATAATCTTCATGATCAACGGACTATTTATGGCGCGGGTGAAAGCGGAAACACGGCTACAGTTTCGTTTTTAGCACCTGCTTTCAATGAAAACAGGGATATCAATGATGTTCGAATTAAAGCCATGAATGTCATTGTTGCTATGAACACTACTTTGCAAAAGTTTATCCCAAATCAAGTAGGTCGATTTGACGACTCATTTAATTTAAATTGTGTTGGAGATACTTTCCAATACTTAAATGTGCCAACAATTCTTTTTGAAGCGGGACATTTTGCCAACGATTATGAAAGAGAAATAACAAGAAAATATATTTTTATTGCTTTAGTTTCGGGAATTATTTTTTTAAGCGAAAACGATATAGTTCTCAACGAATTTGATAAATACCTAAAAATTTCGCAAAATAAAGTCGTTTTTTATGATTTTGTTTATAAAAATGTCAAAATAAATTATGATGGTAACGAAAAAATTATCAATTTTGCTGCTCAGTTCAAAGAAGTTCTAAATAACAAAAAAGTGTTTTTTGAGGCAGAGATTTCTCAAATTGATAATTTAGAAAATTATTTTGGTCACCTAGAATTAGACGCAAAAGGCGAAACCTACAATGATGGCGAAAGTAATTTTCCTATTTTAGAAAAGAAAGCTAACTTTTATTTAGGAAAAATAGAAATAGTTAACGGTGCTTTGCTCAAGTAACTATGGATTTGACCTTTAAATTAGATTTTAATAAAAATATATTTTATGAGTAAGTTTAAATTAGATGAAGTAGACCACCAAATTTTGGATATGTTGATAGACAACACCAGAATTCCCTTTACAGATATAGCTAAAAAACTATTGATTTCTGCGGGAACTGTGCATGTAAGAGTTAAGAAAATGGAAGATCAAGGAATTATTATGGGTTCTTCTTTAACTTTGGATTATGAAAAGTTAGGTTACGCATTTATAGCTTATATTGGTGTATTTTTGAATAATACGTCACAAACTAAATTTGTTCTTGAGCGTATAAATGAAATTCCATATATTACGGTGGCTTCTGTAACTACTGGTAAATTCAATATTTTTTGTAAAATTAGAGCTAAAGATACCAAGCATGCAAAAGATGTGATCTATATGATTGACGATATTGAGGGTGTTTATAGAACCGAAACCATGGTGTCGTTAGAAGAAAGTATAAACGACAAAAAGCGTTTGATGCACACCATTTTCCAAGAATTAGATTAAGAACTATTATTTACAAATAATTCTAACCTCATTCTCTTCGACGAATGAGGTTTTTTTTAATATTTTTTGCCATGTACACTTTACCTAAAATTGAGCGTTTTAACCAAAATGTTTTATCAAAATATCATATTTACAACAGTGTATTTATCACTCTGCCTTTTGATGCTATTGATAATACCGGTGTATTATTACCGTTATTTGCCGAAGTTTGTGATTCAGGTTTTAAAAAGAATTGGTCTCCAAAACAAATAGTCGATTTCTTTGCCGAAAAGTATTTAGACAAGTCTTCCGAGAAAGAAAAAATCGATTTGATGTTTCGATTTATTCAATATGTTGAACGCCAAATAGTACTTTTTGATGCTATTGAAGATGCGGCTTTTCCGGTTGTGAATAATTTAGAAGGAAGGGGTTCGTTGCGTGATATAAAAGAAAAATCAGAAGCCAAAGACAAACATGTAGAGCTGATAAACTTTCTAGAAAACTTTAGCGTGCGAACAGTTCTAACAGCTCATCCTACTCAGTTTTATCCGGGTTCAGTTCTAGGAATTATAACCGATTTGACAGAAGCCATTCGAGAAAATGATTTGTTTCAAATAAAACAATTGTTGGCGCAATTAGGCAAAACACCGTTTATCAAAAAAGAAAAACCAACACCATTTGATGAAGCCGTAAGCTTAATTTGGTATCTCGAAAATGTATTCTATCAAACCATCGGAGAGATGATGCTATACATTCATAAAAATATATTTGATGGCAATACTATCGAAAATTCGATTATTAATTTGGGATTTTGGCCAGGTGGCGATAGAGATGGCAATCCGTTTGTAACTCCCGAAATTACAGAGAAAGTTGCAAAACGATTGCGAACATCAATACTCAAATGCTATTATTTTGACATCAGAGTGTTGAAAAGAAAACTAACTTTCAACCAAGTTGATACTATTATGGCCAACTTAGAATACAAACTTTATCGTTCTGTTTTTTATTCTCAGGGCGAATTATTTATTTCTTTAGACGAATTAAGCAACGAACTCAATATTGTAAAACAAATTATAATTAACGAGCACCAGTCGCTTTATTTAGACGAAATTAATATGTTGTTGCAAAAGATAAATGAGTTTGGTTTTCATTTTGCGACTTTAGATATTCGTCAAAATAGTCGCATACACAATGCTGTTTTTAATGATATTACAGCATTTTTGAGAAGAGAAAAAGAAGTTTATTTTCCGGAAGATTTTGAAACATTTTCTGAAGAAAATAAAATTGATTTCATTTCAAAACTTCACTTTGATTTAAGTAATCATTTTTTTGAAAATGAAATTACGCGATCTACTTTGGATACCATAAAACTGATGCGTGAAATTCAACAACAAAATGGAGAAAAAGGATGCAATCGTTACATTATTAGCAATAATGATAGTGCTTTAAACGTTATCGAAACTTTTGCGATGTTCCAATTATTGGGTTGGGAAAATCCAACAGTTGATATCGTGCCATTATTTGAATCAGTTGATGATTTGCATCATGCGCACGAAATCATGGAGCAATTGTATAATAATTCGGTATATAGAAATCATATAAAACAACGAAAGAATAAGCAAACGGTGATGCTCGGTTTTTCAGACGGTACTAAAGATGGTGGTTACCTAATGGCCAATTGGAGTATTTTCAAAGCCAAAGAAATGATTACAGAAATTTCCCGAAAATACGGAATCAAAGTTATTTTCTTTGATGGGAGAGGCGGACCACCAGCGCGTGGCGGTGGAAAAACGCATAAGTTTTATGCTTCTTTAGGTTCAACTATTGAAAATCAGGAAATACAAGTTACAGTGCAGGGACAAACGATTAGTTCCAATTTTGGTACGATAGATTCCTGCCGCTATAATTTGGAAAATCTTTTGAGTGCCGGAGTAGCAAATGCCGTTTTTAATAAAGATGAAAATAATCTTTCGGAATCCGATAAATCAATCATTGATGAATTGGCGGATAGTGGCTATCAAAAATATCTGGATTTCAAATCGCATCCAAAGTTTATTCCTTATTTGGAAGAAATGAGCACTTTAAAATACTATTCTAAAACCAATATTGGTAGTCGTCCTTCAAAAAGAAATTCTTCCGAACATTTGAATTTTGCCGATTTGCGTGCGATTCCTTTTGTGAGTGCGTGGAGCCAAATGAAGCAAAATGTACCTGGTTTTTTTGGAGTTGGAACAGCTTTAAAAAAGTTTGAAACCAGCAATCAATGGGAGAAAGTGCAAAAACTCTATGATGATTCTTTATTCTTCAGAACCTTGTTGGAAAATAGTATGATGTCATTGGCTAAAAGTTATTTTCCGTTAACTGCTTATATGAAAAACGATAAGGAGTTTGGTGAATTTTGGCAAATTATCTATGATGAATTTTTAGAAACCAAACGGTTATTACTTAAAATTGCCGGACATAAAGAACTCATGGATAACTATCCCGATGGTAAAGCTTCTATAGCAATTAGAGAGCAAATTGTATTGCCATTGCTGACTATTCAGCAATATGCTTCTTCGCAAATTAATGAAATTAAAAAGCATAAAAAAGGAGCCGAGAAATTGCTAACAGCTTATGAAAAACTGGTTATGCGTTCGTTGTTTGGAAATACTAATGCTAGCAGGAATTCGGCATAGGTAAGGTTTTTAGATAGTACAACTTAAAATTTATCGTGTAAAATATATCCAATATGCAAAATCATTCGAATCTATTGGAAAAATAACAAAAGCGAAACTGATTATGTCACTATATCAATTAAAAAAATGTAAAAGAAAAATCAAAGTTCTTATTCTTTTTCAAAAAAAATGTGACCTTTGCTATACTTATATAATTCCATATGAAACCATCTAATTTACAACCTGAAGAATTTGCTGGGTTTTATGCTACTTATATAAACCAGGTTTCTAGCGAATATACACTTATTGAAGAACTTGAAATCTCGGTACATCGCTTCATAAAATTTGTACAAAACATTCCGTTAGATAAATTTGATTACCGATATGCTGAAGGAAAATGGACCATAAAAGATATCATTCAGCATTTGATTGACGCCGAAAGAATTTTTGCCTATCGTGCTTTGCGTTTTGCCAGAAATGACATGAACAAATTACCAGGTTTTGAGGAAAATGATTATGTTGATGAAGCTAATGCAATCAAAAGAAGTATTCAGGATTTATTGACTGAATTGGCTGTTGTTAGACAAGCTACTTTGTCTTTATTCAAATCATTTTCAAATGAAGAATTGTTGCGAA
>CANKLK010000067.1 GCA_947482805.1 Flavobacteriaceae bacterium
ATTCCAAAAAAATCAATTTTAAAACCATGAGTAAAAAGTTTGTAATCTTCATAGTAAAAGTCCTGATGATACTCATTCTAACAATGGGATTGCTTGACGTATTCTATACTTTTGTTTACAAGCAAAATGATGATCGAAATAAAATCAGTTACCTATACAATTCAAAAGATAAAAATTATGATGTTGTTTTCCTCGGTTCTTCCCGCGTCAACAATCATTTGAATCCAAAAATATTTAATGAGCAAGGCTATAAAACTTTCAACTTTGGGATAACTCGTTCACGACTAGATGAATCAGCATTGATGTTAAAATTGATGGTCGAACGCAACTATAAAATTAAAAATCTTATCCTGCAGGTAGATTTGAATATTAACACAAATGATCATTCCGAAGCCATACGTTCTTTATTTATGCCTTATTTGCATCAATCACAAATTATTCGGAATCATTACAAAGATATACCTGAATTCAATAAACTGGTTTATATTCCGTTTTACAGGTATCTGCATTATGATGCTCGAGTTGGTTTTAGAGAAATGTATTATTCATTAATCCACAAAAAAACAAATGCATTGGATAATGATGGGTTTAATCCTTTAAAATCAATCCCCGGAAAAATGGTTCCGGCAGATTTATCTAAATATTATCCGAAAAAGAATATAGCCTACGAAGAAATAAAAGTCATTTGCAAAAAAAATAAAATCAATTTAATTGCAATTACGACACCAATGTGTATAAGTACTATAAACAGGGATTATTTCAATCATATTAATTCGGTTTATCCCGAAATCCATAAATTTGAAAACGCCGTTACTGATGATAGGTATTTTTCTACCTGTGGCCATATGAACAAAGCAGGCGCGATTGAATTTACAAAGGTAATATTCAGCGCCTTTTTTAAAGCCAAATCAAAACCTTGAGAAAACTAAACTACATACTTTTTCTTTTTAGCTTTGCCTCTTTTGCGCAACACAATTCCAAAATGATTGTGGAAGTTGACATTGAAAAGAAAGAATTGACGGTTAATCAGGAATTGACATTCTTCAATCAAACCAATGATACATTAACGAATATTGTTTTAAACGATTGGATGAATGGATATACATCAAAAAACACTCCTTTAGCAGCACGATTTTCTGATGAATTTGAAAGAGGTTTTCATTTAGCCAAAGAAAAAGAAAGAGGCAGGACAAGCAACATTAACATCCTTAATGAAACTTATGCTCCACTCACATGGGAAAGAGATAAAGATCATCCCGATGTTATTCAGATTCGGCTTAAAAATACGTTGCTTCCTAATCAAAAAGCAACCATAACACTTAGTTATACTGTAAAAATCCCAAGTGATAAGTTCACAAAATATGGCTATGGCGAAAACGGCAAAATGTATCTTAAAAACTGTTTCCTTGTGCCGGCACGATATGAAAATAAAGCCTTTACGAAATACGACAATTTAAATTTAGACGATTGTGCCAATGCACTTTCTGATTATGATATCGAGATTAAAGTGCCTCAAAATTTTGACTTAGATTCCGATTTGGATGAAGTACAAAAAGAAACTGTAAATGGATTAAATCGTTATCATTTCGCTGGGAAAAACCGTTTAAATTTCAATCTGTTTGTCGATGATAAAAAAGATTTTGAAATCTTTAAAAACAACAACATTGAAGTGGTTTCCAATTTAAAAGACAATCGGCTGAACGATATACAAAGAGCGATTATTATTGACCGAATTGTGAGTTATGTATCCGAAAACCTGGGCAAATACCAACATTCAAAAATAACTGTCGCTCAAGCCGATTATGATAGAAATCCTTTCTACGGATTAAATCAATTACCACTATTAATTAGTCCATTTCCAGATGAGTTCTTATATGAAATTAAGTTTTTAAAAACGTATCTGAACAATTATTTACATAACACTTTACAATTAGACCCTAGAAAAGACAACTGGATTTATGACGGAATCCAAGTCTATATCATGATGAAATATATAGAAGAATATCATCCTGACAGCAAGATGATGGGAAGTGTAGCCAAACTAAAACTACTTAAAGGCTATAACCTAGTTTCATTAAATTTTAATGGTCAATACAGCTATTTATATATGTTGATGGCTCGTAAAAATTTGGATCAGGCTTTATCAAATTCTAAAAATCAACTAATCAAATTCAACGAAAAAATTGCTTCAAAATATAGAGCTGGATTAAGCATTAGCTATTTAGACAGTTATATTGAAAATGATATTGTTCCAAACAGTATCAAACAATTTATTGTTTTGAATGCAACTCAACAAACAAACCGAAAGGATTTTGAAAGCATTTTAACTAACAATTCTCCAAAAAAAATTGATTGGTTTTTTGACAAAATAATCGATTCACGCGATATTATCGATTTTAAATTTGATAAGGTTACTAAAACCAAAGACAGCATTAGTTTTTCGTTAAAAAATAAAACCGAAACCAACGTTCCTATATCAGTTTATGGCGTAAAAGATAAAAACATCGTTTATAAAAAATGGTTCGATACTGTTGCTACTGATAGTATTTATACCATTCCTAGAAATTATGCGGATAAAATTGTAATCAATTACAAAAATGAAGTTCCTGAATATAATCTGAGAAACAATTGGCGTTCGTTACACGGATTTCGTCTAAACAATCGTCCTATAAAATTCAACTTTTTGAAGGATTTGGAAGATCCTTATTACAACCAAATTTTATATGTACCCACTTTAGAATACAATTTATATGATGGATTCCTTCCCGGCATTCGTTTTCATAACAAAACCATTTTAGACAAACCTTTCATTTTTGACGTCAATCCTACGATTTCAACTAAAACAAAGAGCTTTTCAGGAAAAGGATTTTTCTATGTTAATCAATTCAACCGCGACAGTAATTTATACCATATTCGATATATGCTTAGCGGACATTACCTTCACTATGCACCCGATGCTTATTATAAAAAATTAGCGCCAACCGTTTTTCTGAATTTCAGGCCTGATGATTTTAGAGATAACAGAAAACAAACTATTGTCATAAAAGAAATTATTGTAGATAAGCAAAAAACTGCTTTTACAGTAAGCGAAAATAGCGAAAACTATCAAATATTTAATGCCAAATATATCGATACCAAAACCGAAGTAACCAATCATTTTTCATTTTTAGGTGATTTTCAGTATTCAAAGAACTTTGGAAAACTAGCTACCGAAATACAATACCGTAAACTTTTTGACAACAACCGCTCACTGAATCTTCGTTTTTTTGCCGGAACCTTTTTACACAACAAAACAACTTCAAACTATTTTGATTTTGGTTTGGACCGACCTTCAGATTATCTTTTTGAAAGTGACTATTTGGGTCGTTCTGAAACCACCGGATTATATAGTCAGCAATCCATTATTGCCGATGGTTTTTTTAAGTCAAAACTCGAAACCCGAACCGCCAATCGTTGGATGACAACTATTAATGCTAATTATACTATTTGGAGTTGGATTGAAGGTTATAGTGATGTTGGTTTTATAAAAAACAAAGAAAGTGACCCAAAATTTGTTTACGATAGTGGAATTCGATTAAACTTAGTTACCGATTATTTTGAGTTATTTTTTCCTGTATACTCTAACAATGGTTGGGAAATTGGAGACAAAAATTATGGCGAAAAAATTCGATTTATTATAACTTTCAGACCTGAAACACTAATCAATCTTTTCACCAGAAAATGGTTTTAAACTGAGGTTAAAATGTTAGTTTATTATACATTTTACAGGATATTCTATTTTTTTTTAAACATTCTTTAGTATAATAACTTTATATAACTAATAAATTACAGATAATTAAAATTATATTTTTGTTCAGAATATAATTTGTTACTTCTTTTTATTTAAATTTGTTTCTTTAAGAAATTTTCCCTTCTATGTCTGAAACAAAATCCAAAACTGAAATTACATTTGAAGACTTTAAACAAGAAGTTTTAAATGATTATAAAATTGCCACAATAAGTAGAGAATGTAGTCTGTTGGGACGTAAAGAAGTACTAACTGGAAAAGCAAAATTTGGAATTTTTGGTGACGGAAAAGAAGTACCACAATTGGCCATGGCCAAAGCATTTCAGAACGGTGATTTCCGTTCGGGTTATTATCGTGATCAAACTTTTATGATGGCGATTGGCGAGTTGTCTATTCAACAATTTTTTGCCGGTTTATATGGTCATCCAGATTTGGGGCACGATCCTATGAGTGCTGGCAGACAAATGGGCGGACATTTTTCTACACAGACTATAGATGAAAATGGCAATTGGAAAAACCTAACGCAACAAAAAAATTCGAGTGCTGATATTTCTCCAACAGCTGGTCAAATGCCTAGATTATTGGGTTTAGCACAAGCATCAAAAATATATAGAAATGTTCGCGGATTGGAAAATTATTCTAATTTTTCAAATCAAGGAAATGAAGTTGCCTGGGGAACAATAGGCAATGCGTCTACATCCGAAGGATTGTTTTTTGAAACCATTAATGCGGCCGGAGTTTTACAAGTGCCAATGGTAATTAGTGTTTGGGATGACGAATACGGAATTTCTGTTCATTCCAGACATCAAACTACAAAAGAAAGTATCTCTGAAATTCTTAAAGGTTTTCAGCGTGATAAAAATGGGAATGGCTATGAAATTCTTACCGTTAAAGGTTGGGATTATCCAAATTTAGTAGCGACTTACGAAAAAGCAGCCGAAATAGCCCGAGAAGAACACGTTCCGGTTTTGATTCACGTAAATGAGTTGACTCAACCACAAGGACATTCGACTTCTGGTTCGCACGAACGATATAAAAATTCAGACCGTTTGGCTTGGGAAACCGAGTTTGATTGTTTGGCTCAAATGAGAACTTGGTTAATTCAAAATGAATTGGCTACCGCCGAAGAATTAGAATCAATTGAAACCAATTCTAAAAAAGAAGTTTTGGAAGGCAAAAAAGAAGCTTGGGCAGCTTTTGTTTCTCCGATGAAAGAAGAGCAGCAGGAATTAGTTTCTTTGTTAAATACTATAGCCAATTCAAGCACAAACAAAGTTTTTATTGAAAAACAATCTGGCGATTTAGCATCCATAAAAGAACCTATTCGCAAAGAAATTTTAATGGTTGCCCGAAAAGTATTGCGAATGATTGTCAATGAAAGCAGCAGGCAGGAATTAGCGAATTGGATAACGAATTATACTAACAAAATTCAACCAAAATTTAGTTCGCATTTATTTTCACAATCGGATAAAAATGTTTTAAAAGCCACTGAAGCAGCTGCTACTTATGATGATTCAGCCGAAGAAGTAGACGCCCGTTTAATATTACGAGACAATTTTGACGCTATATTTAATAAATATCCTGAAGTGTTAGTTTTTGGTGAAGATGCCGGAAACATTGGTGATGTAAACCAAGGTTTGGAAGGCATGCAGGAGAAATATGGTGAACTTCGTGTGGCTGATGTTGGTATTCGTGAAGCAACCATACTCGGACAAGGTATCGGAATGGCGATGAGGGGTTTACGACCAATTGCAGAAATTCAATATTTAGATTATTTATTATATGCCATCCAAATCATGAGTGATGATTTGGCAACACTTCAATATAGAACTCGAGGAACTCAAAAAGCGCCTTTGATAATTAGAACCCGTGGACATCGATTGGAAGGAATCTGGCACTCGGGTTCACCCATGGGAATGATAATCAATGCAATTCGAGGTATTCACGTTTTGGTGCCTAGGAATATGACCAAAGCTGCTGGTTTTTATAACACATTGTTAGAGACAGACGAACCCGCTTTGGTGATTGAATGTTTGAATGGGTACCGATTAAAAGAAAAAATGCCAACCAATTTGGGTGAATTTAAAACTCCCATTGGCATGGTGGAAACAATTAAAACAGGAATCGATATTACGATTGTTTCCTATGGTTCAACCCTACGTATAATAGAACAAGCTGCCAAAGAATTATTAGAAACAGGTATCGATGTAGAAATTATTGACGCCCAATCTTTGTTACCATTCGATATCAATCATGACTGTTTAAAATCAGTTATGAAAACAAACCGTTTGTTGGTTATAGATGAAGACGTACCAGGTGGTGCAAGTGCTTATATTTTGCAACAAATTATCGACGAGCAAAAAGGATATAATTATCTTGATAGCCAACCACAAACACTAACCTCTAAAGCGCATCGCCCTGCCTACGGAACCGACGGAGATTATTTCTCAAAACCTTCTGCAGAAGATGTCTTTGAAAAAGTATATGCCATTATGCATGAAGCAAAACCAGACAGATTTCGTAGGTTGTATTAATATTTTCTAACCCTAGCCCTGATAGGTTTTAGAACCCCTGGAAGTGTAAAAATGCAACAACATTTCTTCAGTTTATTAAGTAATTTCCTTTGTCCTATTTTGTGTAAAAAGTAAAATACCTATTGAAAAATAGATATTTGACAATTCAATAACTATTTAATTATTATATTAATAAAAGTGAATACTTTGTTTGTGTTTGTTTTTTTTATATTTAATCATTTTGATAAATTAGTAAAAATTTATCAATAATGAAAGTCGAAGAACAAGGTCTTTACTTGCCCGAATTTGAGCATGACAATTGTGGTGCAGGATTTATTTGCAATTTAAACGGGATAAAAACCAACGATATAATTCACAAAGCACTCGATATCTTAATAAAATTAGAACATCGTGGTGCCGTTAGTGCCGATGGAAGAACTGGTGATGGTGCCGGAATTCTGTTTGATATTCCACATGATTTCTTTAAAAAAGTATGCCCATTTAAAATTCCGGAACCCAGAGAATATGCGGTCGGAATGGTTTTTTTACCAAAAAGTGTCAATCAGGTTGCTTTCTGTAAAACAACATTTGAAACTGCGATTAACGAACAAAACCTAAAAATTATTGGTTGGCGTGATGTTCCTGTAGCTGTTTCCAATCTTGGCCAAATAGCCGCAGAAAAAGAACCAACTATCAAGCAGGTATTTGTGAGTAAAAATGACTTAGACCTCACCGAGCAACAATTCAACGCAAAACTTTTTGCAGCCAGAAAAATTGCCGAACACGTCATTATAAATTCCAAAATTTCAGAAAGCCATCGTTTCTATTTTTCTAGTTTTTCTACCACAACCATAATCTATAAAGGGCTTTTAATGCCTGAAGATATCAGTCGCTATTATACTGATTTGGCTGATGCCGACTTAGTTACCCGACTTGCTTTAGTACACCAACGGTTTTCAACTAATACGTTCCCTTCATGGGAATTGGCACAACCATTTCGTTATATGTGTCACAACGGAGAAATCAATACGCTTCGCGGAAATGTTAGTCGAATGCGTGCCCGCGAAGAATTAATGAAAAGTGATGTTTTTGGTGAAGACATCAAAAAAATATTTCCAATTATTTTAGAAGGAAAATCAGATTCCGCTTCGATGGATATGGTTATCGAATTATTACTGATGACTGGTCGTTCTTTACCCGAAGTCATGATGATGGTTGTTCCCGAAGCTTGGGAAAAACACCAAACCATGTCGGAAGACAAAAAAGCATTCTATGAATACAATTCGTGTATCATGGAACCTTGGGACGGACCAGCATCCATTCCGTTTACCGATGGAAATGTAATTGGAGCTTTGTTAGACAGAAATGGTTTGCGTCCATCACGTTATACTGTAACAAAAAGCGGTTTTGTAATTATGTCATCAGAAATTGGTGTGCTCGATATCAAACCGGAAGACGTGGTTCAACACGGAAGATTAGAACCCGGAAAAATGTTCCTAGTAGATATGAACGAAGGCCGAATTATTGAAGACGAAGAAATAAAAAAAGCCATAGTTACGAAACGTCCATACAAAAAATGGTTAAACGAGAATCTGTTACAACTAACTAAAATACCATACACCAACAATCTAATTCCTGTTGAAACGGTAGCTTTCGAAATCCGACAACGCTTATTTGGATTCACCATTGAAGATTTAAAAACCATCATAAACCCTATGGGAGAAAGTGGCGCTGAAGCCATCAGCTCAATGGGAAATGACACACCACTTGCCGTTCTATCAGACCAGCCTCAATTACTATACAATTACTTTAAACAGCTATTTGCACAAGTTACCAATCCACCTTTAGACGGAATTCGCGAAGAAATTATAACCGATATTAGTTTAGCCATAGGTAGCGATTTTAACATTTTTGATATTGAACCCAAGCATTGCAAAAAACTAAAAATTCAAAATCCAGTTATTTCAAATGAGGATTTGGATAAAATAAGAAACATCAATCATGCCGATTTCAAATCAGTAACAATTTCTACATTATACGAAATTGAAAAAGGTGTAAATGGTTTGGAGCGCGGTCTAGAAAAATGCGTGCAAGCAACGTTCAAAGCGGTTTCAGAAGGATGCAATATTGTAATTCTTTCGGATAGAAATGTGAGCGAAAAAATGGCTCCAATTCCGATGCTATTGGCTTGTTCTTATATCCATCATTCACTCAATATTCTCAAAGTACGTTCTAAATTTGGAATTATAATTGAATCTGCTGAACCTAGAGAACCGCATCATTTTGCGATTTTGTTTGGTTATGGTGCCAGTGCTATTAATCCATACATGGTAAACGAAATTATTCACGAACAAGTAAATCAAGGTTTCATTACCAATGTAAAAGCAGACTATGCCATTAAAAATTACAATAAAGCGATCGCTAAAGGAATTCTAAAAATCATGAATAAAATTGGGATTTCGACCTTGCATTCCTACAGAGCAGCTCAAATTTTTGAAATCCTGGGATTAAATAAAAAGTTTACTTCAAAATACTTCCCAAATACGCCTTCGCGAATTGAAGGAATTGGTTTAATGGAAGTGGAAAAAGAAGTCAAAAAAAGATACCAAAAAGCATTTCCAAATTCAGAAATATCCAATTTATTACCTCTCGAAATTGGAGGCATTTACAGATGGCGAAGAACTGGTGAAAAACACATGTTTAATCCAACTACCATTGCAAAACTTCAGCAAGCCGTCAGATTAAACAGCCCTGAAAGCTATAAGGAATATTCTAAAATGGTCAACGAGCAAAGTGAAAACCTCATGACTATTCGTGGTCTATTTGAATTTAACAATTACGATCCTATTTCAATTGATGAAGTAGAGCCTTGGACAGAAATCGTAAAAAAATTCAAAACTGGCGCAATGTCTTATGGTTCAATCAGTCAGGAAGCCCATGAAAATTTGGCCATTGCTATGAATAGAATTGGAGGAAAAAGCAACTCAGGTGAAGGAGGCGAGGATGCGCAACGATATCAAAAAGACCTTAACGGAGATTCTAGAAATAGCGCAATCAAACAAGTAGCATCGGGAAGATTTGGCGTTTCAATCAATTATTTGACCAACGCTAAAGAAATCCAAATCAAAATGGCACAAGGAGCAAAACCTGGTGAAGGCGGACAATTACCCGGTGAAAAAGTAGTGCCTTGGATTGCAGAAACCCGAAATTCAACGCCTTATGTTGGACTAATTTCTCCGCCCCCACATCACGACATTTATTCGATAGAAGATTTATCACAATTAATTTTTGATTTAAAAAATGCCAATCGTGAAGCACGAATTAATGTAAAGTTGGTATCCGAAGTTGGTGTAGGAACAATTGCTGCCGGTGTTGCCAAAGCCAAAGCCGATGTAATACTAATTTCGGGTTACGATGGAGGAACCGGAGCCGCACCACTAACATCGTTGCAACACACAGGAATTCCATGGGAACTTGGATTGGCAGAGGCACAACAAACTTTAATACTAAATGATTTGCGAAGTCGCGTAGTTTTAGAATGTGACGGACAATTAAAAACAGGTCGCGATGTGGCCATTGCTGCTTTGCTTGGCGCAGAAGAATTTGGTTTTGCTACGGCTCCATTAGTAGCTTCGGGTTGCATTATGATGCGCGCCTGTCATTTGAATACGTGTCCTGTTGGCATTGCCACACAAGATCCTGAACTGCGTAAAAACTTTAAAGGCACACCGGAACACGTCATTAATTTTATGTATTTCATTGCAGAAGAATTACGTGAAATCATGGCACAACTTGGCTTTAGAACCTTAAAAGAAATGGTGGGACAATCACAGAAATTGAACGTCAATAAAGCTATTACACATTATAAAGCTAGTGGTTTAGACTTGTCGAACATTCTTTACAAACCAGAAAAAGCTAAAGTAGTTCCAAATCATAATACAACATCGCAAGATCATCATATAGAACATGTACTTGACTTTGAAATTATAAAAGCGGCAATTCCTTCTATTTACAGAAAAGAAAAAACCCGAATTAACTTCAAAATTAAAAATACAGATCGTTCTGTCGGTGCCATATTAAGTAATGAAATTTCAAAAATATATGGTGCGCAAGGTTTACCCGAGGACACTATTTTAATAGATTTTGAAGGTTCAGCAGGGCAAAGTTTTGGTGCTTTTGCTACGAATGGTTTGTCATTTAAAATTCATGGAAACTGCAATGATTATTTGGGCAAAGGATTATCAGGCGGAAAACTGATTATCAAAGTTCCTCCGACAGCGACTTTCAAACCTGAAGAAAATATTATTATTGGTAATGTTGCATTATACGGAGCAATTACTGGCGAAGCCTACATAAACGGTATTGCCGGTGAGCGTTTTTGCGTCCGAAATTCAGGCGCAACTGCTGTTGTGGAAGGTGTTGGAGATCATGGCTGTGAATATATGACTGGCGGAACTGTAGTTGTTTTAGGAAAAACAGGACGGAATTTTGCTGCCGGAATGAGCGGTGGCGTTGCCTATGTTTTTGATAAGAAAAAACAGTTTGAAAAAGGCTTGTGTAATATGGAAATGGTTCAGCTGGAAACATTGGATGAACA
>CANKLK010000068.1 GCA_947482805.1 Flavobacteriaceae bacterium
GCCAACAAAGGCATTCATTAGGGTAGATTTTCCTACGTTTGGATTGCCTATAATATTTACAAAACCTGCTTTATGTTCCATTTAATTGAGAATAAAAAAACCGAAAACTCATTTAGTGTTTTCGGTTTTTAGTTTATTTAGTAGGAAGTATTACTACAATATCTAACCACCGCTTGGTAAATGACCTGTTGGCAATCTCCCGATTTTATTATTATATCAAAGGGAAATCTATTTCGAAGCAAAAGTAGTTAATTAATATTTAATAGATTTTCTAATTGTTTTAAGACGGATTTTTAAATATAAACCCAAACAGTCTTCACTGCACTAAAGTTGAAACAACTTGAACTGGAATAAACCTTTCAACCACTTTGATAAGTGTTAAAAAAAACATACATTTACGACTTTAAAATTTGAATATGAGGCTATTGTTCCTTAAAATAATAACGTAAACATGTCGAAATATATTAAAATATCCATTAACTTAATGTTTTTTTGGTTCTGTAATGTTTATGCCCAAAACAACACTATAACAACAGGTGCTGATGCTTCTAATACTAATGGCTCAATCAGTTATTCAATAGGACAAATCGATTATGTGTCGTCAGGTAATGCTTCAATATTTATTAATCAAGGATTACAACAACCTTATGAAATAGTTACATTAAGTGGCAATGAAATATTGGATATTACTATTTCTGCTCAGGTATATCCTAATCCAACAGTAAATAACCTCATCATTTCACTTCAAAATTATAATTACGAGAATCTAACTTATAAACTTTTTGATATTCGAGGAAGAGAAATCATTAATGGCACCATAAGTAATTCAGAAACGATAGTTAATATGCAACCTTATGCATCTGCTACCTATATATTAAAACTATCGAAAAAAAATAAAGAAATAAAATCATTCAAAATATTAAAAAAAGAATAACATGAAAAGAATATTTACACTAGCTGTTTTATTACTATCATTCGCTTATGGAAATGCGCAGAGCCCACAAAAAATGTCTTTTCAAGCCGTTATCAGAAATAGCTCTAATAGCTTAGTTTCTAATCTACCTATTGGTTTAAGAGTAAGTATTTTACAAGGAGCTCCTACAGGTGCAATAGTATATTCTGAAACACAAACAGCAAACACAAACGTTAATGGATTGGTTACCATTCAAATTGGTGGAGGAAATGTCATTCAAGGAGATTTTTCATCCATTGAATGGGCAAATGGGCCTTATTTTATACAAACAGAAACTGATGTAAATGGTGCTACAAATTATACTATTACATCCACCACTCAATTATTAAGTGTTCCTTATGCTCTTTATGCCCAAACATCAGGAAGCTCTACCCCTGGCCCACAAGGTATGGCTGGAACAAACGGAACTAACGGTATTGATGGAGCTCAAGGTCCACAAGGTATTCAAGGGGCTCAAGGACCTACAGGACCACAAGGAGTTTCAGGTACTAATGGAATCGATGGACCTCAAGGACCTCAGGGACCTGCTGGACCACAAGGTTTGGCTGGACCACAAGGTTTGGCTGGAGCTCAAGGTTTGGCTGGAGCTCAAGGGCTTCAAGGACCTGCTGGACAAAATGGTTTAAGTGCTTATGAAATAGCAGTTCAAAATGGATATACTGGAACAGAATTACAATGGTTATCAACTGCTATTGTAGGACCACAAGGGCCTCAAGGAATAGCTGGTGCAAACGGTATTGATGGTGCAACTGGTCCACAAGGTCCACAAGGAATTCAAGGTTTAACTGGCGCAGCTGGACCTCAAGGGATACAAGGACCGCAAGGTATTGCTGGAACCAATGGTACTAATGGTGTTGATGGTGCTCAAGGGCCTGCTGGTCAAAACGGAATTAACGGTCAAGATGGTCTATCGGCATATCAAATATGGCTCAATGCTGGAAACACTGGAACTGAAACACAATTCTTATCATCTTTACAAGGAGCCACAGGTACTCAAGGACCTGCTGGAATTAATGGAATTAATGGTGCTACAGGACCACAAGGCCCAGCTGGGGCAAATGGTATTAATGGTACAGATGGAACTAACGGCACAAATGGCTTATCTGCTTATCAAGTTTGGTTGAACCGTGGTAATGTTGGAACTGAAGCTGACTTTATTGCTTCGTTGACTGGGCCACAAGGCCCTTCGGGAGCTCATGGTCAAGATGGTAAAAATACACTTGTAAATACCACCACAGAACCTTCTGGAGCCAATTGTGCAAATGGTGGAGTCAAAATTGAAGTTGGATTGGATATAGATGGTAATGGCGTATTAGATTCTAATGAAATAAATGGCAGTTTAACTAAATATATTTGTAATGGGAATGGATTATTATCAGGTCAAAATTTTTATAGTTATACTTACACAGAATCTGATTTTACATCATCTCAATTTAATCAATCAGTTCAATCATTTATTATTGAAACATTTAACAAAAGTGGATGGATTAAAATTAATCTATCACTAGGCTCAGGAATGGGTATGCCGACTCCACCTTGTGGTATTATCAGAATTAAATCTTCTAATAATGATATTTTATTTGAAGAATATGGCTGTAGGGGCTACAACAATAGAATAATTCCAATAAATCTTAGCACAAACTGGAATAGCATAATGATAGAAGTAACGCAGACTACATCATATTCTGTTACAGGACAATTATTATCAAGTGGATATTTTGAGAGGGTATTGTTTAATGATAGTGTTGCTAGTCAGGGGCCTCAAGGTGAGCAAGGTCCACAAGGAATTCAAGGCCCTGCTGGGGCAAATGGTATTAATGGTACAGATGGAACTAACGGCACAAATGGCCTATCTGCTTATCAAGTTTGGTTGAATCTTGGGAATGTTGGAACAGAAGCTGATTTTATTACTTCATTAACTGGACCTCAAGGGATTCAAGGACCTCAAGGCACAAATGGAGATGACGGTCAAGATGGTAAAAATACGCTTGTAAATACAACTACTGAACCAGCAGGTGCAAATTGTGCAAACGGAGGAACCAAAGTAGAATTTGGTCTAGACGATAACTTAAATGGCTCTCTTGAAGCTGGAGAGATAAATGTAAGTTTGACTAAATATATTTGTAATGGAAATAATACAAACGGTTCTGGAAACAATAATAATAATAATGGAGTTTTTATACCAACAGCTATTTCTAATCGCTCTACTAGTGTTTTACAATATACCCAATCTTTAAAGTATTGTTCAGATTTAGTTGAGGCTGGTTTTAGTGATTGGAGGTTGCCAACTTTAGAGGATATTGAGGAATATTTGTTTGCTGGTGGAAATATTCCTGGAGATGGTATTACTACTTGGGTAAGAGGTGGGTTTTCCCCAGGAAGTGTCCAATTTGGTATTGTTTATGGTTTTATTTTTACAGTTGACTCTAGTGGTACAGGTCAAGTTTATTCTGTTACTGAATCACAAAACTCATCAGGTTTTAGTCCAAGTCCAATAGGCACTAATTTTTGTCAATGCGTACGATAAATATCGAATTTAATTAAAAACAAATTAGTTATGAAAAATTTACTTTTTTATTTTATGATACTTTTTTATATTAATGCTAATTCTCAAATCAATGTAATCAGTAATAACTTCATTACACCTACAGCTATATCAAATCGTTCTCCAAATGTATTGCAATATACTCAATCATTAAAGTATTGTTCAGATTTAGTTGAAGGTGGTTTTAGTGATTGGAGATTACCAAAATTACAAGAGATTGAAAAATATATTTTCAATGATGGCAGTATTCCAAGCGAAGGGGTTACTACATGGATAAGGGGCGGATTTACTCCAGGAAGCGTTCAATTTGGCATTGTTTACGGTTATATTTTTACAGTTGACTCTAGTGGCTCAGGCCAAGTATATTCTGTTATTGAATCTCAAAACTCAACAGGTTTTAGTCCTAGTCCTATAGGAACTAATTTTTGTCATTGCGTAAGATAGATAATTTAATAAATTTTATTTAGAATTATAAATAACAAAAAAATAAAATTATGATTAATTATTTACCTATTCTAGTGAATTCAAAACAATCTGATATAACTTCATTTATTGAATTTTGGTCCAAACTATACTCATATCCTTTAGAAAATCTATACAATGAAACAATAATTAAGGAACAATATGAAATTGATGATATGCAACTTCTTTTTATATGGAAAAATGGAATGAAACTAAGCAGGAAGAAACAACAATCATTAGATTTAAAAATAAAACCAAAATTAACTTTAATAAATAAGTTCAAACAAAATGATGATTGGTCAATAGATGATTTTCAAAGTGAGTTTGGTGATTTATCAGCAGTTTGGAAAATATTTTTACTTCACATCATAAAACCTAAAGTATATCCTATTTATGACCAACACATAAATAGAACTTACAATTACATACACAGACTTCCATACACTGAAATATCAGCAAATATGTCTAATAAGAATAAAGAATATTTTTATTTTAACACCTATCTTAATTTTATTAAAGAACAAAGTGATTTGAACTTAAAAAAATTTGATGAGGCTTTTTTTGCTTTTGGGAAATTTATAAACACCAACAATAATATAATTCTTTTTGAGTAAATAATATTCAAATAGTAGTAAATAAAAAAATTAATATGATAAGCATAAAATACACTGAAGATAGAAATTATATAAGAATAACTAACTCAACATCTGAATCCCATAATATTGGATATATTTCGCCTATTAATGGTGAATTATCTGTAAAATCAGATTTGATGAATTTAATCAAAGATGTAGGCCTAGATAATCTTTTTGATTGGAAATCTGGCAGTGGAAGACACGGAGGCACTAGTTATGAAGCTCATACAACTAACCATTTAAGTGTTGATTGCACAATAAATTTTATAAAGAGAGTTTTATTACTTACCAAACAAGACTTTGAAGTTTATTTAGATTAAAAATGTAATTGTTTTACTTTATAAAACTAAAAATAAAAGGGTTTAACTTTCTGACTTAAGTTTAACCCTTTTTTTATTTATACACCCTCCCATTCACAAACACCATTTCAACACCCATTACCTTCTTAATCCTATCAACCTCTGAACTGGTTAGTTTATCTGGGTTAACAACCATAAATTGATGCTGGGTCTTCTCAAGCTGATGCGTAATTGTTATTCTTGTCTTTTTCATATTAATTGGAGCTAAATTCAAAATCAAATTCAACATGGCTTTTATTGGTGTAATCTAAGTAGATAATTATTCTATTGCCTTAAATTACAAAAAAGAGATTGGTTTGCATTGTATAACTATATGGAATTTATGGAAAGGAAACGTATTCGACTTGTTGTCAATTCAGAGAAAAAAATTAAAAACGTTGCTACAGTTTAGCTACAAAAATTAAAAAACCCAGCAAATGCTGGGTTTCTAGTAGCGGGAACAGGACTCGAACCTGTGACCTTCGGGTTATGAGCCCGACGAGCTGCCTACTGCTCTATCCCGCGCTGTTTAGATTGCAAATATACAACGAAATTCAATATAAGCAACAAAATAGAATAGAATAAAATAATTTATAGTAATCAATCTGTTGTATGAAGTAATAAATTACTTTTGCAAAAATTAATTTTAGTATAGAATTCATACCCAAGAAGAATGAACACAAAAAAGATTATAGAATACAGAACGCTACTTGGCGTTACTAAGACTGCCACTTTGAAAGAACTTAAAACCATTTATAGAAACTGCATGAAAGACATGCATCCAGATGCAATTACTGAGGATTCAGCACGTTTGATCGCTGAGGAAAAGAGTAAAGAAATTATTTCGGCTTACCATTTTTTAGTCAGTATTGCTCCTGAAACATTAGAAAAAGATCGAGTAGAATATACCCGAATTACATCAACTACAAATATTGCCGACTTTTACTATGAAAAAGGCGTTTTATACATCACATTTATAGATGGCAGTTCCTTTGAATATTTTGGTGTATTAAGACCCATATATATTAAAATGGTGAATGCAGAATCGCCAAGTCGATTTGCTAGAAGACATATTTACAATGATTATATTTATAGAAGCACCTCAAAGCTAACAGCATCAGAATAAATTTTTGTCTGAATTAAAACAAAAAAGTCCTGATAAATCAAGACTTTTTTTTCCCAACAAATTTATAAACAAAAAAACAAACAATTTTTTATTCGTCTGAAGCGACTGAAGTAGTTTTTTCTATTGCAACTTTTAATGATGTTGCTAACCCATTTTCATTCATCATCCTCATATTAAAAATATCTAAACTTGACAAATACTTAGATACAAATCCGTTAAAATAGTTATTTGATATATTCAACTCTTTTAAATAGGTTAACTTTTCTAAAGCCAGCGGTACCTGACCATACATCTTATTATCAAATAAACTCAAAGTTTCCAATCTTGAAAGATTTGAAATCTGATTATCTAATTCGCAAGCCAACTTGTTACTGTTTAACAACAACACTTTTAAAGATGTAAGTTGGTAATATGACAATGGAATTTTACCTTCAATATAATTATTAAATAAAGACAATGTCTCTAAACCTGATAAGTTTCCAATACTAGCCGGTAATTCACCTGTCAATCTGTTCATGTGCAGTTCGATTGTGACTAACTGGTGAGCCGAACCCAAAGAACTTGGTATTTGACCTGAAATTTCATTAAACCCAATATTTAAATTTTTTAAATTTTTTAAATTTCCAATTGAAGTTGGTATAACTCCTGATATGTGATTTTTAAATAAGTCTAAACCATTCAAATGAACTAAATCACCAATTTCCTCAGGCAATTGACCGGTTAAATTATTGTTCTCTAAATTCAAACCTATCACTTTATTATCTTTTATCTCTACACCATACCATGTATAAACTGGTTCTTGAAGATTCCATTTAGTCGTCCACTGTTCTCCTTTTGTAGCTTTGTTTATACCTATTAGCGCATTTATTTCTTTTACAGAAACTTGAGCAAGACTAAAAACTGAGAATAATAATGCAATGAGAGTGTAAGTTTTATTCATTTTTGATTTGATTTAGATATACATAACGGGTGTGAAATTATTTTTATACTCGTTTAAATACAAATAATTTCGATTAAATACATATAAAGTATTATTAAATAGCTATTAATCTTACATAATGATATGTTTTCAAATAATTGACTTTACAATCACGAATTATTTTCTACTCAAGTGGTCCAAAAATTTGTAAAATGACTTTGTTGACACAATGTTAAATGAACATTTTTATTACATTTGAATTATTAAAAATTTGGAAACTACGACTTACAAAATATATACTTCCGTAGCTCAACTTCCAGAGGGTTGGGACGAAGTAGCCATTCAAAATACTTTTTTACAGAGTGCCTATTTAAAGGTGTTAGAAACTTCAGCACCAAAAAATATGCAGTGTTTTTTTATTGGAGTTTTTGAAAAATCTGAACTTATTGGTGTAGTGCTTGCCCAATATTTAAATTTAACTAATTTAGAATCGTATGGGGAAAGGGACAAATGCATCAAAACATTTATAAGAAATTTTGTTTTTAAAAACTTTGCCTCACAGGTACTTTTTATTGGCAATAATATGATAACCGGTCAAAATTCGTTTGCATTTAAACATGCCAACAATTATCAACTAATTTCAAATACCTTATCCAATTGTGCCCTTGAACTTGAAACTTTTTTAAAAAGTAAAAAAATAAAAATTCATTTAATTTCACATAAAGATTTTTATACTGAAACTGCTCTAGAGTTAAAAAAAATAGACTTTTCTAACGCTTACGAATTCAAAACACAGCCCAATATGATTTTTGAATTAAATAAATCGTGGAGAAAAAATGAAGATTATATTTCTGCTTTTTCAAAGAAATATCGCGATCAATATAAGCGTGCCATAAAAAAATTTGATGGAATAAGCTATAAAGAACTAACATTAGAAGAAATTATTAGCTATGAATCTGAAATCTATCAATTATATTTTAGTGTGGCTAAAAATGCGCCATTCAATACATTCTTTTTAAATACAAATCACTTCTCCACATTTAAAAAACAGTGTGAAAATAAATTTATTCTGGTAGGCTATTTTTTAGATTCTGAGCTAGTGGGATTTCACACATTAGTCCTTAACAACAAAACGCTTGAAACCTATTTTCTGGGATATAAAGAAGAAATACAAAAAGAGAAAATGCTCTACTTAAACATGTTATATACCATGGTGAAATTTGGAATTGAGAATGAGTTTAGCGAAATAATCTTTGGGAGAACAGCGCTTGAAATTAAAAGCTCAATTGGCGCATTACCCATCGAAGTATCAGGTTTCATACAGCATAAAAACAAAATAATAAATAAGTACTTTCACATAATTTTCCCAAAACTAGAACCTACACTAGTATGGCAAAGACGACATCCCTTTAAATAATTTTTATAAGTTATCAATTTCTCCTTGAACCAATTCCCATTCTTCAAGAAGATTATCCAATTCTTGTTTTTTCTTATTGTAGGCCGTGAAAAAATTCGCATCTTCAATAGATTTGTTATAATTTGAAGCCAATGCTTTATCATCAGTTTGAATGTCTAATTCTAACTGTTTAATTTGACTTTCAACTTTACTTAATCGGTTTTGCAAAGATTTACTTTTCTTTTGATCTTCATAAGATACTTTAGGCACGTCTTTTACAACGTCTTTCTTTACTATCTCCTTTTTCTCAACCTCCCGCATATTTTCCAAATTGCGCTGTTCTAAAAAAAAGTTGATGTCACCCAAATATTCTTTAATCTTTTGGTCTTTAAATTCATATACAATATTTGACATCCCTTGTAAAAAATCTCTGTCGTGTGAGACTAGGAGTAAAGTACCCTCATATTTTTTTAAAGCAGCTTTTAATACATTTTTAGACTTAATATCTAAATGATTTGTGGGTTCGTCCATAACCAACACATTTATAGGTTGGAGTAACAATTTACACAAAGCCAATCTATTACGTTCACCACCAGAAAGAACCTTTACTTTTTTATCTACATCGTCACCTCGAAACAAAAAAGAGCCCAACATATCTCTCACTTTAGCGCGATTAGTATCTGTAGCAGCGTTGGTCATGGTCTCTAAAAGTGTAATCTCGCCATCTAAATACTCGGCTTGATTTTGGGCAAAATAACCTAACTGCACATTGTGACCCAATTTAATTGAACCAGTATATTTAAATTCATTAACAATTGCCTTCATAAAAGTGGACTTCCCTTGCCCGTTTTGACCAACAAAAGCAATCTTACTTCCACGTTCTACGAGCAGTGAAATATTTTTTAAAATAGTTTTCTCTCCATATGCTTTGGTAACATGTTCCGCTTCTATAACAACTCTTCCGGGGGTTTGCGATACTGGAAAGGAAATATTCATTACTGAATTGTCGTCTTCATCTACTTCAATACGTTCTACTTTATCAAGTTTTTTTATTAATGACTGAGCCATTGAAGCTTTAGATGCCTTTGCTCTAAATTTTTCAATTAGCTTTTCCGTTTCTTCTATTTTTTTAGCCTGATTTTTTTGTGTAGCCAATTGTTTTTCACGAATTTCTTCGCGAAGAACTAAATATTGTGAATATGGTTTATTATAATCGTATGATTTTCCTAAAGAAATTTCAATAGTCCGATTGGTTACATTGTCTAAAAACATTTTATCATGAGATACAATTACAACCACACCAATAAAGTTCCTCAAAAACCCTTCAAGCCAAATAATACTTTCGATATCTAGGTGGTTGGTTGGCTCATCCAATAATAAAATATCATTTGATTGTAATAATAACTTGGCAAGTTCAATACGCATTCTCCAGCCTCCAGAAAAAGTAGCTGTTTGATTAGTAAAGTCTTCTCTTTTAAAGCCTAGTCCTAATAATATTTTCTCTGTGTCGCCTACATAATTATAGCCGCCTAATAATTCAAAACGATGCGTATAGTCGGACAAATCTTCAATTATTTGGCTATAAGCTTCGCTTTCATAATCAGTCCTAGACACTAATTGGTGATTAATTTTCTCGAGTTTTTTCTCAACCTGTTTAATTTCTGTAAATGCTTCATAAGCTTCTTCAAGCACCGTTCTGCCCTGTTCAAAATCAATATCTTGCCTAAGAAATCCTAATTTAACTTCTTTTTCAGTAGCTATTTGACCCGAATCGGGTTTGAAATCGCCAGCCAGAATTTTTAGCATCGTTGATTTTCCGGCACCGTTTTTTCCGACAAGTCCAACTCTATCTCCAGAACCTAACCGAAAAGTTACCTCTTCAAAAAGATAGGAGCCGCCAAAAGAAACCGATAAGTTATGGATATTTAACATAGAGAAAAAGAATAGTATATTAGTTATGAAACCTTCCTTTGGGTTTACCTTTGTAAAACCGAAACGGAATGAAATTTAAATTTTTGCAAATGTTAAAAAAAGGATCCAAACTAAATAGCATTTTAACAGGAACTTGTCCGAGATGTCAGGAAGAAAAGATGTATGTTAATAAAAATCCGTATAAATTGGCAAGTTTATTTGAAATGAACGAAAAATGTAGCATTTGTGAGCTCTCTTATCTAATCGAACCCTCTTTTTTTTATGGCGCTATGTATGTCAATTATGCCCTAACTGTAATTGTTTGCGTGGCCACTTTTGTAATTGCCAAATTATTTTTAAATTTTACTTTGACTACTACCATTATAGCCATTATATCAGCCCTAGTTATAC
>CANKLK010000069.1 GCA_947482805.1 Flavobacteriaceae bacterium
AACAGTTGCAAAACAAAGAGGTATTTCTTTAGAGAAAGTTTTTAAAGGTTAATTCAAGGAAATTATGGCTAAATTATTAGTAAAACAAGTTAGAAGCAAAATCAATTGTCCCCTTACACAAAAAAGAGGGTTAGAGGCTTTAGGTCTTCGTAAAATGGGGCAAACTGTGGAGCATGATTCAAATCCTGCTATCCTTGGAATGATAAATAAAGTTAAACACTTAGTTTCCGTTGAGGAAGTTAAATAACAAATACAGTTATGAATTTAAGTAACTTACAACCTGCTGAAGGTTCTACACACAATCAAAATAAAAGATTAGGTAGAGGAGAAGGTTCTGGAAAAGGTGGGACTTCTGCAAGAGGACACAAAGGAGCTAAGTCTCGTTCTGGTTATTCTAAAAAGATTGGTTTTGAAGGTGGTCAGATGCCACTTCAAAGACGTGTGCCTAAGTTTGGTTTCACAAACATTAATCGTAAAGAATATCAAGGAGTAAATCTTGACAATCTTCAATTATTAGTTGATAACGGAATTGTTACCGATACGGTAGATTTTACAGTATTTGTTGAAAACCGTTTGGCTACTAAAAATGAAATGGTTAAAATTCTTGGAAGAGGAGAATTAAAAGCAAAATTAAAAGTAACTGCACATAAATTTACTGCTACTGCAAAAGCGGCAATAGAAGCTGCTGGTGGAGAAGCTGTAACCTTATAATTATAGAACAATGAAGAAATTTATTGAATCATTTATAAATGTTTGGAAAATAGAAGAACTAAAAAACAGAATTGTTTTAACGCTGTTGATGCTTTTAGTTTACAGATTTGGTGCGCACGTTACGCTTCCGGGCATTGATGCTACACAATTGACTAGCCTTGCTGGGCAAACAGATAAAGGTATCGGTTCGATACTTGATATGTTTACCGGTGGAGCTTTCTCTAAAGCGTCAGTATTTGCTTTAGGTATAATGCCATACATTTCTGCTTCAATTGTTGTTCAGTTGATGGGTATTGCCATTCCATATTTGCAAAAACTACAAAAAGATGGTGAAAGTGGTAGAAAGAAATTAAATCAAATTACCAGATGGTTGACCATCGCTATTACCTTAGTTCAAGGTCCGGGTTATATCTATAACTTATACAGAACATTACCTAATAGTGCATTCCTTTTAGGATTTGATTCTTTCTCTTTCTTATTTTCATCGGTTTTAATTTTGACTACAGGTACTATTTTCGCTATGTGGTTAGGAGAAAAAATTACAGATAAAGGAATTGGAAATGGTATTTCATTATTAATTATGGTAGGTATTCTTGCTAGATTACCACAATCATTATTTCAAGAATTTACTTCAAAAATGACCGGACAAACTGTTGGTGGACCAATGTTGTTAGTAATTGAAGTTATCGTGTGGTTATTAGTAATTATTGCCTGTGTACTTTTAGTTATGGCTGTTAGAAAAATTCCGGTACAATATGCACGTCGTACAACAACCGGAGATTTCGAACAAGACATGATGGGTGGAAACAGACAATGGATTCCGTTAAAATTGAATTCTGCCGGAGTAATGCCAATCATTTTTGCACAAGCTATTATGTTTATACCGGCTGCAGTGGCAGGTCTTTCAAAATCGGAGACATCACAATCTATCGCAGGAACATTCAGTAATATGTTTGGAGTTTGGTATAATGTAGTATTTGCTTCATTGATTGTAATTTTTACATTCTTTTACACGGCAATTACTGTCCCAACAAATAAAATGGCAGATGATTTAAAAAGAAGTGGCGGTTTTATTCCTGGTGTTAAACCCGGAATTGAAACAGCAGACTTCTTAGATAGAATCATGTCTCTAATAACATTCCCTGGTTCATTATTTCTTGCCTTGATAGCTGTGTTCCCAGCTCTTGTAGTAAGTGTTGGTGTGCAACAATCTTGGGCAATGTTCTATGGTGGAACTTCACTTATCATTATGGTTGGAGTTGCAATTGACACTATCCAACAAGTAAATTCTTATTTGTTGAATAAACACTATGACGGATTGATGAAAAGTGGTAAAAATAGAAAAGCAGTCGCTTAATTTTTATGGCAAAACAATCAGCAATAGAACAAGACGGATCAATAATTGAAGCATTGTCAAATGCAATGTTCCGTGTAGAGTTAGAAAACGGACATATTGTAATTGCTCATATTTCTGGAAAAATGCGTATGCATTACATCAAATTGTTACCTGGTGACAAAGTGAAGTTAGAAATGAGTCCTTACGATTTGTCAAAAGCAAGAATTACTTATAGATATTAAAAAAGCAAAAAGTAAAAAGCAGTAAGCAATAAGCATTAAATCTTATCGCCTAAAGCTTAAAGCCTAAAGCCTAAAGCAATTTACAATGAAAGTAAGAACATCAGTTAAAAAAAGAAGTGCCGAGTGCAAGATTGTACGAAGAAAAGGCAGATTATACGTAATCAACAAAAAGAATCCTAGATTTAAACAAAGACAAGGATAGTTATGGCAAGAATAGCAGGGGTAGATATACCTAAAAACAAAAGAGGAGTTATCGCTTTAACCTACATCTTCGGAGTGGGTAAAAGTAGAGCAATTGAGATTTTAGAAAAAGCTCAAGTAAGCCAAGATACAAAAGTTCAAGATTGGAATGATGACGAAATCGGAGCTATCCGTGACGCGATATCATATTACAAAATTGAAGGTGAACTTCGTTCAGAAGTGTCACTACATATCAAACGTCTAATGGATATTGGATGTTACAGAGGAATCCGTCATAGATCTGGTCTTCCATTAAGAGGACAAAGAACTAAGAACAACTCTAGAACAAGAAAAGGGAAAAGAAAAACTGTTGCTAACAAGAAAAAAGCAACTAAATAATAAGTAATATGGCTAAAGCAACAACAAAAAAACGTAAAGTTATCGTTGAATCAACAGGTGAAGCTCATATTAGTGCAACCTTTAACAACATCATCATTTCGTTAACAAACAAAAAAGGTGAAGTTATTTCTTGGTCTTCAGCAGGTAAAATGGGTTTCAGAGGTTCCAAAAAGAATACTCCGTATGCAGCTCAAATGGCAGCAGAAGATTGCGGTAAAGTAGCATTGGAAGCTGGACTAAAAAAAGTAAAAGTGTATGTAAAAGGACCAGGTAACGGACGTGAGTCTGCAATCAGATCTATTCACAACGCAGGAATTGAAGTAACAGAAATCATTGACGTTACTCCAATGCCACACAACGGATGTCGTCCTCCTAAAAGACGTAGAGTATAATTATAGTATAATCAAGATAGAACTAAGGTTATCGAAGGATTCGACCTGAATTCATAACCTCTATCTTAAAACAATTTAAAATGGCAAGATATACTGGTCCAAGTACAAGAATTGCTCGTAAATTTGGCGAAGCAATATTCGGAGAAGACAAAGCCTTCGAAAAAAGAAATTACCCACCTGGTCAACACGGGATGGCTAAAAAAAGAGGAAAAAAATCTGAATACGCTGTCCAATTAATGGAAAAGCAAAAAGCTAAATATTCTTATGGAATTTTAGAAAAACAATTCAGAAATTTATTCGAAAAAGCAGCAGCGTCTAAAGGCGTAACGGGTGAAATCCTTTTACAATTATGCGAAGCAAGATTAGATAACGTAGTTTTCAGAATGGGAATTGCTCCATCAAGAAGAGCAGCTCGTCAAATCGTTTCTCACCGTCACATAACTGTGAATGGAGAATTGGTTAACATCCCTTCTTACCACTTAAAAGCAGGTGACAAAGTTGCCGTTCGTGAAAAATCTAAATCTGTTGAAGCAATTAATAGTTCATTAGCCAATTCATCTCATGTATATGAGTGGATTACATGGAATAATGATACTATGGAAGGCACTTTCGTTTCTGTTCCACAGAGATTGCAAATTCCAGAAAATATTAAAGAGCAGTTAATCGTCGAATTGTACAACAAATAATAATTGACACTAGTCTAAATTATGGCAATATTTAATTTTCAGAAGCCCGATAAAGTTATCATGATCGATTCAACCGATTTTGAAGGTAAGTTTGAATTCAGACCTTTAGAACCAGGATACGGATTGACAGTTGGTAATGCACTTAGAAGAGTTTTACTTTCTGCGTTAGAAGGTTATGCAATAACATCTATCAGAATTGATGGTGTTGAACATGAGTTTTCAACGATTTCAGGAGTTGTAGAAGATGTTACTGAAATTATTCTAAATCTAAAACAAGTACGTTTCAAACGTCAAATTGAAGATGTAGATAATGAAACAGTTTCTATTTCTATCTCAGGAAAAGATCAAATTACAGCTGGTGATTTTCAAAAATTCATCTCTGGTTTTCAAGTTTTGAATCCAGAACTAGTTATTTGTAACTTAGATAGCAAAGTAAATCTTAATATGGAATTAACTATCGAGAAAGGTCGCGGTTATGTTCCTGCAGAAGAGAACAAAAAACAGAATGCTGCAATAGGTACTATTTTTACTGATTCAATTTTTACTCCAGTTAAAAATGTAAAATATGCTATTGAAAACTTCCGTGTGGAGCAAAAAACAGATTATGAAAAATTAGTTTTTGAAATCAAAACTGATGGTTCTATTAATCCAAAAGATGCTTTGACTGAAGCAGCTAAAGTTTTAATTCACCACTTTATGTTGTTCTCTGATGAGAGAATAACTCTTGAAGCTGATGAAATTGCTCAAACTGAGTCTTATGATGAGGAATCATTACACATGAGACAATTGCTTAAAACAAAACTTGTTGATATGGATTTATCTGTAAGAGCATTAAATTGTTTGAAAGCTGCAGAAGTTGATACTCTTGGAGATCTAGTATCTTTTAACAAAAATGACTTAATGAAGTTCCGTAACTTCGGTAAAAAATCACTAACTGAATTAGATGAATTAGTTGCCAACAAGAATTTAACGTTCGGAATGGATTTAGGTAAATACAAATTAGATAAAGAATAAATTACTTCATATTTTGCTCTCCAAAGCGGATTGTAGCAAGATGAAGGTTAAAAAAACACGTCATGAGACACGGAAAAAAAGTAAATCATTTAAGCAGACAGACTGGACATAGAAAAGCTATGTTGGCTAATATGGCTTGTTCTCTTATAGAGCACAAACGTATTAACACTACTGTTGCTAAAGCAAAAGCGCTTAAACAATTCGTTGAGCCACTTATAACAAAATCAAAAGAAGATACAACGCACAATCGTCGTATATGTTTCGCTTACTTGCGTAGCAAATATGCAGTAACTGACTTGTTCAGAGATGTAGCTGCAAAAGTTGGTGATCGTCCTGGAGGTTATACTCGTATCATCAAAATGGGTAATCGTCTTGGAGATAACGCAGATATGGCTATGATTGAATTAGTTGACTTCAACGAACTATATAACGGAGGTAAAAAAGAGGAGAAAAAAGGTAGAACGCGTCGTCCTAAGAAATCGGCAACAACTACTGCAGCTCCAACACCAGCTTCAGTTGTAGACGAAGTAGGTCCAATCGTTGAAGAAGCTGCTCCAATCGTAGAGGAAGTTGTTGAGACTCCAGCTGCAGCAGTTGTTGAAGAAGCTCCTGCATTAGCAGAAGTTGAAGAGACTCCACCAGCTGCAGAAGTTATTGAAACTCCGGTTGCTGAAGTAGTTGCTCCAGAAGTTGTTGAAGAAGCTCCTGCAGTAGCAGAAGTTGAAGACTCGAGCGATAGCGAACAGGCGGAGCAAACTCCAGTAGCAGAAGCAGAAGTGCCAGCTGCAGAAGAGACTCCAGAAGCACCAGCCAACGAAGAATCAAAAGAAGAAGAGGCATAATGATTGCCAACTCATAAATATAAAAAGGATAAGCAGTTTTGTTTATCCTTTTTTTTTGTATCATACTGAGCGAATGCGAAGTATATGAAGCACATAATTATATTTCTAAGGAAATTTAGTCCCGCTATCCGCGCTACATGGTAGCTTGCTTCTATCGGGGCTAGTATAGAATTATCGGAATGTTTATAAACTCTTATAATTCTTTTTTTAAAATTGAACGTAAATAAATAAATTTGCCCAACACAACTACATTATGCAACACACTACAAAAACAGCCGCAATTTTATTACTAGCCGACGGAACCATCTTTCACGGAAAATCAATTGGAATTTCAGGAAAAACCTTTGGCGAAGTTTGCTTCAACACCGGAATGACCGGTTATCAGGAAATCTTCACCGATCCATCTTACTTCGGCCAAATCATGGTAGCCACTAATCCTCATATTGGAAACTACGGGGTAAACGTCAACGAAGTCGAATCTGATAAAATCATGATTTCAGGTTTAGTTTGCAAAAACTTTAGCTTCAACCATTCAAGACCGGATTCCGAAAGTAACCTTTATGACTATTTCTCAACCCAAAACCTAATCTGCATCTCGGATGTTGATACCAGAGCTTTAGTAAGTTACATCCGTGACAACGGTGCACAAAATGCAGTTATTTGTACTGATGGAACTTCTATAGAAGATTTGAAAAAACAACTAGCCAATGTTCCTGATATGAAAGGATTGGAACTAGCTTCTAAAGTTTCGACTGCAGCTCCTTATTTCTTCGGAAACGAAAATGCAACTTATAAAATTTCAGCTTTAGATTTAGGCATCAAAAGAAACATATTGAGAAACCTGGTAAAGCGCGATTGCTATGTAAAAGTGTTTCCATACAATACTCCATTTGATGAATTAAAATCTTTTAATCCTGATGGCTATTTCTTATCAAATGGTCCTGGCGATCCTGAACCATTAGAACATGTAATTAGTACCGCTCAAAAAATGATTGCTTCTGATAAACCTATTTTCGGAATTTGTTTGGGACATCAAATCATTGGTTTGGCTAACGGTGTTTCAACTTATAAGATGTTTAACGGACACAGAGGAATAAATCATCCGGTAATGAATGTACTGACAGGAAAAGGAGAAATAACTTCCCAAAACCACGGATTTGCAGTAAACCGAGAAGAACTCGAAAAACATCCCGATTTAGAAATCACACATTATCACATCAACGATAATACGGTAGCCGGAATGCGAATGAAATCAAAAAACTGTTTCTCGGTGCAATACCACCCGGAAGCAAGTCCCGGTCCGCATGATTCTGAATATCTTTTTGATGATTTTATTGCAAACATAAAAAAGGCGAAAAACCTTCAATCGGTTTAATGCTAAAACGATTGCGTTAATAACATTCGTCGGTTTCATTTAATAAATATATGCAGATGTAATACATTTGCTTCATCCCGAGCTCAAACAAAGGGTAAAATTTAAAATTCAATAATTAAAATAAAAACAATGAGTATAATCATTAAAGTCCATGCAAGACAAATTCTGGACTCAAGAGGAAACCCGACAATAGAAGTAGATGTAGTAACCGAAAATGGTGTTTTAGGACGCGCTGCTGTTCCAAGTGGTGCTTCAACTGGCGAACACGAAGCAGTAGAATTACGTGATGGTGGTAAAGCTTACATGGGAAAAGGTGTTTCGAAAGCTGTTTCTAATGTAAATACGAAAATTGCTCCCGAATTAATGGGTGTTTCAGTATTTGAACAAAATCATATCGATCAATTAATGATTGAACTAGATGCTACTCCAAATAAATCAGAGCTTGGTGCGAATGCTATTTTAGGAGTTTCTTTGGCGGTTGCTAAAGCTGCGGCTAACGAATTAGGGCTGCCTTTATACAGATACGTTGGTGGAGTTTCTGCTAACACCTTGCCAGTGCCGATGATGAACATCATAAATGGTGGTTCACATTCTGATGCACCGATTGCATTCCAGGAATTTATGATTATGCCGGTTAAAGCGAAAAACTTTACACATGCTATGCAAATGGGAACGGAAATTTTCCACAACCTGAAAAAAGTATTACACGATAGAAATTTGTCAACCGCAGTTGGTGATGAAGGTGGATTTGCTCCAAACTTAGCTGGTGGAACAGAAGATGCTTTAGACACCATTAAAAAAGCGGTGGAAAATGCAGGCTATAAATTTGGTGACGAAGTAATGATTGCATTAGATTGTGCTGCTTCTGAATTTTATGTAGACGGAAAATACGACTATACTAAATTTGAAGGCACTACCGGAAAAATTAGAACATCTAAAGAACAAGCCGAATATTTAGCCTCTTTGGCTGCTAATTATCCAATCATTTCTATTGAAGACGGAATGTACGAAGACGATTGGGAAGGCTGGGCATATTTAACCGAATTAATCGGCGATAAAACACAATTAGTAGGTGACGATTTATTTGTAACAAACGTTGAGCGTTTAGCAACCGGAATCGAAAAAGGAATTGCCAATTCTATTTTAGTAAAAGTTAATCAGATTGGAACCTTAACAGAAACTATTGCAGCGGTAAACATGGCACACAATGCTGGTTATACTTCCGTAATGTCACACCGTTCGGGAGAAACAGAAGATAATACAATTGCCGACTTAGCCGTTGCCTTAAACTGTGGACAAATTAAAACGGGTTCCGCTTCACGTTCTGATCGTATGGCAAAATACAATCAATTATTGCGTATTGAAGAGGAATTAGGCGATACCGCATACTTCCCTGGAGTAAGAGCTTTTAAGCAAAAGTAATTTATTAAAAAATATTTACTACACCTGACAGGTTTTTATACCTTTCAGGTGTTTTTATTAAAATTAAAATTTCATATTTAAAATTGGTATACTACTTTTGCACATGCAACACAACGTACTTATTTTAGATTTCGGTTCGCAATACACACAACTTATTGCGAGAAGGGTTCGGGAATTAAACATATTCTGCGAAATCTTCCCATTCAATCATTACCCAACTGATTTATCGTCCTACAAAGCAGTTATCCTCGGCGGAAGTCCTTATTCTGTTCGTTCGGAAGATGCTTTGCAAATCGATTTGTCCAATATACGGGGCAAATTGCCGCTGCTTGCAGTGTGTTATGGTGCCCAGTATTTGGCCCATTTTTCAGGTGGAGAAGTAGCCGCTTCCAATATCAGAGAATATGGAAGAGCTAATTTATCCTATATCAAAGAAGGTGAAACTTTTTTTGAGAATGTAAATCTCAATTCACAAGTTTGGATGAGTCACAGCGACACTATCAAACATTTACCAACCAATGGTGTGAAATTGGCCAGTACCAAAGATGTTGAAAACGCAGCGTATAAAATCGAAGGCGAAACAACGTATGCGATTCAGTTTCATCCCGAAGTCTATCATTCAACTGATGGGAAACAAATTCTAGAGAACTTTTTGGTTAAGATTGCACACGTTCCACAAAACTTTACTCCAAATGCTTTTGTAGAAGATTGCGTCAAAGAATTACAAGAAAAAGTAAAAGATGACAAAGTCGTTCTTGGACTTTCAGGCGGAGTAGATTCTACTGTAGCAGCAGTTTTATTGCATAAAGCTATTGGTAAAAATCTCTATTGTATTTTCGTTAACAATGGTTTGCTTCGTAAAAATGAATTTGAAAATGTTTTGCACCAATACAAGGACATGGGCTTAAATGTAAAAGGTGTTGACGCTTCGGCCAGATTTATGAGTGCATTAGATGGCGTTGAAGATCCGGAAACAAAAAGAAAAGCTATTGGAAAAGCATTCATTGAAGTTTTTGACGAAGAAGCACACAGAATTGAAGATGTAAAATGGTTAGCACAAGGCACTATTTATCCCGATGTGATTGAATCAGTTTCGGTAAAAGGGCCATCGGCTACCATCAAATCTCATCACAATGTGGGCGGTTTACCGGACTATATGAAGCTACAAGTTGTTGAACCTTTACGAATGTTATTTAAAGACGAAGTACGAAGAGTTGGACAAACATTGGGCATCGATCCAGAACTTTTGGGCAGACATCCATTTCCGGGACCAGGATTGTCTATTAGAATTTTAGGGGCAATAACACCTGAAAAAGTTAGAATTTTGCAAGAAGTTGACGCCGTTTTTATCAACGGATTAAAAGAACACGGTTTGTATGATAAAGTTTGGCAAGCCGGAGCCATTTTACTTCCAGTTAATAGCGTAGGAGTGATGGGTGATGAGCGTACTTATGAGAAGGTAGTTGCGCTACGTGCCGTAGAATCAACAGATGGAATGACAGCGGATTGGGTTCATTTACCTTATGAATTTTTGATGAAAATCTCAAACGAAATTATTAATAAAGTAAAAGGTGTAAATAGAGTAGTATATGATATTAGTTCTAAACCACCAGCAACTATAGAATGGGAATAGTTTTCTTAACTTAAAAAGTTAATGAAAAATTCAGCAAATTTTATTGAGTTTAAAAAGATTTGTTAACTTTAGACGTTAAATAAACAATTCGTAAATGAAAAACCGTATATTTTTTTCAATATTTATAACGATATTTTCCTTTGTTTTTACAGTATCTGCAAAACAAGAAAAATATACGAAACATACTGTTGGCAAAGGTGAAACTATCAATATGATAGCTCAAAAATATAAGGTTACACCTTATGATATTTATAGTTTAAACCCAGATTCTCAAAACGGAATTCAACAGAATAGCGTTTTATTAATCCCAACTTCAGCTTCAGTAGTTGTTATAAATTCCTCTCAAAATGCACCACT
>CANKLK010000070.1 GCA_947482805.1 Flavobacteriaceae bacterium
ATTTAACTCTGATAAGAAAATATTAGTTTTTTCTTTATTATCACCGTCTTCAAAGTCTGGCAACCAGTTCATTTCATTTCCTAACGACCAAAGAATAATCGATGAATGATTGTAATTTTGATTGATTATTTCACCAAGCATATTTTTAGTATTGGTTTTCCAAACTTCATTTCCAATTCCACCACGGCACCACGGTAATTCATCCCAAACCAATAAACCCAATTCATCACATGCTTTATAAACTTCTGGATCTTGAGGATAATGTGCCAGTCGAACAAAATTCGCACCCATTTCTTTTATGGATTCCATGTCTTTACGATGTTGCTCGTTTGACATTGCTGCGCCAACGCCTGCATGTTCTTCGTGACGGTGCGTTCCGCGAATTAAAACTCGTTTTCCGTTTAGGAAAAATGGACCGTTATCTTTAAATTCAAACCATCTAAAACCAAATTTATCCTCAATTCTATCCTTTTCGATTCCATTTTCTAGCAATGAAACAGAAACAGAATATAAATTTGGTTTGTTGATATCCCATAATTCTGGATTTTTAATATCATTAAAAGCAATTATAGTTTCTTGACCTGATAAATTTCCTTTTTTAGTTGCAATTATTTTTCCTTTTGGATTAGATAACTGGGCAACATAATTAAAACTACTTGGGTTTTGAAGATTTTTTACTGTTGCAATTACATTTAATGCAGCTACTTTTTCTGAAACTTGAGGTGTAGTTATTTTAATGTTATCAATATTGTTTTTTTCCATGGAAAGCAACCAAACATCTCTGGTAATTCCGCCAAAAATAATAAAATCACTTTTTTGAGATGGAATTATATCAATATTATAACTATTATCAACACGAACTAAAACTTCATTATTTCCTTCGTTTATAAATTTAGAAATGTCAAAAGTAAATCCGATATATCCACCAATGTGTTCGCCAACTTCTTGCCCGTTTACATAAACTTTAGTAGTAATATTTGAACCTTCAAAATATAATTGGTATAGTTTACTCGAATCAATAGTTGAAATAACAAGGTTTTTTTTATACCAACTTGCGCTTCTTCTGTAGCCCGGATCATTATCAGTTGCATCTTGACTGTTCCAAGAATGAGGTAAGTTTAAGGTAACCCAATTTGTGGCGTTTTTTACTTCCGATATGTTTTTAGTATCATTTTCTAGGTAATTCCAACCCAAATCGATGTTATCTTTAGTTCGAATTTCGCTTTTTGATTTTTGAGCATAGATTGCGTTAAAAAAAAATAATAAAAGTATAGATAGAAAATGTGATGGATTTTGAATTTTGAATTTCATATAATTAAAGGGATTTTTTTCTAATAATAGCCTCTAAATAATAATAATCGGCATATACAATTGGACTGTCTATTTCATCTTTTTTAGGCCAATTACCGGTACTATGATTTAAAATAAATGGATCTTTCACAGCATAATTTAGTAAATATTTATCAGAACTTAATGTGTTTATTACTTTATTTGAATAGTCTAAATAAGCTTGATTTTTTGTAAAAGAATATAATTCGATTAATGCAGATGCCATTACCGCAGCTGATGAAGCATCTCTTGGTGCGTTTGGAATACTTGTGTCATTGAAATCCCAATATGAAATTCCATCTTCAGGTAAGGTTTTGAAATTTATATAATAATTGGCTGTAGCTTCGGCTTGTTTTAGGTATTTTTTATTTTTTGTATAACGATAAGCCATGGTAAAACCATAAACTGCCCATGATTGTCCTCTTGCCCATGACGAATCGTCATTGAATCCTTGAAAGGTGGCTTTTTTTCTTACCCCATTAGAAATAGTATCATAATCAACTACGTGGTAACAACTGTTGTCTTTTCTGAAATGATTTTTTAAGGTTGTATTGGCGTGTTTAATTGCAATGTTTCTAAAAGTAGGGTCGCCAGAAATTATTGATGCCTCAAATAACAATTCGAGATTCAACATGTTGTCAATAATAACGGGGTAATCGAAAAGATTTTTGCTGTGATCCCACGATCTTATAGCGCCAATTTTAGCATTAAATCTTGTGATTAATGTTTGAGCACTTTTTAATATAATTTTTTTATATTTAGAATTGTCTTCTACATTGAGTCCTTTACCAAAGCTGCAATATACTTTGAAACCCATGTCGTGGGTACCGCCATTGAATTTTTCTTTTTCAATAAATGCATTCCATAAGGCGGCTTTTTCTTTATAACGAATATCGCCTGTAAGTTTGTATATCTGCCAAAGATTACCTGCATAAAAACCACTTGTCCAATCTTTAGATTTAACTTTTTTCATCACTCCTGATGAAAGATTCATGCTTCTCGGGATCGAAACGGAATCAATTGGAAAATCTAATAGATTTAAAAATCTAGAATTGATTTCTTTTTTCAACAAACCAGAAACAGGATCATATTGTGCTGAACAATTAAAACTGAACAACATAAATACAATTATAATAAATAAAGAATTTAATTTCTTCATCGTGAATTTGAATGTCTGATTAAAGGGCATGAAAAAAGTAAATTAGTTCATCTAAACAAAACGAATTAACAACAAGCTGAGAACGATTATCAAAACTATTAAAATTGATTGAAAAAAGTTGTTATTAATTACATTAAATTTCATTAGACAAATGTACATTGAGCAAGAATATCAAAAATCCAAAATAGGGTGTTCAAAAATCCAAAAGAGGATAAAAATGGAGTTTTACTTAGGTTTTAGTGTTGTCAGAAAATTTATTTAAGTATTGGGTTGGGGTTTCACCAAACTTCTTTTGAAAACATTTACAAAAATATTTAGGATTATTAAACCCTACTTGATAACTGACTTGAGAGATATTAATCTTGTTTTGTTCTAATAATTGTGCAGCTCTTTTCATTCTAATTTCTAGGATAAATTCATTGGGAGTAAAATTTGTCCACGCTTTTATTTTAGTGAAAAGCATTGTTCTACTAACGCCAAGTTCGGAACAAAAAAAAGGAATGTCAAATTGTTCGTTTGAGATATTTTCTTCCACAACTTTAAAAGCCTTCTTTAACAACTGCTCGTCTAGTGATGAAACTGTTATTTCACTTGGCACAAAATTATCTTTTGATGAAAATTTAGTTTTTAATCGTTGTTTAGATGCAAGCAAATTTTTAATTCTTAATTTAAATTCAATCAAGTTAAAAGGTTTACTAATATAATCATCGGCACCGCTTTCAAGTCCTTCAATTTTATAAATAAGTGACGATCTTGAAGTTAGTAATATAACTGGAATATGACTGGTTTTAATGTTTTCCTTAATTTTAGCACACAATTCTGTTCCCACCATTTCTGGCATAATTACATCGCTAACAATTAAGTCTGGCACAAATTTTATTGCTTTTTGGAGTCCAATAGCACCGTTTTCAGCAACGATGACATTGTATTCTGCTTTGAGCAGATTTTTCATAAAAGATCGTAATACTTTATGATCTTCAACAATTAAAATAGTGGGTTTTTCTTCGCCAACATTTAAGTCATTAATATCTTCTTCGTCTTTAATTTCAGGCAAATCCAATTGAACTTCATATTGAGCAACATCATCACTTATTTTAAAATCTTTTAAAATTTCTTTGTCCGAAAGATGTTTTCTACCAAGCTGCATTACCACTGTAAAAACAACTCCATTGGTACTTTTATTTTCAACAGTAATGGTTCCTTTATGAAGATTTATAATGTTTTTTACAATAGACAAACCAATACCAGTGCCTTTATTGTAATTTATTTGAACTTGATTATGCGTTGGAATTTCAAAAAATAAGTCAAATATTTTTTCGATATGTTTCTTATCAATTCCAATTCCAGTATCTTCAACTTCAATAATTATTTCGTTTTTCTCTTTTCTAATTTTAATTGCAATTTCGCCTCCTTTCGGAGTATAACGAAAGGCATTTGAAATCAAATTATAGAATACGCGTTCCAATTTAAACCTGTCAAAATAGACTAATATTTCCTCATCCGAAGATTCAAATGTAAATTTATAACCCCCGACTTTAGCGTATTCTGTAAACGATAAAAAGATTTCCTTTACATATTTAACAATATTTCCTTCGGCAGCTTCTAGTATAAATTGATTGTCTTCAAATTTTCTAAAATCCATCAATCTATTGATTAATTTCAAAAGATGATTGGCGCTACTTTCAATTACGAGGAGTTTTTTATACATTTCATTTGAACCGTTGTAGTTCAAAAGTATCTGTTGTAATGGTCCTAAAATTAAAGTTAAAGGTGTTCTAAATTCATGTGAGATATTTGTGAAAAACTGCAGTTTTGCACTATTATCTTCTTTATTTCTTTCACTTTCCCTGTATTCCAATAATAATTTTTGGCGCAGTTTTTCTTTAGATTTTATTATCCATGACAAACCATAAAGTGAAATCAATAATAAAATTACATATAAAGAAAGTGCCCACCAGCTTTTCCACGGCGCGGGTTTAACAACTATTTCTAAAGTGGTTGGAACAGTATTCCAAATCCCATCATTATTAGCGCCTTTTACTTCAAAAACATATGTTCCTGAATTTTGAATCGTAAATGTTGCTGAAGTATTAGAGGTTGTCGTCCATTCATTATCTAAACCAATCAATCGATAGGAGTATTGATTATTTGTAGAATTTATAAAATTGGGAATTGCAAAATTTATAGTAAAATTGGCCTTGTCATAAGTTAAAGTTAATGATTTTGTATAAGCAATTGCTTTTTCTAAAACGTCATTTTCATTGGCAACATTTATAGATTTGTTAGCAATTTTAAAATCGGTTAAAATAACTTGAGGCGAATACGTATTAACTGGGATTTTTTTGGTGTCAAAATAGGTAATTCCTAAAGGACCACCATAGTAAAATTTATTATTTCCAAGTTTTAAAAAGGCATTGTCATTAAATTCATTGCTTACTAAACCGTCTTTTTGGTCATAAATAAAGGCAGATTTATTTGATAGATTATATTTGATTATACCATAATTGGAACTCATCCATAAATTATTAGCATCATCTTCAGAAATAGAATGTATTGCAGTTACTTCTGAATCATCTTTTTTAATAGTTATTTTATGAAAATTTGTGCCGTCAAAATCATAAAGTCCCTTTGCCTTAGTCCCTATCCAAATTTTCCCTTTTTTATCTTGAAATAATGATAAAATATCATCTCCAGAAAGTAATTTGTTGTTAAAGAAATAATGTTTTATGTCATAGGTTTTATTATCAAAATCATTTAGATTTATAACATTTAGTCCACTTTGAGTTCCTATCCACAAATTGTCTTTTTTATCTATTAATAAAGTTCTGACTCTATTGTTAGTCAAGAAATTTTCAGAATAATTATCATTGCCAATTATTTGATAAGAATTATTTGAACTGTCGTATCTAATTAATCCTTTGCCAAATGTGCCTAACCAAAAAATATCTTTCTTACGCCCTTTTTTAATTACATATACACCCGATTCTTTTAATGCATTTTTTAATTCCGGAGCAATTTTATCGTTTACAAATCTTTTAGATTTAATATCATAAGCTGCCAATCCTTCGGTAAAAGTTCCAATCCAGAGAATGCCAGAAGTTGAGAGACATAATGATTTTACATTATCAACTGAAACAGCATTGGAAGCATCCGAATTAAGTTTAGAAGTCATTCCAGTTTTACTATCAAAAACAGTAATTCCACCACCTTCAGTTCCAATATATATGTTATTATTTGTATCAGCGGTCAATGAACTTACTACATCATAACTTAGTGCGCTTGTTCCCGAATTTTGATTTAAATTGGTAAAGTTATTATTCGATTCATCCCAAATACTAATTCCATTGTAATAAGACCCAACCCATACCGAACCTTTTTTATCTGTGAAAACTGATTTGATTTTCCCGAAACTTGTCTTTCTATCAGGATTATTATATACTTTTTGAATACTTCCATCGTTTTGAATTGTACTCACACCTTCATAGGTACCAACCCAAGCAACTCCTTTTTTATCAAAATCTAAAGTTCTTACATCTGTATTTATTTGGTTTTGATTTACTGAAAACGGAAGTAATTTTTTTGAAGTTGTATCCAATTTTAAAAGCCCATTTGTTTTGGTAGCAACCCATAAATTCCCAAAATAATCTTCTTTGATGTCCTGAACATAAACACTTTCGTTATTTACGGCATAATATTGTTTGAATGAAAAAGTATTGCCTTTACGATTTATTAATCGGCACAACCCTTTAGATGTTCCAACCCAAATTACTCCTTTTTTTGTTTCATAAATAGACAAAACAAAATTGTTTGGAATACTTAAATTGTTCTTAGAATTATGAAAAACAGAAGTGAACTTTTGAGTAATTTTATTGAAAATTGACAATCCACCTGCAGTTGCAATCCAGATCTCATTTTTAATTTCTTTAATATTCCAAATTGTATTATTAGATAAAGTATTGGCGGAATTGCCATGCAAATAATGCTTAAAAATATTGGTAACTGGATTATAACAGTTAAGTCCGTTATAAGTTCCTACCCATATATTCCCAGTTTTATCGCCTTCAATAGAAAGAATATCATTATTACAAATTGACAAAGTGTCTTTAGGATTGTTTCGAAAAACAGTTATATTACTGCCATCATATCTATTAAGACCATCGCGAGTTCCAAACCACATTTGCCCCTGTAAATCTTGATGAATAGCAATAACAGAACTTTGCGAAAGTCCATTTACAGTTGTAATATTTTTTAATCTATATCGGTTAGATTGAGAGAAAGATCCAATAGAAAAAAAAATAAAAAAGAAATAAATTAATAGGTTTTTCATCCTTTATTTATCTGAAAATAATTCAAATTGTTTATTAATATAGTGAAATTAATTCATTAACTTTTAAAAAAATTACTTTAATCGTTTTTTTAATTGATAATAGTATAAAGATGGAATCTTCGTCATTGGCTGATTAATAAATTCTATATAGGAATCTGGGCCATATTTAACGGTGAAATTTCTGTTGCCATTTATTCCAATTATTCTTGCAAAAGGCCCTTCGTCCATTCCGTTAAGCTCAATTGGCGAAGAATTATCACCTGAAACATCCACATTAATATTCCAAAAAGTAGAGTATGCGCCGTGTGAAGGTTTCCAATAGCCAGCGCCACCTCCTTCAAAAAGAGGATATTTATTAGCTGCATTTGCTTCAAAATGAACTTTAATATTATCAAATAAATTTTGATGATTGGCTCCTGCATGTTGGTCTAAATCAGGATCGGTAAAAAGCTCACAATTTTCGTAAACACTTTTAGTAGAAAACGTATTGAAACTCAAAGGATGAACCGCTTTATTATAGACTTTCAAATTTTCTACCAAAACATTATGAACGCCACCCATTGCGACTGTATAATGAGCAATATTTTTCCCTTCAGTAACAACATCCTTAATAGTTACATTGGCAATTTCTTCAGTTAGAATTCCACTTTCGGCATTATTTATAATTACATCTTGAACCCAACTATTAAAAATACGCGTTAAAAATATCCCATTATATCCTTGTTCCACATGATGTGCAACTCGAGCAGCATCTGGAAAACTAATTCGTAAATGTTCAATCCCAACTTCCGACAAATGATTCCATTCTATCAAAAGTGCTTGGTAATTTGGTTTTACATCTATCAATAAAGGCGTTTTTATAGTTACTTTGTTTTTAGAAATAGCTGCAATTTCAACTTGCTGGCGCACTAAAGCCAATGTGGGTTGTTTCCAATGAGAATAGCCAACTTTAACTTTTGAATTTTTATATAACGCTTCAATAATGTCGCCTTTTTCACCGTCTTTATTAAACAAATCTAATTCGACAATATCACCTACTTTTAATCCATTTACATCTGAAACAGTAAAAACACTTTCACCTTGTTTTCCTTGAATAACTTTGGCAAGAATTGTTGGTGGGGTATCGTATTTTTCCATGTATGCTTTTACACGTTGGTTTGGAATTTGTGTCCAAATCATCCCTCCAGACCATGCGTATTGTGAAAATGGCAAGTCAATATTATTCTCTTTTTCAACTTGTCTTTTACCGGTTGAAGTAAGATATTCGCGAAGTTCTGCAAGAGAATCTTGATTTTTTAGGTACATCATTGGACGAGGACAGAAAATCTCAGTTCCCTCTTTTCCAGATCCAGCGCCACGTAACACAAAATTACTGCGCTCAATGTATAAAATATCACTTAAAATTATTCTTCCAGCTGGCAACTGTAAAACAACACTTCCTTTAACTTCGTATGCAGCTTTAAATGCTTTTATCAATGCTTTAGAATCGTCTAAATTGTCATTGGTAATTACACCATAATCAGTAGCTAAAATTATTTTTTCATTAATTACTGGGATTTTAATATTTCCAAAATGATACCCCGCATAACTAAAATCAGGTAGGAAATTTTGTGAGGAAACTTCTTTCTGACTAATTATTTGGGGTATTTCTTGTGAATATAGTAGCGTTGAGTTAATTATAAATGAAAATAAAACAACACTGTGTTTCGTTATTAAACTGAATATGTTAGAAGTTGAATCCATTCTTAAAATTATAAGTAAAACTTATCGAAAATCTATTTGAATTAAAAAATCTATTTCACAATTGAGAAAACCGTGAAATAGATTTCAAATGATTTGTATTAAAAACTTACAAATCAGTTATCGGACTATATTTTGGAACTAATGTTTTCATTACTGACCATGCAACCAAATATGCCACAGCACAAATTGCAAACATGATGGTATAACCAGTTTGAATATGACCTAAACCTTCATAATAATCAAATAAAGCACCGCCTAATTTAGAAACCAAAACACCTCCAAGACCACCAGCCATTCCTCCAATTCCAATTATGGAACCAATTGCTTTTTTAGGAAACATATCAGAAACGGTAGTAAAAATATTAGCCGACCACGCCTGATGAGCAGAAGCTCCAACTCCAATTAACAGAACTGGAATCCAAAAAGTAATGTGACCAAGAGGTTGCGCTAATAAAACCACTAATGGAAATATTGCAATAACAAGCATGGCTTTCATTCTTCCTTCATAAGGATTGTGTCCTTTATTAATAAAATACATTGGAAACCAGCCTCCGCCAATACTGCCAATCATTGTCATACTGTACAATACTGCCAACGGAAGTACAATATCTGTTCCTTTCATATCAAATTGCGCTTCAAGATATTTTGGCAACCAAAACAAAAAGAACCACCAAATTCCATCAGTGATGAATTTTCCAAATACAAAAGCCCAAGTTTGTTTGTATCCTAATAATTTAAACCAAGCTACTTTTTCTTCTTTAGGAACTTCAATATTTTCGGTTTTTACTACTTCATCATCGTGGATATAATCGTATTCTGCTTTTGATAATCTTTTTTGTTTAGATGGAATTTCATAATACATAAACCAGAAAATTATCCATATAAAACCAATAGCTCCAACAAGTATAAATGCAAATTCCCAACCATAATATTCTGCAATCACAGGAACGGTTAATGGTGCTAAAATTGCTCCAACATTAGAACCAGAATTAAAAATTCCTGTAGCAAACGAACGTTCTTTTTTTGGGAAATATTCTGCTACCGCTTTTATTGCTGCAGGGAAGTTCCCTGATTCTCCAAAACCTAAAACCGCTCGGGACAACATAAATCCAGCAATTGAAATTGGAACTGCTCCAACACCAATCCAAACCATAAATGTTGAAAATGCGGTTCCAACAGGCAACGAATAAGCATGCATTATTGCCCCTAATGACCAAACTGTAATCGCTAAAACATATCCTTTTTTGGTTCCTAATTTGTCAATTATTCTACCTGCAAAAAGCATGGAAATAGCATAAATAAATTGGAATACTGCTGTTATATTAGCATAATCACTATTGGACCAATTGAATTCTTTTGACAGACTTGGTGCTAAAAGACTCAATACTTGACGGTCTAAATAGTTTACAGTAGTAGCAAAAAATAGCAAACCACAAATGGTCCATCTGTATTTTCCGATTGATTGATTTGTTTCTTTCATCGTAGTTTTTAGGTTTGTTTAGTTTTTGAATTTATACAAATTCGGATTTTATTTATTGTTTATTTATATCAAAATAAGCCTCAGCATTTTTATAACAAATGGCTTCCACCATAGTTCCGATATGTTTCATATTGTTTGGCAATTCCCCTTTTTGAATTTCATCTCCAAGAACATTGCACAAAATACGTCTAAAATATTCATGCCGTGGAAAAGAAAGAAAACTTCTGGAATCGGTTACCATTCCAACAAAGCGGCTCAATAAACCAAAGTTAGAAAGTACGTTCAATTGTTTTTCCATTCCGTCTTTTTGATCTAAAAACCACCAAGCCGCACCATATTGCATTTTACCAGCTACTTTTCCATCGTTAAAATTAGCCGCCATCGAAGCAAACATTTCGCTATCACGGGGATTCAAATTATAGACAATAGTATTGGTTAATCCATCGCATTGACTCAATCTTCCGAAGAACTTGCTCATATTATCAGCCATATTCAA
>CANKLK010000071.1 GCA_947482805.1 Flavobacteriaceae bacterium
AAAATCGCTAATTTTTTTACCAGTTTCAAAGGTTTCAGCATCTACAGCAGAAATACAACCTAAATAAATTCCGTTATCCATAACAGGAAAATGTGAATAAGTAACTTCTGAAAAGAAATCCTGAATTTCTGCTACAGTTTCCGAACTCGAAAAGGGTTTAAAATCGTTATTGATATATTCCGAAAGTTGTCTCATGATTGCTGTATCTTTTAACGACTGCAAAATAATCAAATTTTGGGACATGATGGCTTAGTTTTACTTTGTATTTTTGTTGGGATATATTAATAGCCAAAGATTCACGGTTTTTTTTATAATTAACAGTAAAAGATAATCTGTGAATCTGTGGCTAAAAATTAAAATGATGACAAGACTAAGTGTAAACATCAATAAAATAGCGACTTTGCGAAATGCACGTGGCGGTAATGTTCCCGATTTACTGCAGGTTGCCAAAGACATTCAAAGATTTGGAGCACATGGAATAACCATTCATCCAAGACCGGATGAAAGACATATTCGCTATCAAGATGCGCGCGATTTAAAATCAATTGTCTACACCGAATTCAACATTGAAGGCAATTCACAGCACAATTTTATCGATTTGGTTTTAGAATGCAAACCCGAACAAGTGACTTTAGTGCCAGATGCTATTGGTGCAATTACTTCATCAGCAGGTTGGGATACCGTTAAAAATGAATCCTATTTGACCGAAGTAATTACTGAATTTAAAAGAAACGGAATCCGAACATCAATATTTGTTGATCCGGTTTTGAAAATGATTGAAGGTGCCAAAAAAACAGGAACCGATCGCATCGAATTATACACCGAAGCCTTTGCCCATCAATACGGTTTGGGAAATCTGAATGCAATCGAACCTTATACAAAATCAGCAGTTTTATGCAATAATTTAGGTTTAGGAATCAACGCCGGTCATGATTTGAGTTTGGATAATATTAAGTTCTTTAAAGAAAATGTTCCGGGATTATTAGAAGTTTCCATCGGTCATGCCTTGATTTGTGAAGCCTTATATCTTGGTTTGGACAATGTAGTTAATATATATTTGAACAAATTAAAATAAATCCTAAATCCTTATTCCTAAATCCTAAATTAAAATGTTATTACATTCTCGTATCGAAGGCGAAGGTAGGCCTCTACTAATCATCCACGGTTTTCTAGGAATGTCCGACAATTGGAAATCTTTAGGCTCAAACTATGCTGCCGAAGGGTTTGAAGTTCATATGGTCGATTTAAGAAATCACGGCAAAAGTTTTCATTCCGATGAATTCAATTATACCGTAATGTCGAATGATGTTTTGGAATACTGCCAACACTATCATTTAGAAAATATTTCGATTATTGGACATTCAATGGGCGGAAAAGTAGCGATGCTTTTTGCAACAAGTTATCCTGAAATAGTAGAGAAGTTAATTGTCGCCGACATTGGTCCGAAATATTACCCTCCACATCACGAAGCTATTTTAGCTGGATTGAATACTGTTGATTTTTCTTCAAAACCAGACAGAGCTCAAGTAGAAGAAATGCTATATCCATTCATTCCGGATTTTGGCACACGCCAATTTTTAATGAAGAACCTCTATTGGATTGAACCAGGACAATTAGCTTTCCGATTTAATTTACACGTTTTTAATGCCAAAATTGAAACCATTGGAGAAGCATTGCCAACAGAAAATTATTTCGACAAACCAACACTGTTCATCCGTGGTGGAAATTCAAAATACATTTTAGACACTGATTTACCTCAAATTAAAATACATTTCCCTAGTTTTGAATTGGCAACAATTCCAAATGTTGGTCATTGGTTGCATGCCGAAAATCCGAAATTGTTTTTTGAGGAAACTATTAAATTTTTTAAAATAAAACTATGAAACTACTATTTAGAATACTTATAACAGCCATTTTAGTATTGGTCATCGCCAAAATCATGAAAGGAGTAATTGTTGACGAATTCACAACAGCATTAACAGTAGCAATCGTTTTGGGTTTACTCAACTTCTTTGTGAAACCTGTTTTAGTGTTATTCACATTACCCGTAACCATGTTTACGCTTGGATTATTTTTACTAGTAATCAATGCCGTAATGATATTACTCTGCGATCATTTTGTGGAAGGATTTCGCGTTAGTTCATTTTGGACAGCCATGCTTTTTAGCATTATATTGTCACTTTCGCAATCCTTGGTTTATCAAATCACCGGAGATGCAAAAAAATAGGGTGTAAATCAATAAAATAAAAACTTGGTTGGGTTGTATAAATGTTATAATTTTGCAACCCAATTTTAGTATGTATAAAAATGAATATTACAAGAAATAACGTAGATGCATTGAATGCTATTGTTACTGTTGAAGTGGCAAAAAATGATTATGCAGAAAAGGTAAATAAAGTATTGGCAGATTATCGAAAAAACGCTGCAATCAAAGGTTTCAGAAAAGGAACTGTACCAATGAGCTTAATCCAAAAGCAATACGGAAAAGCTATTTTATTAGAAGAAGTAAATAAATTGTTGCAAGACAATCTGAACAAATATTTAGTTGCAGAAAAATTAGATATACTTGGAAATCCGTTGCCAAAAGTAACCGAAGATTTCAATTGGGATGTTGAAGATTATAAATTTGAATTTGAATTAGGTTTAGCTCCTGAATTCAGAGTTGATTTAGCCGCTAAAAATAATTTAGTGCAATATAAAATTGTTGCCGATGATAAAATGTTAAACGACCAGATTGTACGTATTCAAAAACAATACGGAAAACTAATCGCAAAAGACACTGTTGAAGAAGGAAATGATGTTTCTGGGTTTTTCACAAATGAAGAAAAAGGAATTAACAACAGAACGACGTTATCATTAGATACGTTCGCTGACAAGAAAACGGCGAAATCGGTCATTGGTAAAAAAGTGGGCGATGTTGTGACGTTGAAAACAAAAGGTTTGTTCGATGATGATCACAAATTAATGGACGTTTTGGCCATTGGTCACGATGATGTTCACGGTTTGGATATTGAAGTAACCTTCACTATTGATGAAGTGGTAGGTCACGAAATGGCTACTTTAGATCAAGAATTATTCGATAAATTATTTGGGCCAAAAGTAGTGACTTCTGTAGCTGAACTAAAAGCAAAAATCAAAGAAGACGCTGAGCAACAATTCACTCAGCAATCCGATCAAAAATTCTTAAACGATGTTACAGAATCTTTAATTGCAACTACTAAATTCGATTTGCCAGCTTCTTTCCTAAAAAAATGGATACAAACTGCTGGCGAAAACCCAATGAATCCCGAAGAAGCTGAAGCAGAATACAACAAATCAGAAAATGGCTTGCGTTACCAATTAATCGAAGGTAAAATAATGGCAGATAATAACCTGCAAATCACTTTCGAAGAGTTAAAAGACTATACTTCAAATGTGATAAAAAAACAAATGGCACAATTTGGACAAATGAATCCAACCGTCGAAGATGTTCAAGGAATTGTAGCTCGTGTAATGTCTAACCAAGATGAAGTAAAACGTTTGTCAGAGCAGGTTATGAGCGAAAAAATGCTAAACTTGTTTAAAGACAAAGTAAAGGCCAAAACAAAAGAAGTAAGCTATGATGATTTCATCAAAGCAATGTATGGTGAATTAAAACACTAATAATATATTTTACTATATTTGAGCGTCGAAGTAATTTGGCGCTTTTTTTATTCTGAACTTGTTTACTGCTTAAGTTCGCTGCGCTCGGTTCAGAATATTTAGGAGCTTTTTCCGGCTATACATTCCAATCTTTTTATTGTTTGTCTTGCTGAGCTTGTCGAACCACAAAACAATAAAAAGGATTTCCACTGCTATCCGGGCTAGGTTTTCCGCTAACCGACACTATGTCACTTTAAATAACACGGCACAAACTTTGACTAAAATAAAACAGTATTTTAAAACCCATAAAAAAATTTAAAATGGACTACGGAAAAGACCCTAGAGCTAAGCTCCAAATGGCAAAAGAATTCAAAAATTTTGCTACCAAAAAACACGGCGTAAACAGTTTATATTTCGATAAAATCGTAGGTAGCATGACGCCTTATATTATTGAAGAACGCCAAATGAATGTGTCGCAACTAGACGTTTTTTCTCGTTTGATGATGGATAGAATCATCTTCATGGGAACAGGAGTTGACGATTATATGGCCAACATTATCCAAGCACAATTGTTGTTTTTGGAAAGTGTTGATGCTTCAAAAGACATCCAAATCTATATCAATTCTCCAGGAGGAAGTGTTTATGCAGGTTTGGGAATCTATGACACCATGCAATATATTAAGCCAGATGTAGCAACAATTTGTACCGGAATGGCAGCTTCTATGGGAGCCGTTTTATTATGTGCTGGTGCTGCAGGAAAACGTTCGGCTTTACCACATTCAAGAGTAATGATTCACCAACCTTCAGGTGGTGCCTCTGGAGTGGCAACCGATATGGAAATTAACTTAAAAGAAATGTTGAAACTAAAAGATGAGTTATACCAAATAATCTCTCATCATTCTGGGCAAACATTTGATAAAGTTCACAAAGATTCTGAACGCGATTACTGGATGATTGCTGATGAAGCGAAAGAATACGGAATGATTGATGAAGTGTTAAGAAGATAAAAATAGTTGTCGGTTGTTAGTTGATAGTTGTTGGTTTTATTCCATTCTCCGTCAACCATCAACCATCAACTGTCAACCAAATAAAAATGGCAAAACAAGTTTTAGAATGTTCTTTTTGCGGAAGAAAAAAACCGGAAACCAATTTATTGATTGCCGGAATAAATGCGCACGTTTGCGACCGATGTATTGAGCAAGCTCACGGAATTGTTTTAGAAGAATTAAAATCGGGCGGAACTGCCTTAAAGTCGGCTTCCGATTTGATATTGAAAAAACCAAAAGAAATCCGTGCTTTTTTAGACCAATATGTTATTGGACAAGACCAAACCAAAAAAGTAATGTCAGTCGCAGTGTATAATCATTACAAACGATTGATGCAATTGCAACACGAAGAAGATGTTGAAATTGAAAAAAGCAACATCATCATGGTTGGGCAAACTGGAACCGGAAAAACATTGGTAGCAAAAACAATTGCGCGAATGCTTGAAGTTCCTTTAGCTATTGTTGATGCAACGGTTTTAACCGAAGCTGGTTATGTAGGTGAAGATGTGGAAAGCATTTTAACCCGATTGTTACAAGCCGCTGATTACGATTTGGCGAAAGCCGAAAGAGGTATCGTTTTTATCGACGAGATTGATAAGATAGCCCGTAAGAGCGACAATCCATCCATAACTCGTGATGTTTCCGGCGAAGGTGTGCAACAGGCTTTGCTTAAATTATTAGAGGGAACGGTCGTAAATGTGCCGCCAAAAGGAGGAAGAAAACATCCAGATCAAAAATTTATTGAAGTAAATACCAAAGATATTTTGTTTATTGCCGGTGGTGCTTTTGATGGCATTGAAAGAATTATTTCTAAGCGATTAAATCGAACTGCGGTTGGTTACAGCACTTCCAGAAATGCAGATAATATTGACAAAGACAATTTACTTCAATACATTATTCCAAAAGACATCAAAGATTTTGGATTAATTCCTGAAATTATAGGACGTTTACCAGTTTTGACTCATATGGATCCTTTGGATAGAGCAACGCTTCGCGCTATTTTAACCGAACCAAAGAATGCCTTAATCAAGCAATATAAAAAGTTATTTGCGATGGATGAAGTGAAATTCACCATAGATGACAACGCCTTAGATTATATTGTTGACAAAGCGTTGGAATACAAATTAGGAGCAAGAGGTTTGCGTTCACTGTGTGAAGCCATTTTAACCGATGCGATGTATGATTTGCCGAGTTCGGATGAAAAAGAACTTCATGTCGACGTTGATTATACAAGGGATGCGTTAACCAAAAATTTACTAAAAAGGCTAGAATTAGCTTCGTAAAAATTTAGGTTTTTATTAGTGCTGTGTTCCTACTTTTATTTTACTCTGATTTGAAGCATAAACTAAACATCGTTTTCCAGGTCCACATTTCATTCTGCGAGGACCGCAAGACACTAAAAAAATTACTAGAAGTAAATACAAAACAGCTTTTCTCATCACTAAATTATTTTTCCTTCGTTCTGCATACTTTTTAATTGCTCCAAATAATCTCTCTCGTTAGAAAGTCGCGGAATTTTGTGTTGCCCTCCCAATTTATTATTTTCCTTAAGCCAATCGTAAAACAAATTTTCCCGAGCTACATTCACCACCAAAGGATTCAAGGTCATATTATTATAGCGTTTGGCTTCGTAATCGGAGTTCAAAGATTGTAAATTTTCATCCAATGTTTTTTGAAACAATCGAATGTCATCTGGTTGTTTTTTAAATTCAATCATCCATTCGTGTGCTCCTTTTTCTCTGTCTTTCATAAAAATTGGCGCAACCGTATAGTCTTTCACTTCACAATGAATATCCGAACAAGTTTTAGCTAAAGCCATATCGGTATTTTCAACCATTAATTCTTCGCCAAACACATTAATATGATGTTTGGTTCTTCCTGTAACTCTTATTCTGTAGGGTGACAACGAAGTAAACCGAATGGTATCGCCAATCAAATAACGCCAAAGTCCGGCATTAGTGGTAATAACAACAGCATAATTTTTAAATAATTCTACATCCGAAAGACGAATTACTTTTTGATTTTCGGTGCCAAAGGTATCCATCGGAATAAATTCATAGAATATTCCGTAATCCAACATCAATAATAAATCATTGGAATAATTCAAATCTTGGATCGCAAAAAATCCTTCAGAAGCATTGTATATTTCGTAGTATTTGAAATTATTTTGAGGCAGTATCTTTTTGTATTGTTCTCTGTACGGTTCAAAACTCACACCGCCATGAAAATATACTTCCAAATTTGGCCATAATTCCATTAGATTTTCTTTGCCAGTCTCAGTCATAATTCTGTTTAACAGAACCAACATCCAAGAAGGAACTCCGGCAAAACTAGTAACATTTTCATTCCTAGTCTCGTTGATAATGGCGGTAAGTTTGGTTTCCCATTCGCTCATCAAGGATATTTTACTACTGGGTGTGCTACTGAATTCGGCCCAAATAGGCATGTTCTCAATCAAAATAGCCGATAAATCTCCAAAATACGTGTTATTGTTTTCGTATATCTGAGAACTTCCGCCAAGGCGCAAACTTTTGCCTAAAAACATTTCGGAGTTCTCGTTGTTGTTCAAATACATACACAACAAATCTTTGCTGCCTTTGTAATGACAATCTTCCAAAGCTTCACTGCTTACCGGAATAAATTTGCTTTTGGCATTGGTAGTTCCACTCGATTTGGCAAACCATTTTATCGGCGTATTCCAAAAAACATTTTGTGCTCCTTTTCGGGTTAGTTCAATCATCGGTTCCAAATCTTCATAAGTAGCAATAGGAACTCTTTCTGCAAAAGTTTGATAGCTTTTAATACTTCCAAAATCATATTTCTGACCAATTACCGTTTCTTCCGAAGAACGAATTAAGTTCATCATTAATTCTTCTTGAACTTCATGCGGATATTTTAAAAACAACTCAATCTGATGAATGCGCTGTTTTAAAACCCAGGAAGCAATAGAATTAATTAACGGTATAGGCATATTTTGAGGTTCGAATTATGAATTACGAATTACGACTCAAGTGCGCAGCGCGAATTGTATGTAGCGAAGCGAAATAAATTATAACTTTACGCTAAAATAGGAATAAATTATAAATACTAGATGTTCAAAATCTCAAATCTCAAATCTTATATCTTAAATTCCAAAAATCCTTAATCCTAATTCCTTAATCCCAAATAAAGATATGACTTACGAAGGCGTGTTAACCAAAATGCAAACCGAATTTTCCAATCCGATTCAATATTATTTGGTTTTTGAGAATAGTTTTTTGAGTTTAAATCAGTTATTGGACAAATCTTTGGAAATAAATTTTGTTGGTTACCAATGTTTGAATTGTTGTAAAAAGAAAAAGATTTTTCGTCAGGGATTTTGCTATGATTGTTTTATGAGCTCAGCATCTGCGGGCGATTGGATTATGAAACCCGAGTTGAGCACAGCACATTTGGATATTGAAGACCGCGATTTAGAATATGAAAAAAGGGTCCAATTGCAACCTCATATTGTGTATTTGGCATTGTCGAGCGATGTAAAAGTTGGCGTTACCAGACAAACCCAAGTGCCAACCCGTTGGATTGATCAAGGCGCAGTTCAGGCATTACCTATTGTTGAAGTTCCGAATCGATATTTGGCCGGAATTACCGAAGTAGCTTTAAAGAATCATTATGCAGATAAAACCAATTGGCAAAAAATGTTGAAAATGAATCCCGAAACTTCGGGACCAGAAGTTGATTTGCTCAAAGAAAAAGCATCGCTTAAATATTTAATTCCAAAGGAAGTTCAGGAGTTTTATTATTCCGAAAAGAATAATTTATATGAATTGCATTATCCTGTTTTGCAATATCCAAATAAAGTCAACAGCTTGAATTTAGACAAATCGCCAAATTTCTCAGGGAAATTGACCGGTATAAAAGGACAATATCTGATGTTTGAGGACGGTACGGTTTTTAACGTTCGTACATTTGAAGGTTATGTGGTAAAGATTTCAATTTAAAAAACCTGCCCTCATTTTTCTATTATTAGAGCAGATTAATTAGATGAAATAAGGGCATTACTTTTTTGAACCTAAAGGTTTCGAGGTTAATTTATTGGTCTCATAAATAGTTAAAACTATGCACTTTAGTGCATTTTGCTTTCAGCTTCTAAAAAGTTTAACACAAATTACACAAATTTTCACAAATTAATTTGTGCTAATTTGTGTAATTTGTGTTGATAAATTAAGTTTTACAAATTTAGAAGACTTTTAGTCCGCAAATCAAACCTATGGACTTCAAGTCCATAGAGGTTTATTTACTCAACTCCACAAAATATTTATAAAACAACGGAATTGTTTCAATACCTTTTAAGTAATTAAAAATTCCGAAATGTTCGTTTGGCGAATGAATTGCATCCGAATCTAATCCGAATCCCATCAAGATGGTTTTTGATTTCAATTCTTTCTCAAACAGCGCAACAATTGGAATACTTCCACCGGAACGAACCGGAATTGCTGGCACACCAAAAGTTTCGGTATATGCTTTATTAGCTGCCTTATATCCAATACTGTCAATTGGCGTAACATAACCTTGCCCACCATGATGAGGTGTAACTTTTACTTTCACCGATTTTGGTGCAATACTCACAAAATGTTTCGAAAATAATTCTGTGATTTCATTCCAATCCTGATTAGGTACTAAACGCATTGAAATCTTTGCATAGGCTTTACTTGCAATTACAGTTTTAGCGCCTTCTCCGGTATAGCCGCCCCAAATTCCGTTAACGTCTAATGTAGGACGAATAGAGTTTCTTTCATTGGTTACATAACCAGTTTCGCCATACACATCTTCGATATCTAAGGCTTTTTTATAGTTGTCTAAAGTGAATGGTGCTTTTGCCATTTCGGTTCTTTCGGCAGCACTCAACTCTTCTACTTTATCATAAAATCCAGGAATAGTTATATGATTGTTTTCATCGTGAAGCGAGGCAATCATTTTGGTCAACACGTTAATTGGGTTGGCAACAGCACCACCGTATAATCCGGAATGCAAATCGCGATTTGGTCCGGTAACTTCCACTTCAACATAGCTTAAACCACGCAAACCAGTTGTGATACTTGGCTGTTGGTTTGAAATCATTCCCGTATCGGAAATCAAAATCACATCGCAGCTTAATTTTTCCTGATTTTGAGTAACAAACCAACTTAAGCTTTTTGAACCCACTTCTTCTTCACCTTCTATCATAAATTTTACGTTGCAAGGCAAACAATTGTTTGCAATCATGTATTCAAAAGCTTTGACATGCATATACATCTGACCTTTGTCATCGCACGCGCCACGTGCAAAAATGGCACCTTCAGGATGAATTTCAGTTGTTTTGATTACAGGCTCAAAGGGTGGAGAAGTCCAAAGTTCCATTGGATCTGGTGGTTGCACATCATAGTGTCCGTAAACTAAAACGGTTGGTAAGGTTGGGTCTATGATATGTTCTCCAAAAACAATTGGATAACCAGGAGTTTCACAAATTTCAACGTGCTGGCAACCAGCTTTTTCAAGCGAAGCTTTTACGGCATCTGCAGTAGCAATTACATCGTGAGCATAAGCGCTATCGGCACTTACGGATGGGATTTTTAATAATTCGATTAGTTCATTGATAAAACGTTCTTTGTTTTGTTGAACGTAATTCTTGATGTTGTCCATTGGAAGTTTTTAATTAGTGAACCAAAAATACAAAAAAATGCTAATTCTTTTTTTTAAATTTTTCCTTTGAAAGTTTGAAGTTATGATTATATTTGCAGCCTCTTATTGATACAATCAATTTTGCGGGTATGGTGAAATTGGTAGACATGCCAGACTTAGGATCTGGTGCCGCAAGGCGTGTAGGTTCGAGTCCTATTACCCGCAC
>CANKLK010000072.1 GCA_947482805.1 Flavobacteriaceae bacterium
CCTCGTTAAAGGTCCTATAGCTCATTCGGTTAGAGCAACTGACTCATAATCAGTAGGTGCTTGGTTCGATTCCAAGTGGGACCACAAGAATTGAAAGACTTCACAGCAATGTGAGGTCTTTTTTGTTTATACAATCCCAAATTTAGTAAAAAATATTCTTATCTTGCACTTGTCTGGCAGTTAATTGACAGTTAATTTTTATTATGCTGTTTTTCACTGCTGGTTTAACCTCAAGTTTTTATTAAATGTCATTATTTCAAAAATCCGTAGTAAATAAATACCTAAAAAATCTTGATAGACAGGTTTTACTTGACAGATGGAATGCTTATAAAAATCATTTCCTTAATCCTTCAGTACAAGCAGGTATCAGAAACCTAAAAGAAGAGCAATACCAGGGAGAGTTTTTAGAAGACTTGTTTGTAAAAATCCTTGGCTACACAAAACCTGCTTCTTCTTCAGAAACCAAATTCAATTTAACTACAGAATATAAAAATGTAAAGGATAGTAAGAAAGCTGATGGTGCTATTATTTTTGATGATAAAGCAATAGCTGTAATTGAACTTAAAGGAACTAATACAACTGATTTAGGGAAAATTGAAGCTCAGGCTTTTGGGTATAAAAACAATCAACCAGATTGTGTTTATGTAATTACTTCTAACTTTGAAAAGCTCTGTTTTTATATTGACAATGCCATTGAACATATTGAATTTAATTTGTTTACTCTAACAGAAGAGGAGTTTCAACTACTGTATTTGTGTTTAGGATTTGACAATTTATCACAAAATGTAGCAAAAAAAATTAAGGAGGAATCCCTTAGTGAAGAAGATGTAATAACAAAAAAACTATACAAAGATTATTCTTTATTCAAAAGGGAACTACATCAAAATTTAGTGCTTTTGAATCCTGATTTTGAACCTTTAGAATTATTCAAAAAGTCACAAAAGCTATTGGATAGATTTTTATTCCTATTCTTTGGTGAGGACAGGCATTTATTGCCTCCAAACTCTGTTAGATTAATCTTAAGTGATTGGAAAGACCTTCAAGAAAGAGATGTTGAAATACCTTTATATAAAAGATTTAAAAAATACTTTGAGTATTTAAATGTTGGATATAAAGGCAAGAGATATGATGTATTTGCTTATAATGGAGGACTTTTTAAGCCTGATGAAATATTGGACTCTATTACTATAGATGATGAATTATTGTATAAACACACCCTAAAACTTGCTGAATATGACTTTGCTAGTGAGGTGGATGTTAACATATTAGGGCATATTTTTGAAAACTCTTTAAATGAGTTGGACGAGATTAAAGCCCAATTAGAAGGGCAGGAAATTGACAAATCTAAAACCAAAAGAAAAAAAGACGGTGTTTTTTATACTCCTAAATACATTACCAAATACATTGTAGAAAATACAGTTGGCAAACTTTGTGAGGAAAAGAAACAAGCTCTTGAAATTCTTGAAGAGGAGTATTTTACAGATAAAAAAAGACAGAAGAAAACCATTCAAGGTTTAGTTGAAAAATTGGATGCCTATAGAAAATGGCTTTTGCAATTAACTATTTGTGACCCTGCTTGTGGTTCTGGAGCTTTCCTGAACCAAGCACTTGACTTTTTAATTGAGGAGCACCAATATATTGATGAATTACAAGCCAAATTATTTGGGGATGCTATGGTGTTGAGTGATATGGAAAATAGCATTTTAGAAAACAACCTGTTTGGGGTAGATTTGAATGAGGAAAGTGTGGAAATTGCTAAATTATCTTTGTGGTTAAGAACAGCACAACCCAACAGAAAACTGAATGACCTGAATGGAAATATTAAATGTGGTAATTCCTTAATTGATGATGCATCGGTTGCAGGTGACAAAGCTTTTAATTGGCAACAAGCATTTCCTAAAGTATTTGAAAATGGTGGGTTTGATGTGATTATTGGAAATCCCCCTTATGTGAGACAGGAATTATTGACAAAAATTGATAAAGAATTTTTTGTAAATAAATATGAAACTGGAAATGGAACTGCAGATTTATATGTATATTTTTATGAAACAGCATTAAATATTTTAAAGCAAAATGGTATCCTAGGCTATATAACACCAAATAAGTTCTATAAAACTAAATACGGAAAGGAACTAAGACAATTTTTAATTAGGTTTAAAATTATTGAATTAATTGATTTTTTTGAATTAAAAGTTTTTGAAGATGCCTCTACTGATTCTCAAATTTTAATTTTAGAAAAAAATAAAAATAATTCACCTTTTAATTATTCACCTATAAAAAATATAATTGATTTTAGAGATAATAATTATTCAAAATTACAAATTAATCCTAAAAATTTATCAGATGAAATTTGGGTTTTTAATAATACAAATGATTTGAACATTTTAAATAAAATGAATTCTGTATCTATTTCTTTAAATGAATATACAAAAAATGGAATTGAATATGGAATTAAAACGGGTCTAAATGAAGCATTTATTATTGATGAAGAAACTAAAAACAAAATAATTAATGAAGACCCAAAAAGTGCTGAGTTATTAAAACCTTATGTAACTGCAACTGATATTGAAAGATATTATTTGAAAAATCCTAATCAATTATTTTTTATAAATACCTATTATGATTTAGATATTACAAAATATAAAGGAATACATAATTGGCTTATGAATTTTTATGAAAAATTACAGAAAAGACAAGATAAAGGAATACACCATTTTAATCTAAGAGCTTGTAAATATTATGAAAAATTTGAACAACCCAAGATAATTTATATTCACACAGCCGTAAAACATAAGTTTTTTTATGATGAAGCAGGCTATTACATTAACAATTCGTGTTATTTAATTTCTAATGCTGATAAATTTTTATCTGTCTGGTTAAATTCAAAAATATTTTCATTCTATAAAAAACTCAATTTTGTTGCATATGGAGATTCTTCAGAAAGTGGAAGAGCAAAATTAGATTATAACAAAATGGTTAATGTTCCTGTTCCAAATATAAACACACAACAAAAACAACCTTTTGTAGAAAAAGCAGATTTAATGCTAAATCTAAATAAAGAACTACAAGAACAATCTCAAATATTCCTAACTCTTTTGCAATCTGATTTCAATTTAGAAAAACCTACAACAAAAATTGAAAACTGGTATAACCTAACATGGTCTGAATTTGAGAAAGAGCTCAATAAATTAAAAATAATTCTATTAGGTACTCAAAAAGAAGATTGGCTTGATAGATTCAATAGATTAAAAACTCAAGCCCAAGATTTGCAAAATAAAATTAATCAAACAGACAAAACTATTGATAAAATGGTGTATGAATTGTATGGATTGAATGAGGAAGAAATTGCTTTAGTAGAGAAAAGTTAAGATATGGGGTTTAATTTAGAAGAAACTTTTGATGATATTATACACCAAATTAACAAAAGGTATTTTATCCCTTTATTTTGCATGAATTAGTTTTCAAATCTGCTTTTATAGGTAGATTTATTTAATAGTACAGTAAGTAAAAGTAATATGAAAAAAATTTATTTATTATTAATTATAGGAGTGCTATTTAGCTCCTGTCAATCAAATTCTAAAAAACAAGAAATTGATAGTGACGGAGATGGTGTATATAATAATTTTGATGAATGTCCTGAAATACCAGGATTAGAAGAGTTTAATGGTTGTCCTGATACTGATGAAGATGGAATTGGTGATAATGAGGATGAATGTCCTGAAATACCAGGATTAGAAGAGTTTAATGGTTGTCCTGATACTGATGAAGATGGAATTGGTGATAATGAGGATGAATGTCCTGAAATACCAGGATTAGAAGAGTTTAATGGTTGTCCAAATGCTCAAATGAAACCTATAATAGCTTCAGATTGTTTCAAAGCACTTTCATTAACAAAGAATGAGATAAATGATATTATAAAACTTTATAAAATTGAGCCAAAAAGTGAAATTAATTATAAGTTCTGTGAACTAATCTCAGAACATATTAATAATATGAGAGAAATTGATCAAGAGTTCAGTAGTAAAATTAAAGAAATTACTAAAAAACAAAGTGATCTTAATGAAGAATTAAATCAAGGTGAAATATATCAAGTAACTAATTTAAGTGGTGGTGCCCTAAAAAAACAAACAATAATTGTAAAAAAACAAGGTGTTTTTTATATACTTGATGTTTTAGGATCTAAAGAGTGTCCTATGGCTGCTACTATAGAATTTAATGAAAATTATTCTGGCTATCAAGATGTCTGGGTCAAGATCAGTCCAAACTCTAACAAAAGAGATGGTTTTAAAATGAAAATACTAGCTAAAAATTCAGATATGTCTGTTTTAGAAGATATGCAATAATTTATTATTTATATATTAATTTCTGATTATCAATAGCTTTATGCTTTCATTTTAATGGACAAAAACAAGCATAAGTTTATTAAGTATATATACTAAATTTTTGTCCAGTAAAAAATTGTTTTATTAGTTTATGTAATTGATTTTCAATTAGTTAAATACAAATACAAAATATATTATTAATTTTATTTTTTATTTTTTTTCATATTAAGCTCTGGACACATATTAAGGTTTATAATATTGAAAATATTAAGGGTTTTTACTTTTTTAACTCTAACGCTATTTTGTTTATCTGAGTTTATTTTCACTAGAGATTGCTCAAAAGACTTCATATTACTAATATTTTTAACAGCTCTAATTATGTCTTTTTTTTCATTTTTGGTCACATATACAAGTATTTTAAGAAAACTATCTCTTTTATCATTAAATTCTTTTGTTGAAATGGTTTTACTATTACAAAAGTAATTTGATAATAATTTATCAATAGATAATTTGTCATTACTAGTTATTAACAGATGAAATTGAAAATGATAATCAAGGAACTTTAATTGAGTTTTCCAGTCTTCTGATTTTATTATTTTTTTTATAGCAGACAATAATTTTTTCTCATTAATTATTTGGCATTTTGATGCGCTGAAGTAATTGTTTATAATTTTTTTAGAATTATCACCTTTAAAATCTGAGTTGTTTATTAATGTATTTTTGGATCCTGTTTTACTTAACTCCTTTATTAGCGTATTAATAATTTCAGGAGTTTCTATAATAGTTGTTGATTTTAAATCATTATAATTTTCTTTATTTTTTATTATAAAGTAATCTTTTAAAGTTCTTGTGAAGGATTGCTCTGTTTTAAGTTCTTTAAATGTTTCATTTTGAACTATGAGGCTGTCAACTTTGATATAACTAATTTCCAATCCAGTATCACTTTGAGAAATTATTGACCCGTATTGATCATTTCCATTATTCAACCATTTTGATAATTCTTTACCAAAAGACACTAAATAAGATATATTTGAATTTTGTGCCTCTTTAACAGAATCAATAAATTTTTTTAAAGTAGGAATTGCACTTTGTAATTCAACTAGGTTAAAAAAATTATATCTTGTATTATTAAAATTACATATCAATTTAATTGATAGAGCACCACTTCTTAATCTGCCACAGATTTGATAAGCTGTTTTGGCGTTAATTGCTAAGGACATAACTCCTGGGTCAATAGCTATAAGCAAATGTGCATTATCTAATAAATCAAATCCATTAAAATAAGCAGCAGTAATAAAATTAATTTTAGCGGACAATCTACTCTTTTTAATTTCTGATCTAGTATATCCTTTTACTGGTTCTGAATTGGAAGAGCTACATAAAATAGCAATATCCTCTTTTGAAACTATTCCCTTTTCTAATTCCTTAACAATAGCATCTATCCCTTTTATATAATTGTAAGCAATCAATATATTTTCATCAGGATGATTTTTCAGAATTTCCTTTATAGTTTCAATAGTTCTAAATTGTATATTTTGAGAAATCAATAATTCAATTTCCAATTTTATAGGGTCTTCATAATTGATTTTTGTAACAAGTTCATCTTCTAAGTCTGGATCATGAAATTTTGAAATGGTTGCTGATAGCACACTCCTTTTTTCTTTTGGATGATCTATATAGATTTTCATACATTGATGCATGCTATCTCTAAATGAACTTTGTTCTTGCATGCTGTCAATCTCATCTAATAATAGATGAAATGCATTAAAATCAATGTCATCATATTCATCAATATATTTTTTTAATTGTAAAAGCTGATCTGATACGCATGTGATTTTAATTGGTTGACAATTATCAGCACAGGATTTTATATAATCATCAAATTGAATTTTAGTGTCTTCTGTAACAAACATTCCTTGTGTAGAAAGTAGGTTTGATGATACTTTCTTAAAATTAAATCCAAAATAGAATATCCTATATTTATTATTAAAAGAAGTGGTTTCAGATTTTGATACAGCTGTAATTTTTAAAGGCTCAACTACTATTGAGTTTCTATTGCAGTCTAATTCAAGTGTTGTGCCTCCTGATCCTGTAATGGTTTTATCAATAATGCCAGGAGGTAAATAATTAAACACATGCCCTAACTTGGTTAGTGATCCGTCTTCAATTTTATTTTGAATGGTTAATGTTGTGATTTTCCCTTCCGTAATTGTACTTAATACTATATTTTGATTTTTAATATCCATTTCTTGGTCTAAAATTAAAATATTTACTGCCTTATACTACTACCTTCTGCTCCCTAGCTATTCATTATTCTGAGTCTCACATTACTGAATTTTGAATTGAATGAGTATTTAAAATGGGGCTTTAATGTCTATATCACTTGTTGGAAATGAAGATCCCACAAAATCAAAAGAAGTGTCTTCTGGGGCTAACACTTCATCAACGTAGTCTTTTTTATTTAATTCTTCTTTCCATTTCTCTAATCTCTCCTCACTCCAAAACTCATCTGGTGAAACATCAAATTTATAATCCTCTAATGAACCAGAAGCCTTAAAATAATAATTGATATTTGGCACCAGCGAATCAATAGCAATTGGGTCATAACAAACGGAATTAATAAGGTGATTTATTAATGTATTTCTCTCTTCTAATGAATTTGTATATATAGTAAAATAAATGTGGGGTTGCTCTTTAATTTTCCAGCCATTAGTAAATGCTATTTCATAAAGAAAAATTCTTTTTAAGGGTTTAGAACTAGGGGTTAAATAGTCTAAAAAATCAGCTGTATTGGCAAATTTTTTCTTTAACCTCCTAGTAGGGTACTTGGTATTTTTTGCAGTTCTAAACTCACTATATTGTTGATGATAAATTACTGTATTAAGAATTTCCAATTTTTTAAAGTGCATCAAAAACCATAAATTCTCTGAGGTATTACTTATCCCCAACCTAAAACTTTTTTGGTTTGATAATAATTCAATATTTGTGATAAGTTGGTTCATTCTAAATTATTTATGTTTTAAACGCTGTAGGTTTACTTCCTATCTGCCCCCCAGCTAATTTTTAAAGATGCATCTCCCCCTCTGTAGTGAGTAGAAATAGCTAAAACTATAGAAAAAAAGTAAATTTATAATATTTAAGCTCCTTATTATATATATAGCTAACGCAAGTTCAACTTAATTCGCGTGATGCTCTTTCCAGATGAAATGGTATCCATTATTTCATCATTTTCAACAAGGTTAACAAGAGAATCCATTTCAAAAACTATAGTGTTTTTATATAGCTTTAGGTTGCCTCTTCTTCTAATCCAATTGTATGTTTTGTCCTTAATTTGAATTTCTTTACTAATATTTAATTCTTTAAAGTAAAGGGTGTCTAAAAAAGTAGTGTCCTCCAATGACCATAAGACAAACGTTTTGTAATTATCTCCTCCATTATTCATTTCACAACTAGTAAATAAATATTCTTTACCTAAATGCTTTAGTAATTTATACTCTGGAGTGTACCCAAAATAACAGTCATAAATAGTATCAACCAAATTCCCTTTCTTTACAACTAATTTACCAGGTGTGCCTCTCCAACTTGAAGATACTTTAATAGGAGTGATGGATACCTCTTGGTTGCAGGAAAGTAAAGTAAAAAGAAAGAGAGTATAAATGGAGTTTTTCATTAATTTGTAAATTGTTTTTAATATATTGATTTGATATTACAAAAAATCCTATAATTTTACTAATTATTATTAAACTATTAATTGTTGCTAATTTAATTAAAATGTTGATATATTATGGATGTAAAATTTAAAAAAAGGATTTTTAAGTACTATATATTATTAATTGTTTTTATTTTTTTTGGCCTAAATAAAACTTTTTCACAGAATAAATTTTCATTAGGATATAATAATGGATTTAAAGCTGGATATTGCTACAATAAAGGTGGTGGCTGTATTTCTCCACTTCCTCCATTTCCACCCGCTCCTAATTACCCCGAATCATTTTATAATTTTCAAGACGGATATAACAGAGGTTTTATTGACGGAAGAAGTGAGGCTAGTAATATACAGACAGATAATCAAAGTCCTTATGGTAGAGAAGCCTATCGGCCAGATATTAAACCTTTTGTTCCAGATTACAATTCCTATCAAAATATTGTAAAAAATAGGAGTGTAGATTTAGAGGAAACAAAAAGAAAACAGGATTTTTATGATGATATTATACAAAAGTGGAATGCTAAATATAATTCAAAAAATAATGCTGCAAGTTTGGAACGTGCAAATTTAATAAGAAACTATCATAATTATCTATCTAAATCTATCTCACTCCTTAAACCAAGTAAAGATGGGCGTCCAATTGAGCTGGAATGGAATAAAATAACTTTTTCTGAAGACTATACAATAGATTGGGAATACATTCGTGAAGATGTCTTTTTAATAATTAGATACCCCTCCTATGGATTAAATTCTAGGTCAAATGATATGGGAACTCAAGTATATTCAGCCAATGTACATTTTTTTAAAAATAAAAAATTTAACACATATGAGATTTTTAAAATTTCTGTAAATGGGGATGATTATGAGGATGAAAAAAATATTTTTAAAAAAAATTATCCCAATGAAATTGAAGATAGAAAGGCAAAACTAAACAATGAATTTCCTTGCCCTAGTTCTTCATATTTTATTAGCCCTATGTTAATTAGCCCAGATGGAAAAGTTGTTGGGGAATATCAAAGTTTATACCTTAAAGAAGATTGTATAAATGCTCTAGGTCAGAAGCATAAAATTTATCCCATAGAATTATACTTTATAAAAGACCTTGAAAAATTTATTAAAAAATAGAAATCATAGGCATATCCTCTACTTTTAATTCAGAAACTTCTAAACCTCTTAAATAGGTCATACTCACTACTAAATTTGAGTGCCCCATAACCAATTGTAGTTTCTTTAATGAACCAGTTCTTTTATACACCTCTATTGCTCCAGAATGCCTAAAAGAATAAATGGTTTGTCCTTTTGTTAATAGTTTACTTTTTTCTTTATACCTACTCCATAGCGTGTTAAAATAATCTTTGTTTTTGCTGTTTGTAGTTCCTGTAAATATATTGACTTCTGGAGCTCCTTTAATAAGATAATCTTTGATAAAGTTGGGTACTGGCACAATTCTGTTTCTGCCTGATTTATTTCTACTCCCTGATAAGTTAATATAATCTAGTTCTTTTGAAAAATCACCCCAAGTAAGCTCTCTAACCTCTCTGTGAGGTCTTAAAAGACAGCCGTAGGTCAAAAGACAGCAAAGGTGTAAGTTCTTATTAAAGGATTTAATATCCTCTAGAATTTCCTCAATATTATCAAAGGGTTTGTGTAATACTGCCTTTGCCTTTCTGCTTGAAATATCCTTCATGGGATTACCACTCATTCCTAATAAAATAGCTCCATTAATAAGAACATTAAGATGTCTTTTAATAGTATTGTGAGAAGTGCCAGAAGGGTATTTATTGAGTACCTTTGAAATAGCTTCTCTATCAACATTAGCATTTTTTACTACTGCTTGAATTGAATTAAAACTAAATACCAACATGGATTTGTATTTTTCAGAATAGCCTTCCTTTAATTTTATTTCTAGAGCTCTCTTTAAATACTCCAAATCAGAAAGTTTACCACTAACAACTTCCGTAGATCTATAATTAGTCAATACACCACCCTGTAATAAGTAACTGTATATTTCAGATGCTAATACCTTACCAATGGATTGTCTTTGGTCAATAGGGTAGGAATTAGGGTCTGTTGAAGAACCTATTCTTTTGCCATTGTATAATCTGTACCTCTTTTCATTTATGTAAAATGAAATGAAAACTTGTTGCTTTGAATCAATGTGAACTTTTGGAAATCTTAATGTCATTTGGCAGTGTTGAGACAGTTAAACTTAATTTACTGTATAAACACGCAGTCGGTCCTATAGCTCATTCGGTTAGAGCAACTGACTCATAATCAGTAGGTGCTTGGTTCGATTCCAAGTGGGACCACTACAAAAAACCCTAATCACTTATAAATTAAGTAGTTAGGGGTTTCTTTTTATAATGAATATTTTAATTCCAATGTTAAGTTTTTACCAAAACTAAAAACTTAACATTGGAATTCCGTTATTTAGTTTACTTTTGCCTAACAATTACTTAACAATTAATTTACATTAATAAAAATCAACAA
>CANKLK010000073.1 GCA_947482805.1 Flavobacteriaceae bacterium
GCGAAAGAATGGAGAAATGGGTACTTCGGAAAGCATTTGAAGATATGCTTCCGGCAAGTGTGGCGTGGAGACAAAAAGAACAATTTAGTGATGGTGTTGGCTACAGCTGGATTGACACATTGAAAGAAATGGTAGCTGTTGAAATTTCGGATGAGCAATTAGCGAATGCTAAATACAAATTCCCAATTCAAACGCCAACATCAAAAGAAGAGTATTATTACCGTTCTATTTTTACCGAACATTTTCCAAGCGATGCTGCCGCTTTAAGCGTTCCTCAGGAGGCAAGTGTAGCCTGCAGTACCAAAATCGCGTTAGAGTGGGATGAAGCGTTTAAAAACATGAATGATCCATCGGGAAGAGCAGTTGCCAATGTTCATGAAGATGCTTATAGAAAGGCATAAAATTTATAATTCCTTCAAAGTCTTTTATTTTTTAAACCAAAACATTTAGAAAAAAATATATTTTTACAGATGTTTTAAAAAAAAAGCATTAAAAAAAACTACTTATGAAAAAAATAGCAATTTTATTACTAGGATTAGTATTGATTTATTCCTGTTCAACCAGTACCGATGAAAATAGTATTGAAATAAATATAGATGGACCCAACGTTACCGACGTTGATGGAAACACATACCAATCAGTCACCAACTGCGGTCTAACATTTACCAAACAAAACTTAAATGTATCTAAATACAGTGATGGTACACCAATCCCAGAAGTAACCGACGCAACACAATGGGCAAATCTAACCACAGGAGCATGGTGTTATTATAACAACACAACTGCCAATGGCACAATCTATGGCAAGTTATACAATTGGTATGCAGTTGTAGGTATACACGACACTGACCCTTCAACGCCAAACAAGATATTGGCTCCAACAGGCTGGCATGTTCCAACTGATGCCGAATGGACACAACTCACTGATTGTTTAGGAGGTGAAACTGTAGCAGGCGGCAAAATGAAATCAACAAGCACGCTTTGGCAAAGTCCTAACACAGCTGCTAATAAAAAATCAGGCTTCTCGGGTCTTCCTGCAGGTTATCGCCTCATCTATGGTTCATTCTTCAATATTGGCAGCTTCGGTGGCTGGTGGAGTTCGTCACAGGGTACTGGCCGCTCCCTGAATTATAGCTCTGGTTTCGCGTTCACAAACTTCAACTTTGCGAATGGCGGTTTCTCGGTGCGTTGCATTATGGATTAGACACTTTCGGTTTTGGCAATTAATCCCCGCAGGTGTAGATTTTTAGTTCTTCACAATGCTAAAATCAATACAGCTAAAGTTTTTGTTTCAAAAAATAGTTTTATTATTTCAAAACGTTCGTCTAATTAGACGAACGTTTTTTGTTGAAATTCAGCTCAAAATGTTAATAACTTAAAGGTTTTATACCCAATTTTCAATAGGAAATCCTATGCGTTTTTATATATTTGCTCGTTAGACAAAAAATAGATTTTTTACCATAAAATAATATGAGCGACGAGATTAAAAAGAACAGTTATTCGGCCGATAGTATTCAGGCGTTAGAAGGAATGGAGCATGTTAGAATGCGTCCTTCCATGTACATTGGAGATACTGGAGTTAGAGGTTTGCACCACTTGGTTTATGAAGTAGTAGACAACTCTATCGATGAGGCATTAGCTGGACATTGCGACACAATTGGTGTTATTATAAACGAAGATAATTCGGTTACCGTTGAAGATAACGGACGTGGTATTCCGGTTGACATGCACAAAAAGGAAGGTGTTTCTGCTCTTGAGGTGGTAATGACCAAAATTGGTGCGGGAGGAAAGTTTGATAAAGATTCGTATAAAGTTTCCGGAGGACTTCACGGAGTTGGGGTTTCCTGCGTTAACGCATTGTCTGATCATCTGAGAGCTACGGTTTACAGAGAAGGTAAAGTATACGAACAGGAATACGAAAAAGGAAAAGCAATGTATCCTGTGAAGCAGATTGGTGAAACCACCAAACGCGGAACGATGGTTACTTTTCGTCCGGACAAAACAATTTTCACTCAAACTTTAGAGTACTCGTATGATACTTTAGCTGGTCGTATGCGTGAACTTTCTTTTTTGAATAAAGGAATTACCATAACGCTTACCGACAGAAGATTTAAAAAAGAAAATGGTGATTTTGAAGGTGAAGTTTTCCATTCGCAAGAAGGATTAAAAGAATTCGTTCGCTTTTTAGATAAAGGTAGAGAAGCTATCATTTCGCATGTTATTAGCATGGAACATGAAAAAGGAGAAATCCCTGTTGAAGTGGCTTTGGTATATAATACCAGTTATTCTGAAAATATATTTTCGTACGTAAACAATATTAATACTCATGAAGGAGGAACGCATTTGCAAGGTTTCCGTATGGGATTAACGCGTACGTTGAAAAAATATGCTGACTCATCAGGTTTATTAGATAAATTAAAATTCGAGATCACAGGAGACGATTTTCGTGAAGGATTAACCGCTATTATTTCGGTAAAAGTTGCCGAACCACAATTCGAAGGACAAACCAAAACCAAATTAGGAAACAGAGAAGTAGTTTCTCCGGTTTCTCAAGCGGTTGCCGAAATGTTAGAAAATTATTTGGAAGAAAATCCAAATGATGCTCGAATCATTGTTCAAAAAGTTATTCTTGCGGCTCAGGCACGTCATGCGGCTAAGAAAGCGCGTGAAATGGTGCAACGTAAAACTGTTTTGGGCGGTGGTGGTTTGCCAGGAAAATTGTCTGATTGTTCAGAGCAAGATCCAGCAAAATGTGAAGTATATCTAGTCGAGGGAGATTCGGCTGGTGGAACAGCAAAGCAAGGACGTGATAGAAATTTTCAAGCTATTTTGCCTTTAAGAGGTAAGATTTTGAATGTGGAAAAAGCAATGCACCATAAAGTTTTTGAAAACGAAGAGATAAGAAATATATTCACAGCATTGGGTGTAACTATTGGAACAGAAGAAGATAGTAAAGCCTTGAATTTAGAAAAATTGCGTTATCATAAAGTTATTATTATGTGTGATGCTGATGTTGATGGTAGCCATATTTCTACATTAATATTAACATTCTTCTTCCGATTTATGAAAGAGCTTATAGAAGGCGGCCATGTTTATATTGCAGCGCCACCTCTATATTTAGTGAAAAAAGGAAACAAAAAAGAATACGCTTGGAATGATGATCAAAGAGATATTGCTAACGAAAAAATGGGTGGAAGCGCCGCTATTCAACGTTATAAAGGTCTTGGAGAGATGAACGCAGAACAATTGTGGGAAACAACTATGGATCCAAATTTCAGAACATTACGTCAAGTAACTATTGATAGTTTAGCGGAAGCAGATAGAGTGTTCTCTATGTTGATGGGCGATGAAGTTCCACCTCGAAGAGAATTCATCGAGAAGAATGCTGTGTATGCCAAGATAGATGCATAAATAAAAAGTTTGTAGTTTGTGGTTTTTAGTTAACCACAAACTATAAACTACAAACCATAAACCAAAAAAAACAAATAAAAATATTATAGAAATGAAAGTTACGATTGTGGGAGCAGGAAACGTTGGGGCTTCTTGTGCAGATGTTATTTCTTATAGAGGAATAGCAAGTGAAGTAGTTATCTTAGATATCAAAGAAGGTTTTGCCGAAGGTAAAGCAATGGATTTGATGCAATGTGCAACAAATACAGGATTTAATACCCAAATTACTGGAGTTACAAATGATTATTCTAAAACAGCTAATAGTGAAGTAGTAGTTATCACTTCTGGAATACCTAGAAAACCGGGAATGACAAGAGAAGAATTAATAGGTATCAATGCCGGAATTGTAAAGTCAGTTGCAGAAAACTTATTGAAACATTCTCCAAAAGCTATATTTGTAATTGTGTCTAATCCTATGGATACTATGACCTATCTAGCATTCAAATCATTAGGTTTGCCAAAAAATAAAGTCATAGGAATGGGTGGCGCTTTAGATAGTTCACGTTTTAGATATTATTTATCAAAAGAAATGGAAATACCTTCTAATGATGTTTCAGCTATGGTAATTGGAGGTCATGGAGATACAACCATGATTCCATTAACACGTTTGGCTTCTTATAATGGAATTCCGGTTTCGGAGTTTTTATCTCAAGAAAAATTGGACAAAGTAGCAGCCGACACTATGGTTGGTGGCGCAACTTTAACAGGACTTTTAGGTACTTCGGCTTGGTATGCTCCAGGTGCATCTGTGGCTTATTTGGTTGATAGTATAGTAAACGACCAAAAGAAAATGATAGCATGTTCGGTATTCTTAGAAGGTGAATACGGGCAAAACGATATTTGTATTGGAGTGCCTTGTATTATAGGTAAAAACGGTGTAGAAAAAATTGTTGATATCACTTTAAATGCTGATGAAAAAGCAAAATTTGCTAAGAGTGCAGATGCAGTTAGAGCAATGAATGGTGACTTAAAATCGATATTAGGATAATTATTTTTATAGTTATTCATAAAAGGCTGCATAATAGCAGTCTTTTTTTTGATATTAATCAGTAAAATATTGGTTAATCTTATCTATAATTATATATTTGCACGTTTAAAAAAAAGTTAGATTATTGTAAATCCAGGGCTTTAGCTTCTAATGTTTTGAATTTCAGTATATTTTTATAAAAAAAAACAAAAAAAATTAATTAATTTTTAGGAATAATGCAGAATAAAGGACTAGTTAAATTTTTCGCAATACTATTTGCATTGGTAAGTATCTATTCACTTTCGTTCACTTTTGTGGCCAATAAAGTGAAAGAGGATGCCAAAATCTTCGCAGGAGGAAACCCAGTTAAAGAAGTTAAATACCTTGACTCTATTGGAAAAGAAAAAGTCTTCCTTGACTTTTTTACTTACAATGAAGTAAAAGATAAACAAATCAATAAAGGTCTTGACCTTGAAGGAGGAATTAACGTAATTCTTCAAATATCTGTAAAAGATGTTTTGAAACAATTATCAAACAATTCTAAAAACCCGGTTTTCAACAAATCATTAGAAGATGCTAAAAGAGATCAGCTAGGAAATCAATCGTATCTTGATGCGTTTTTTGTGGCTTTTGATAAAAACTCAAATGGGACAGTAAAATTGGCTTCTCCTGATATTTTTGCTAACAGAAATCTTCAAGGGCAAATCGATTTCAATATGACCGATGACCAAGTGAAAAAAGTCTTGGTTAAAAAACTTGACGAGTCAGTTGAATCTGCTTTCGGTGTATTGAGAAGCCGTATCGATAAATTTGGGGTAACACAACCAAACATTGTTAAACTTGGACAAACAGGAAGAATTCTTATTGAATTACCAGGTGCAAAAGATGTTGACCGTATCAAAAAATTAGTTTCTAGTAAAGCAGAATTAGAGTTTTGGGAAACCTACAAAGCCGAAGAAATGATGGGCTTTTTGCAACAAGCAAACGAAGCTTTGAAAGCTACGGTTAAAACTGATGAGAAAGTTGTGGCAGCAAAACCTGCAGATACACTGAGCAAATTATTGACAGATGATAAAGTAAAAGATTCAGCTGCGGCCAAAAAAGGAAACAATCCGTTATTTGATAAATTCATTTCTCAAGGTGGCGGTGCTGTTTTAGTAGTTGCTTCACCAAAAGATACTGCCACTATTAACTCTTATTTAAGAAGACCAGAAATTCGTAATTTATTACCAGCAGACAAACGTTATGCAAAATTTGCTTGGGGTAAACCTGATGTAAATGTTGATGAGAAAACCAAAAAAGAAACGGAATCAGTCGGTTTATATGCTTTAAAAGGTAATAGAGATAATGTAGCTCCAATGAGTGGTGGAGTTATTGTTGATGCTAGAGATACATTTGACCAAATGGGTAAACCAGCGGTTTCTATGCAAATGAATGGAGCAGGAGCAAGAGTTTGGGAAGAATTAACAGGAAGAGCTTTTACACAAAAAAGTTGTATAGCAATTGCTTTAGATAACGTTGTGTATTCTGCTCCTGGAGTTACTTCTGGACCAATTTCAGGTGGAAGATCAGAAATCACAGGAAGCTTTGAAGTTGCAGAAACTAAAGATTTAGCCAACGTTTTAAGAGCTGGTAAATTGCCTGCTGCAGCCGAAATTATCCAGTCAGAAGTGGTTGGACCATCTTTAGGAGCCATCGCAATTAATGCAGGTTTAATTTCTTCTATCGTTGGATTCCTTATGGTATGTTTATGGATGGTGTTCTATTATGGAAGAGCAGGTTGGTATGCTAATGCTGCTTTGATATTGAACTTACTTTTCTTGTTTGGTGTTATGGCAAGTTTTGGTTTCGTATTAACATTACCTGGAATTGCTGGTATCGTTTTAACATTAGGAACAGCGGTTGATGCTAACATCATTATCTATGAAAGAGCAAAAGAAGAACTGCGTGACGGAAAAACATTAGGAGAAGCTGTCATTACTTCTTATGGTTGGAAAGGAGCTATGCGTTCTATCATTGATGCCAACGTAACACACGTATTGACAGGAACAATCTTATACGTTTTCGGAACAGGATTGGTTCAAGGATTTGCCTTAACACTTTTAATTGGTATAGTAACGTCATTGTTTACTTCAATCTTTATAGCAAGAATCTTTATCGATAGAGATATTGCACTTAATAAAAAATTAACTTTCTCTACCAACATTACTAAAAATTGGTTTACTGGTTTCAATTTTGATTTTATCGGAATTAAAAAATGGACGTACTTGTTTTCATCTGCAGTAGTTGTTGCCAGCTTGACTTCTATTTTCTTCATTAATGGTTTGGATCAGGGTGTTGATTTTGTTGGAGGAAGAACCTTTCAAGTTAGATTCGAAAAACCAGTAGAACCAACTCAAGTTTCTGAAGAATTATCAAAAGCTTTTGGAACTACTGTTGAAGCTAAAGTATTTGGTAGTGATGATCAATTAAAACTTACGACTAAATACAAAATACAAGAAGAAGGAGTTGAGGTTGATAAAGAAGTAAACGAAAAATTATTCGCCAGTTTGAAAAAGTATTATGGTGCTAATCAAACCTATGAGAAATTCATAAACTCTTATGATGGCAAAAAATTCGGAGTATTGCAATCGTCTAAAGTTGGAGCAGCGATTTCTGCGGATATTAAAACAAACTCTTTCTGGGCTGTTATCGGTGCAATGTTGGTTGTTGGTTTATACCTTGTAATTTCGTTCCGCAAATGGCAATATTCTCTCGGAGCTTTAGCCGCTGTTTTCCATGATGTTGTTTTTGTATTAGGTATTTACTCTTTACTATACAAATACATGCCTTTCCATATGGAAATGGATCAGCACTTTATTGCAGCGATATTAACCGTTATTGGATACTCAATGAACGATACCGTAATTGTATTTGACAGAATTAGAGAGTTTCTTGCCGGAGATAGAAAAGGAAACTTTAAAGATGTAGTAAACGCGTCTATTAATACAACACTTTCAAGAACTTTGAATACGTCTTTAACAATGATTATGGTATTGTTAATCATGTTCATTTTTGGTGGTGATTCTATACGAGGATTTATCTTCGCGATGTTAGTAGGTATTATCGTTGGAACGTATTCTTCGTTATTTATTGCAACACCGGTATTGGTTGATACAATGAGTAAAGAAGCCATTGAAGATATTGAAAAAAGACACGGTAACTAGTTTGCCAAGTTTATAAAATAAAAAAGGGTTGTCAGTTTTGACAACCCTTTTTTGTTAGATTTGTGTAGGTATACGTATTATACAAGTTAGCGGAAATCAAATCACGATGCAAAACAGACTTAAAAATGAAAAACAAAACCACGACAATAACTGAAATTAAATCTGCACTTTTGGGTGTTGCTGTTGGCGATGCTTTGGGTGTTCCAGTCGAATTTAACAGTAGACAAACGATTACACAAAATCCGGTAACTGATATGATTGGTTACGGAACCTATAATTTACCGCCAGGAACTTGGTCTGACGACAGTTCACTCACATTTTGTCTTGCCGAAGCATTGACACAAGACTTTGACCTAAACACAATTGGACAAAATTTTGTAAAGTGGTATCAAGACGACTTTTGGACACCGAGAGGACGTGTGTTTGATATTGGTATGGCGACAAGACAAGCCATTGCGCGACTTGAAAAAGGCGAACAACCAGAATTTGCAGGCGGTTTTGACGAAACCGACAATGGAAACGGTTCGCTAATGCGAATTTTGCCGTTACTTTTCCATGTTCAAGACAAGCCAATCAACGAACGTTACGAAATAACAAAAAAAGTTTCATCAATTACACACAGACATATTCGTTCTGTAATTGCTTGTTTCTACTATCTTGAATTTGCACGACAACTTTTTATAGGCAAAGACAAATTCGAAACTTACACAAGCTTAAAAACCGAAATCACAAATCACTTGATAAGTATTTCTATCAATCACAAAGAAATTGTATTGTTTGACAGACTTCTCAAAAATGACATTCACAAACTAACCGCAAACGAAATTCAAAGTAGCGGTTATGTTTTGCATACACTTGAAGCAAGTATTTGGTGTTTGCTGACAACAGATAATTATAAAGAAGCAGTTTTGAAAGCTGTAAATTTAGGCAACGACACAGACACGACAGGTGCAGTAACAGGTGGACTTGCGGGACTTTTATATGGACTTGACAGCATACCAATAAATTGGATAAATCAAATAGCCAGAAAAGATGACATTGAAAACTTGGCGGAACGACTTGCCGAAAAAATTACCAGCCAATAACAGCGTGTATGCAATATTGCCTTGCCGCAGGTGAAACAAAGGGTTACGATCGCTTGCACGCGAAAAGTTAGCAAGCATATTCACAATGTAAAGTATGAAATGGAGGAAAACCTAATAGAAAACTGGATAAATACCGACAAAAAGCTATATGACTTAATTGCTGAGATTGATTCAACAAGAATCTATGAGTTGGTTTGATTTAGGTTGTAAAATAATATGGCAAATTAATTAAAACCTTTGCTAACAGCACCTACAAGAAATGGCGAAAAATGTGCAAAATTCACATTTTTATTTCGCAATAATTTTTATCTTTAACAAACCCGAGGCCATAGGCCGAACGGATGAAGTAAAATACAAAGTTCCGAAGTTCACAGTGCGTGAAGCGGAACGTCAGCAGCAAACGCTTGAAAACCATTGTAAATTGAAAATATGACGATCGTAATCAAAATATTAAAATGGTTAAATTACATCCTTATTCCGATAGCAATTTTGAGCTTTTTGTATATTACAGTTAGCAAAATTTATATGGGAATATTAATTCCTGCATATTTTTTTGTTTTTATATTTTTGAATTTAATTGTAATAACTGTTCTTAATAGAATTTCTAATAACCCAACCGTTGAAATATTTAAAGATTGGAAATGGTTTTTTGCTTTAATATTTTCATATTTTCTTATTATACTCAATGTGGCTTTGTTAACTTAATGAAGATGTAAAGGGCGGCAGCAGCTAACAGCCGTTTGTAAAACGGTCTGTCTAACAAAAAAAAGCCAAACTAATTAGTTTGGCTTTTTATTTTTAATAATGTTTCGCAACACGACTTTATCAGGATAATTAAGCACTTCTAAAGTAATATCTTTGTTCTCTTTGGTCTTACCGTAAATGATGTATAATTTTCCGCCTTCTTCCTTTATATTGCTTTTGTCAAAATCCACATCGCCATGGGTTAAAACGTTTTTGATATCAATTGTATCAACCCAATCTTCTGAAAGTCTACGCGAAGCTTCAATATCGTACAAAAAAGGCTTGTTTCTGAGGTCATTTAAAACTCTCGCATTGGGGAAATAATTGCAACGGGTATCTTTTCCGCTAAGTACCATCGCCACAAAAAAACATCCTATAACCAAACCCACTAAATAGTAGGCAAAACGTTGGTAAAACTTCATACTGATTAATTTTGTGCAAAAGTAATCAAATGTTTTACTATGCGCATTGGTTATGTACTAAAGTTTAAACCGTTGTCATTTCCGCGAAGGCGGAAATTAGAACACAATCAAATTAATATCATTATCAGGAAGATTGAACCAGTCGCCAATAGCTTTGTTGGTTAAAATGCCATGATATAAATAGACACCGTTTTTCAATCCTTTGTTACAGCGTATAGCACTTTCTAAACCGCCATCTTCGGCAATTTGAAGTAGGTAAGGCGTAATGATATTACTAATTGAAAGCGAAGCCGTTTTAGAATATCGCGAGGGAATATTCGGCACGCAATAGTGAATGACATTATTTTTAATAAAGGTTGGAGATTCGTGTGTAGTAACTTCAGAAGTTTCGAAACAACCACCGGTATCAATACTAACATCTACAATTACAGCGCCTTTTTTCATGTGCTCTACCATCGTTTCGGTTACAACAACCGGACAACGGTCTTTTCCTCGCATGGCACCAATAGCAACATCACATCTTCGCAACGCTTTTAATAATGATTTGGGTTGTATGGTTGAAGTAAATATTCTTTGATTTAAATTATTCTGCAAACGA
>CANKLK010000074.1 GCA_947482805.1 Flavobacteriaceae bacterium
ACACTTATTGAAGAACTTGAAATCTCGGTACATCGCTTCATAAAATTTGTACAAAACATTCCGTTAGATAAATTTGATTACCGATATGCCGAAGGAAAATGGACCATAAAAGATATCATTCAGCATTTGATTGACGCCGAAAGAATTTTTGCCTATCGTGCTTTGCGTTTTGCCAGAAATGACAAGAACAAATTACCAGGTTTTGAGGAAAACGATTATGTTGATGAGGCTAATGCAATCAAAAGAAGTATTCAGGATTTATTGACTGAATTGGCTGTTGTTAGACAAGCTACTTTGTCTTTATTCAAATCATTTTCAAATGAAGAATTGTTGCGAATAGGCACTGCTTCGAATAATCAAATGTCAGTTCGGGCTCTTGGGTTTACCATCATCGGACATCAAAATCACCATCAAAGAATTTTTGAGGAAAGATATTTGTAAAATACGAAATTATAATTACGAGGGACGAACTTTTAAATATGTATTAATTGACTTAAAAAGTAAAACCCAATTTCAATTAAGACCTTGGGTTTTATACTTTCTATTTCTAATTTCGTACCTCGTACTTTGTTTACTCCTCGTCGTCTTCGTCTTCTTCAAAGTTGTCTGAAGTTTCAAAATCATCGTCGTCATCATCGTCATCGCCATCGTCAGAACCACCTTTGTCTTTTAACAAATCTTCTTCTTCCTCATCTTCATTTTCATTTGGTGCATCTTCATCATCATCTAATCCTTTTATTGGTTCAATTGGTTCTACTACAGAGTCAATATCTTCTTCATCATATTTTTCCATTCGACTGGCTAATTTCGTACTGACTTTTACCAAATAAATTGTGTCTTCTGTTTTAACTTCAACAGCTTCTATCAATTCGTTTTGGGCATTTCTAAAACGAATAATATCAGAGTCGTCGTAACCTTCAGGGAATTTATCTACCAATAAATTCAGAATATCACCAGTTAGTTTAGCATAATCTACAATAATTCTTCTCATAAAAAAATAGTTTATAAATCTAGTAAGTAGGCAAAGATTAAAGGTACAACAATAGTTGCATCTGATTCAACAATAAATTTGGGTGTGTGAATATCTAATTTTCCCCAAGTAATTTTCTCATTGGGAACAGCTCCGGAATAAGAACCATAACTGGTAGTCGAATCGGATATTTGACAAAAATAACTCCAAAATGGGACTTCGTGCATTTCCATATCCTGGTATAACATAGGAACCACGCAAATTGGAAAATCTCCAGCAATTCCTCCACCAATTTGGAAAAAACCCAAACCTTTTCCAGTTGAATTTTTTGGATACCAATCGGCTAACCACATCATATATTCGATACCACTTTTCATAGTGGTTGCATTAAATTCTCCTTTAATACAGTAGGAAGCAAAAATATTTCCCATAGTACTGTCTTCCCATCCTGGCACTACAATTGGCAAATTCTTTTCAGCTGCAGCAACCATCCAGGAATCTTTTGGATCAATTTCATAGTATTGTTCCAATACGCCTGAATTAATCATTTGATACATGAATTCATGCGGAAAATAACGTTCTCCTTTTGAGTTAGCATTGTTCCATATATCATATAAATGCGATTGTAATCTGCGGAAGGCTTCTTCCTCTGGAATACAAGTATCGGTAACTCGGTTAAAATGATTTTCTAATAAATCCCATTCTTCCTGCGGACTTAAATCACGATAATTTGGAACTCTTTTATAAGAATTGTGAGCCACCAAATTCATAATATCTTCTTCCAAATTGGCGCCCGTACAAGAAATGATGTGCACTTTATCCTGACGAATCATTTCGGCTAATGATTTTCCTAACTCGGCCGTACTCATGGCGCCGGCAAGTGAAATTAACATTTTGCCATTATCAAGCAAATGTGCTTCATATCCTTTTGCCGCATCAACAAGCGCTGCCGCATTGAAATGAAGGTAATGTTTTTCTATAAATTGACTGATTGGTCCTTTACTCATTTTGTAATTTATTGCTTATAATTTGCTATTCAAAGAAAATCTATTTTTTTTATAACTACAAACTATTTTTTTACAATTATTTATATTCTAAATACTGCTTACTGCCATTGCAAACTGCCGACTATTTTTTCTGGTATCCTAATATTTTCAATACTTCGTCAGAAGTTTGTTGTTCTGAGAAAACCTCAGTGGCTAAAATTCCATTTTCATCACGATCTATCAAAATATGTCTCGGTTGTGGAATCAAACAGTGATGAAGCCCACCAAAACCGCCTATAGTTTCTTGATAAGCTCCTGTGTTGAAGAAGCCTATGTATAATGGTTTTTCTTTACTGTATTTTGGTAAATACACTGCATTCATATGTTGCTCGGAGTTATAATAATCGTCGCTATCGCATGTTAAACCACCTAATAAAACTCTTTCATAAGTATCGTTCCATCGGTTAACAGCCAGCATTACAAAACGTTTATTAATTGCCCATGTATCAGGTAAAGTAGTAATAAATGAACTGTCAATCATATTCCAGTTTTCTCTGTCGTTTTGTTTCTTTTGATACAAAACCTGATAAATCGCTCCGCCTGATTCTCCTACTGTAAACGATCCAAATTCAGTGAAAATATGAGGAACATCAATTTCAGCTTCGTCGCAAGCAATTTTTACTTGATTGATAATTTCATCTATCATGTATTGATAATCAAATTCAAATGCCAACGAATTTTTGATAGGAAATCCACCACCAATATTTAAGCTATCTAAAGTTGGGCATTCTTTTTTTAATGCTACATAAACCTTAATACATTTTACTAATTCGTTCCAATAGTAAGCAGTATCCATTATTCCGGTATTGATAAAAAAGTGAAGCATTTTAAGTTCTACTTGCTTATTCTCCTGAATTTGTTTACGATAAAAAGGCACGATGTCTTTATAACCAATACCGAGACGGGAAGTATAGAATTCAAATTTTGGTTCTTCTTCGGCAGCGATTCGGATTCCTATTTTGAATTTGCCATCAATAGCTTCTTGCAATAAATCTAATTCTTCATAATTGTCAATAATCGGCACCGTTTTGTTAAATCCGTTATTAAGCAATCGAGCTATATTTTCAATGTATTGGTCTCTTTTGAAACCATTACAAATGATATAAGTGCTCTTATTTATTTTTCCTTGAGCAATTAAATTCTCAACGATATTAATATCATAAGCTGAAGACGTTTCAATATGAACATTGTTTTTAAAAACTTCATTCATGATGAAACTAAAATGGGAGCTTTTGGTACAATAGCAATAGTAATATTTTGCATCATACTTATTTTTTTCCATCGATTTTCTAAACCAGGACTTGGCTTTATTAATATTGTTGGAAATTTGTGGTAGATAAGTAAATTTTAAAGGAGTACCATATTCCTCTACCAATTTCATCAAATCAATATTATGAAACTGAAGGTGGTCTTTGTTTAGGGTGAACTCTTCCTGTGGGAAGTAGAACGTTTGATTTATTAAATCGATATATTTAGTATTCATTAGAGTATAAATTAAGAGATTAAATCATTTTATAAAAAACAAAATAATCTAGAATTCAAACTCTAATATTAGCGTAAATAATAGGAAGTTTTTCTTGAAATAAAAATGTGATTGGCGAACACAAATCCATTAAATCATTTTTGAGTATATAAAAATGATTAGAAACAGTAAAGAAATAAGTATTGATTCCTTGACTATTAATGCTGTAAATAGGAGTGTTGGCACTTTTTTTCATTAGGGCAAATGTAAAAAATATTATATTCGAAATGCAACTATTCGTATCAAAATTATATTAACTTTTGTAATCGGCAAAAGATTTTATAATTAATTCATTTTCAACTTCTTGATCGATTTTTATGTTGCCAATTCCATCAAGCAATACAAATTGTATTTTTCCGTACTCATTTTTCTTATCGTGAATGAGTAATTCGAGTATAGGTTTTAAGTCATTTTCTTCAAATACTATGGTTTCAAAAACAGCATTGATTGTATTTTTAATTTCTTTGTATTCTGCTGCTGAAAGTAGTTTCTTTTGCCAAGAAATATAACTCTCCAATATCATTCCCGCCGCAATGGCTTCGCCATGCAGCAAGGTTTTTTTGTTTTCATTTTCCATAAAATAACTTTCGATGGCATGTCCTAAAGTGTGTCCAAAATTTAGTGCTTTTCGGATACCATTTTCAGTTGGGTCTTGCATTACAATTTCATTTTTGATTTCAATCGAACGGTATATTAACCAATCAAAATCAGCGAAATCAATTTCGTTTAATTCTTTGAATTTTGTCCAATAATCAGCATCTGCAATCAAACCGTGTTTAACCATTTCTGCCAAACCGGAGCGCATCTCGTTTTGTGGCAATGTCGATAAATAGCCAGTGTCAATAAGTACCAATTTAGGAACGTTGATGACGCCAATTTGATTTTTAAGGTTGCCTAAATCAACTCCGTTTTTTCCTCCAACGGACGCATCTACCATGGCTAAAAGTGTGGTTGGAATATGCATAAAATCAATTCCTCTTTTAAAAGTTGACGCTATAAATCCACCAATATCGGTAATTACACCACCACCAACATTAATAAGTAGACTTTTTCTATCGCCACCTAATTCAGTCAGAATAGACCAAATTTCAACACAAGTAGTAATGTTCTTTTCAGTTTCTCCAGATTCAATCTCAATAATTTCTATAGTTTTATTTGTAGCCAATAGAGGAAGAAAACGAGGGAGACAATACTCATTTGTATTTGTATCTGATAAAATAAATATAGTAGAATACTTATTTTTTTCGATTAAGACATTCAGAAAGTCATATCCGTTTTCGCTGAATACTATTGGGTAGCCATTTGCAGCTATAGATTCCATCATTGTTTAAATTGTATTCAGCAAAATAAGGGATTTTTTTTCTAATTAACGCAATAAGATTTATTAATAGAATTTTGTTTTTGTATCAGAAATAAAGTTTACTTTTGTTTAAAGTTTTATTAAAAAGAATGAACAAAAAGCCAATTGCCGTAAATCCCATTTTAGATGATATTGCCATTGATAGAATAATAGAGATGGCTTGGGAAGACAGAACTCCGTTTGACGCTATTAAATTTCAGTTTGGTTTGTCGGAAGCCGATGTAAAAGCGTTAATGAAAAAAGAACTAAAGTTTAGTAGTTATAAACTATGGCGTGAGCGAGTTGAAAACTGTAAAACCAAACATGCAGCAAAAAGAGTAGAAGGAATCGACCGATTCAAATGCAAGTTGCAACGTGCTATTTCCAATAATAAAATTTCGAAACGATAATTATTTAAGTGTAAAAAATGGAAAAAGAAAGACCCGATAATATTGTATTTTCTGAAGAACAGGGATATAATGCTAGTTTGTTGCCATATGCAACCAATGTTGGTGCCCCGTTAATTAAAATTGATGATCTTGTTTCTTGGAAGAGCAGAGGTATTAGCAATGTGAATAAAGAGTTTGAAAATAAGTTCAACGAACTTAAAATGCAATACCAAAATTTAATTGAAGAATTTGAGTGGAACGAATTAGTTTACAGTTCACGGTTTTCTTTTGAGCCTGTCATTGGCGAAGTTTATCATTTATATAGAGGTGATGATGGCATAAATTTTCTCTCGCTAATTTCTCCAAACGAATGGAATAAAGAACACATTGGAACTTTTAAACTGAATAGTGATAAAAAGTGGGTAGTACTCCATAAAAACGACATCATTTTTTGATAAAATTCTTATTATGGACAATAAAATTTATTTTGATACTGAGACTATTGATAGATTAGAAAAGCAACAGCGAGTTCATCTGATAAACAGTTTAGGCGGATTTAAAAGTGTTGCTTTGGTTGGGACTTCTGATACTCAGGGAAAAACTAATTTAGGTATTTTCAGTTCTTTTTTTCATATCGGAGCTAATCCTCCTTTAATCGGAATGATTTTTCGCCCAAGTCCACCAGAGCGTGATACTATGAGAAATATTATTGATAACCGTTTTTATACCATAAATCATATAAACGAATCTATATATAAACAAGCACACCAAACATCGGCAAGGTATGATAAAGATATATCTGAGTTTGATGCTACTGGATTGAAAACCGAATACAGAGATAATTTTTTTGCTCCTTTTGTTGCAGAGTCTAGTATTCAGTTAGGTGTTGAATTTAGAGAAAAAATGGATATCTCCATAAATAATACAATTTTAATAATTGGAGAAATAATTCAAATTTATATTCCTGAAGATTGTTTACACAAAGATGGTTTTGTCGATATAGAAAAAGCAAACACGATCACTTGTTCGGGTTTAGATAGTTATCACAAAACAATCCAATTAGACCGATTAAGTTATGCAAAACCCGATAAAGAAATTACATCATTACTTAAAAATTGATTAAAAAAGCTGTCAATATTGTTTGGTTCAAACGTGATTTACGTTTTACAGATCATGAACCTCTTTTTATGGCGCAACAAGAAAATCTCCCCATTCTTTTAGTTTACTTTTTTGAACCATCAGTTATGGCTTATGATGATTCTGATATACGTCACTGGCGATTTGTTTATGAATCATTACAAGAAATGCAGTCTAAGCTAAAATCAGTTGATGCCCAAATTTATTTTTTTTACAATGAAGTGCAAACTGTTTTTAAGGAATTGCTAGAGATTTATGATGTAAAAGCAGTTTTTTCACATCAAGAAATTGGCAATAAAGTTACTTTCGATAGAGATATTGCGATGCAGTCTTTTTTTGATGAAAACGCTATTCATTGGAAACAATCTCAAATGCACGGTGTAATTCGGAAACTAAAATCAAGAAAAGATTGGGACAAACGTTGGGAAAACGTAATGCGTGCTGAACCCAAGATAATTAATATAAATGAGCTAAAAATCGAAACTCTAGAAACTAATTTTTATACAAGATTAAGAGGTAATACTCTTCCAAAAGACATTACAACTCGCCATAAAAATTTCCAGCAAGGTGGCGAATATTGGGCTTGGCGGTATTTAGACAGTTTTGTTAAGGAGCGGCATGTTAATTATAGTAAGCATATCTCAAAGCCAAATTTAAGCCGGAGAGGTTGTAGCCGATTATCACCTTATTTGGCCTATGGCAATGTAAGTATGCGGATGGTTTATCAATACACGAATCAGTTTTATGAAAGTTCACCTAATAAAAGAGCGATGCTTAATTTTGTTTCTCGTTTGCACTGGCATTGCCATTTTATACAAAAGTTTGAAGATGAATGTCGAATGGAATTCCATAACATTAACAGTGCTTTTGATACGATAATAAAGCCGAAAAACGAAAGGTATATTCAAGCTTGGCAAGCTGGTAAAACCGGAGTGCCAATTGTTGATGCCTGTATGCGTTGTGTGGTTACAACCGGATATCTTAATTTCAGAATGCGCGCTATGGTTGTATCTTTTTTTGTGTTTAATTTATGGCAGGATTGGCGTGAATTACATTTTTTAGCGCGACAGTTTTTAGATTATGAACCCGGAATTCATTATCCACAATTGCAAATGCAGTCGGGTGTCACCGGAATAAATACGGTTCGAATTTACAATCCGATAAAGAATTCAGAAGAGCATGATTCAGAAGGAATTTTTATCAAAAAATGGTTGCCCGAATTAGCAAATATTCCGACTCATTTAATTCACGAACCATGGAAATTGAGTCTTATAGAGCAGCAATTGTATCAATGCGAAATAGGCAAAGACTATCCAGAACCAATTGTTGACATTGAAGCTACTCGAAAATATGCTAGCGAAATTATCTGGAGTTTTCGCAAAAAGGATGAAGTTAAAGCAGAAGGGAAACGAATTTTGAAAAAGCATGTAAGTACTGCCAGAAAAAATTCAAAAAAGACAAGCAAATAATGGCTATATTTTTAAAAGCAAATTGGGAAAACATCATTATGGTTAATTACGAAATTGACCAAGAAATTTTGACGCCTTTTTTGCCAAAGGGTGTTGATCTTGATCTGTATAACGGAAAAGCATACGTCAGTCTGGTTGGATTTATGTTCAAAAAAACGAAATTGTTCAATGTACCCATACCAAAATTGGGAACATTTGAAGAAATCAACCTACGATTTTATGTAACTCGTACAGATGAAAACAACACAATAAAAAGAGGAGTCGTTTTTATCAACGAAACTATTCCTTACAAAATTGTAGCGTGGATGGCAAACAAATTATACAAAGAGCATTACACCGTTGTGCCTACCAAGCATAACATTATCAAAGATGATGAATACCAAAAAATAAAATTTGAATGGCTGTTAGATAATAAATGGAACAGTATTTATGTCGAAAATGGGCTGTCATCTCAAAAAATGAAACAGGATTCATTCGAAAAATTTATCTACGAACATTATTATGGTTTTACAAAAACTGGAGACCACAAAACAGAAGAATATAGTTTGCACCATCCAAGTTGGAAGATCCATCAGGTTATAAATTATCAAATTGATTGCAATTTTAAAGCCATGTACGGTAACTCTTTTTCGGTTTTAAATGATACAAAACCAACATCCGTTTTTATAGCCGAAGGTTCATCAGTGGCTATTGAATGGAAAAGAACAAAAATAAAATTTGCTAATGCGGAACGTTAAAAAACAAAATTTACCTAACAAAACCTGCTTGGTTTGCAACCGACCCTTTTCCTGGCGAAAAAAATGGGAGAAAGTTTGGGACGAAGTTAAATATTGTAGTGATAGATGTAGAGAAAATAAAAATGCAAAATAAAAATACACTTCGATTAATTCTAGGCGATCAATTAAACATAAATCATTCTTGGTTCAAAACCGTCAATGACAATATTACTTATGTTATGATGGAAGTCAGAACGGAAACTGATTATGCTAATCATCATATTCAAAAAGTAGTTGGTTTTTTTAGTGCTATGCGATCTTTTGTTGCCGAACTACAATCAAAAAAGCATAAGGTAATTTACATTCATTTAAATGATAAAAATAATTTGCAATCATTTGAAAAGAACTTAAATGCATTGCTAAGTCAAGAAAATTTCACCCAATTCGAATATCAATTACCTGATGAATATCGATTAGATATTTTATTAAAGAACTACTGTGCTCAGCTTAAAATTCCACATTCAGTTTATGATACTGAGCATTTTTTCAGTACCAGAGAAGAATTAGGCGACTTCTTCGAAGGCAAAAAAATGTTCTTGATGGAGAGCTTTTATCGCGCCATTCGAAAGAAACACAATGTGCTTATGGATGGCGATAAACCCACAACAGGTCAATGGAATTATGATGGAGATAACCGGAAAAAGTTGCCTAAAGATCATAAAGCTACAACACCTTTAGTTTTTAATAATGATGTAACTGAAGCTTTTGATCAAATTCAGAAAGCGAATGTTAAAACAATTGGAAGTATTGATGCCAAGCATTTTGTCTGGCCTATCAACAGAACACAATCGTTAGCCTTACTTGATTTTTTCGTTGCCGAATGTTTGCCGTTATTCGGTTCCTATCAAGATGCGATGTCACCCAACGAATGGTCATTATACCATGCACGGATTTCGTTTTCTATGAATGTCAAAATGATTTCACCTAAAGAGGTAATCGACAGAGCTGTTCAAGAGTGGGAAAATCGTAAAGATGAAATTGAGTACAACCAACTCGAAGGTTTTGTTCGTCAGATTATTGGTTGGCGAGAATATATGCGCGGAATTTATTGGTTAAAAATGCCCGAGTTTGCTACACTTAATTTCTTCAATCATACAGAAAAATTGCCCGATTGGTTTTGGACTGGAAAGACCAAAATGAATTGCTTAAAAGATGCTATAACGCAATCTTTAGAGTATGCCTACGCACACCACATTCAGCGTTTAATGATTACCGGTAACTTTGCGTTGCTAGCCGGAGTGCATCCCGATGAAGTCGATGCCTGGTATCTTGGAATTTATATCGATGCTATCGAATGGGTCGAAATTACGAATACTCGCGGTATGAGCCAGTTTGCTGATGGCGGCATTGTAGGAACCAAACCTTATGTGAGTTCTGCTTCGTATATTGATAAAATGAGTCATTATTGTAGTTCATGTAATTATGACAAAAAGAAAAAAACTGGAGATAAAGCATGTCCGTTCAACAGTTTGTATTGGAATTTTTATGATAAACAGGAAGATAAATTAGCTAAAAATCCACGAATTGGAATGATGTATAACGTTTGGCGAAAAATGAAACCAGAAGATAAAAGTTCTATATTAGAACAAGCCGATTATTATTTAAAAAATATAAATGAGTTATGAAAAGAGGGATTGTTTGGTTTAAAACAGATTTGCGATTGCATGATAATGAAACATTGGTAACAGCAATTGCACAAAGTGATGAAATTATTCCGGTGTATTGTTTTGATGACGCTCAATTTCAAATGACCGAATATGGTTTTCAAAAAACAGGTAGTTTTAGAGCAAAGTTTTTATTAGAATCAG
>CANKLK010000075.1 GCA_947482805.1 Flavobacteriaceae bacterium
TCCGGTGTGAAAATAACTGGCGCTTTTTCTTCGAGTTGCTCAACTTCTTCTTTATAAACTTCTCTTTTTACTGCTGGAGAAACAAAAGAACTCAACCCGAAAGATGCAGTAAGATAATTGATTTGATCAATAGGTACAAATACTAAATTATTCTCCGAATTCAATGAAAAATCACCAACATTTTTTACAGAGAAACTACCGAATTCCTGGATTTTACTTTTCCAATGCGATACTTCATTTTGAATACTATTTACTGCAATTTCATAGGATATTTTTTCTGCTTGTGCCAAATGGTTTGCCAATAATCCATCATTGTTTTTGATAAACGGATTAAAAGAGACCATCTTTTTTGGAGGATAAAACGAATGGGAGTTTTCGTCCAATTGTGCCGACTGAAATTCAGTCAGAAACGCACCAAATCCAGGTACGGTAACACATTGATAACGAAATAATAATTGGGAAATGTATTGTTCAATCTTCATATGGACAAATTTAGATAAACTATAGAACTATCAAAAAATTATTCGCAAAATTTATTAACAATCCCAATAAAAAATAATTATTTTTGTAGTAAAATAAGCACATGAACCCAACAGAACTTTTTAATATTTTGGCGCTATTGAAAGTAGAAGGCGTTGGAGATATTGTTGCCAAAAAACTCATAAATCATTGCGGTTCAGCCGAAAATGTTTTTAATACCAAATTACAATCATTAAAATCAATTGACGGAATTGGAGCTGTTTTAATTAAAAATCTCAAGGATAAATCCATTTTTGAAAAAGCAGAACGGGAATTGCGTTTTATTGAGAATGAGAAAATATCCATTTTGTATTACCAAAATGACGATTATCCTAACAAGTTAAAACACTGCATAGACGGACCGGTTTTGCTTTTTGGTTCGGGTAATTTAAATTTCGAAAACAGAAAAATAATCAGCATCGTTGGCACAAGGGAAGTTACTTCACACGGAGTAGATTTTTGTAAAAAACTTATCGAAGATTTAGCAATTTTTAATCCAATAATCGTTAGCGGATTTGCCTATGGAGTTGATATTGTAGCACACCAGGCAGCTATGGAAAATAAGTTGCAAACCATCGGGGTTTTGGCGCATGGATTAAATCAAGTTTATCCAAAAGCACACAAGAAATATGTTGCAAAAATGGAAGAAAACGGCGGGTTTTTAACTGAGTTTTGGAGCAATTCAAATCCGGATAAAGAGAACTTTGTTCGTCGCAATCGTATCGTTGCCGGAATGAGCGAGGCTACAGTTGTTATAGAAAGTGCAGAAAAAGGGGGTTCACTAATAACAGCAATTATGGCAAATGATTACAATCGGGATGTCTTTGCTGTACCCGGTAGAACTTCTGATAAATACAGTCAGGGATGCAATAATTTAATTAAAACACAACGTGCTAATTTGATGACTTCTGCAGCCGATTTGGTTTATATTTTGAATTGGCAGATTGCTTCGCATACTCACAATGACAAAGCGGTTATTCAAAAACAACTGTTTGTTTCTTTAGATAAAGACGAACAAAAAGTTTACGATTATCTTCAACGAAATGGGAAGCAATTGTTAGATAGCATTGCTCTCGAATGTGATTTTCCGATTTTTCGAATTTCGTCTTTACTATTAAATATGGAATTGAAAGGCATTATTCGACCTTTACCAGGGAAACTGTTTGAAGCAATTTAAGTTTATTCAAACCCTAATTTCACTCTGACTTTTTTCAAAACAGCATCTGCAATTGTTCCCGCTTTTACTGCTCCTTGTTTTAGCAAAGCATCAACTTCTGGCCAATTGTTCATGTAGTAATTGTATTTTTCTCTTTCGTTTTTGAAGTTTGCAACAATTAACTCAAATAATTCCTGTTTGGCATGGCCGTAACCAAAATCTCTGTTAGCATTAGCATATTTGGTTTTCATTTGTGCAATTTGTTCCCCATTTGCCAATAATTTATAAAGTCCAAATATTTTACAGGTATCAGGATTTTTTGGTTCTTCTAATGGTGTGCTATCGGTTTCAATGCTCATGATTTGTTTGCGCAACGCTTTATCATCCAAGAAAATATTGATGATATTGCCACGCGATTTACTCATTTTTTGACCATCAGTTCCGGGAACATACATGGTTTCTTTTTCAATTTTTGCTTCCGGAATTATAAATGTTTCCCCCATTTGATGATTAAAACGAGAAGCTACATCACGCGTAATTTCAATATGTTGTAATTGGTCTTTCCCAACCGGAACAAAATTGGCGTCATACAATAAAATATCAGCAGCCATTAGCATTGGATACGAAAACAAACCAGTGTTTACATCTTCCAGTCTATCGGCTTTGTCTTTAAAAGAATGCGCTAAAGTCAGACGTTGAAAAGGGAAAAAGCAACTTAAATACCATGACAATTCAGCGGTTTGAGCCACATCGCTCTGACGGTAAAAAATCACTTTACTGACATCCAATCCACAAGCCAACCAAACCGAAGCGGTACTATACGTATTTTGACGAAGCTCATCTCCGTTTTTTATTTGGGTAATCGAATGCAAATCAGCAATAAAAAGAAACGACTCGTTACTTGGATTTTTTGACAGTTCAATAGCGGGCAAAATGGCACCTAATAAGTTTCCTAAATGGGGCGTTCCTGTGCTTTGAATTCCGGTTAGTATTTTTGACATGGTAATTTTATTTCAACCGCAAAGTTAAACCTTTGTATTAAAAATTGCATACCTTTCATTACATTTGACAATATGAGAGCATTGAAAATTGTTTTTTGGACACTTTATCGGATTTGGTTTTATGTATTAATGGCGATTCCCATAATCGTTATGTTCCCGTTTCTTTTTATTTCCATTCTTAAAGAAAAATGGTATCCCTATTTTTTTGTGATGGCTCGAATTTGGGCTAAAGTCATATTATTAGGTATGGGTTTCAGAGTAAAATTAGAAACAGAAGAAGAAATCATAGAAGGCAAAAGTTATATGTTTGTTGCCAATCACACTTCGATGACCGATATTATGCTAATGCTTTCTGTTGTAAAAAACCCTTTTGTTTTTGTTGGTAAAAAAGAATTGGCTAAGATTCCGCTTTTCGGATTTTTCTATAAACGGACTTGTATTTTGGTAGATAGAAGTAGTTCAAAAAGTAGAATGGCTGTTTTTGAAAGAGCTCAAAAAAGGCTAAATCAAGGATTGAGCATTTGTATTTTCCCCGAAGGAGGTGTTCCTGATGATGAATCTATAGTATTGGATGAATTTAAAGATGGCGCTTTCCGATTAGCAATTGACCACCATATTCCGATTGTTCCACTTACTTTTGCCGATAACAAAAAGCACTTTTCTTATACTTTTTTCAGTGGAAGTCCTGGTTTGATGCGTGTAAAAATTCATCATTTTATCGACACTAAAAATCAATCTGCAGATTTTAAAAAGACCATTAAAGGCCAAGTTCACAGCATTATATTAAAGCAACTGCAAGATTATAATTCATAAAAAAAGAGTCCCGGATTTAGCATCTCTTTCTCAATATTACTAGTAAGCAAGCTACAAACAGTTTTGGAGAATACAATTTGCATAACTGTTCTTGTGCTTTTCTATCCTTTTTTTGCAATCATTTATGGGTTGATTTAAATCTAATTATCAAAAATTGATTGTTGTTTAATTCGTAACAGGCACTTCATATTCAAGAAAAATATTATTTCCTTGGTCGTCTTTTCCTTGATAAAATTTAAAAATATAGGAACCATTACTAGTCACATAAAAATTGAAAGTATAGGTACTTGCCCCATCCGCAGCACTCAAATCCTGACAATTATTTCTTTGTGCTATAGCATTTTCAATAGCAATTGTTCTTATGTTTAAATCTTTATCATAATACAATGAGCTAAAATAATAGCAACTTGTGGGTGCTGTATAATGAACAGTTATAGGATAGGTTTCCCCTAAAGTAAATTCAGCAGGAATATCGACACTCTCTATAGGCATTAATTTAAAGGAGTATTGGGTATCGTCACCTGAAGAACAAGAATTTAATATAAAAAACAGGGCTAAAAGAGGGATTATTTTTTTACTCATGATATAATATTTTGTTAGTATTTTTTTATAAAAATGGCTGCGTTAAGTTACAAAAAAAAACATCCCGTTAAAATTTTAATGGGATGTTATAGTTTATTAAGAATTACTTTCTTTAATATGATCTTTTATTTTTTGTTCTAATTCATCCGCTAATTCTGGATTGTCTTTTATCAAGACTTTAACAGCGTCTCTTCCTTGCCCAAGTTTTGTGTCACCATAGCTAAACCATGAACCTGCCTTTTTGATGATTTCAAATTCTACGGCTAAATCAAGAATTTCGCCTGTTTTTGAAACGCCTTCGCCATACATTATATCAAACTCTGCTGTTTTGAATGGCGGTGCTACTTTATTTTTTACCACTTTGACTTTGGTTCTGTTTCCAATAACATTTTCGCCATCTTTAATTTGTGATGAACGACGAATGTCTAAACGTACAGAAGCATAGAATTTTAAAGCATTTCCACCGGTTGTGGTTTCTGGGTTACCAAACATCACTCCGATTTTCTCTCTTAACTGATTAATGAAAAATACGGTACAATGCGTCTTGCTAATTGTCCCTGTTAATTTTCTTAATGCTTGCGACATCAAACGCGCGTGTAATCCCATTTTTGAATCTCCCATTTCGCCTTCGATTTCACTTTTTGGTGTCAAGGCTGCAACTGAGTCGATAACCACAATGTCAATAGCACCAGAACGGATTAAGTTTTCTGCAATTTCTAAGGCTTGTTCTCCATTGTCAGGTTGAGAAATAATTAAATTCTCAATATCTACGCCTAATTTTTCTGCGTAATTTCTATCGAAAGCATGTTCAGCATCAATAAAAGCAGCAATTCCACCCGCTTTTTGTGCTTCGGCAATGGCGTGCAATGTTAAGGTTGTTTTTCCCGAAGATTCCGGGCCATATATCTCTATAACTCTTCCTCTAGGATAACCATTTACCCCTAATGCTAAATCTAAACCAAGCGATCCAGAAGGAATTACTTCAACTTCTTCAACGGCTTTGTCCCCCATTTTCATTACGGTACCTTTTCCGTAAGCTTTGTCTAATTTATCAAGTGTTAATTGTAATGCTTTTAATTTGGCTTCTTTTTCTGAACTCATTTTTTATAAATTTTGTGGCATAAAAATAATGCTTTTTTTGATGTTAATGGATACAAATCGGAGGAGTTTTGAACAAATTATTTTGATTCTTTTGACCTAGATTAAACAGACTGTAAAGGTAACAGCGTTTGGCTTACTATAGGTATACAAAAAGTGTACATTTTCACAAAATTTTAAAAAACGTTTTTTCTTTTCTTATTCTTCTTCTTCCTTTTGATTTTTTATATTTTTGTTATCTATTTTTAAATCATGGAAAAGCTTATTTCATATCCAATTTCGGTCTTATTTTATCTTTGTTTTGGATTATCTTTGGTTGTTTTCCATCCTATTCAATGGATTTGTTTAAACGTTTTTGGTTATCAGGCACATAAAAAAAGTGTTGACTATTTAAACTTTTTTTTGACCAAATGCACTAATATTTTAGGAACAAGATATACGTTTGAAAATAGAGATACTATTCCAAAAAATGTCCCGATAATCTTTGTTTCAAACCATCAAAGTCTTTATGATATCGTTGGAATTATTTGGTATTTGCGACGTTTTCACGCCAAGTTTGTAAGCAAGAAAGAATTAGGAAAAGGAATTCCAAGTGTTTCCTATAATCTTCGTCATGGCGGTTCAATTCTTATTGACAGGAAAGATCCAAAACAAGCCATTCCGCTGATAAAAGAACTGTCGGAATACATTGAAAAGCATAAACGTTCCGCTGTTATATTCCCGGAAGGGACCAGAAGTAAAGATGGGAAGCCAAAAGAATTTGCCCAAAGCGGCTTAAAAATCCTATGTAAATATGCACCTTCAGCATATGTTGTGCCAATTACTATCAATAATTCCTGGAAAATGGTTAAATTTGGAGTTTTCCCAATGGGTTTAGGGAATCATTTACAATTTATAATTCACGAAGCGATTGCTGTAAAAGACTTTCCTTTAGAAGAATTGATGATAAAAACAGAAAAAGCAGTAATCCAATCTATTAAAAATTAAACAATGTCGATAAAGAATATTCGTCTAGAAGTAATGCAATTTCTGGAAAATAAAGTAGAAGGTTTCATGGAAGAATATTTGATTCCAGTAGAAACAATATGGCAACCATCGGATTTTTTGCCTAATTCTGAAGATGAAAATTTCTTTGAAGAAGTAAAAGAACTTAGAGAAATTGCCAAAGATTTACCCTACGATTTTTGGGTAACATTGGTAGGCGATACCATAACCGAAGAAGCTTTGCCAACCTACGAATCCTGGTTGATGGATGTTGATGGCGTTGGTCAGGTTGAAAATAATCCATGGAGCAAATGGGTGCGTCAGTGGACGGGAGAAGAAAATCGTCATGGTGATTTGTTAAATAAATACTTGTATTTATCTGGGCGCGTAAACATGCGTGAAGTTGAAATTACAACGCAGCATTTAATTGCTGACGGATTTGATATAGGTACAGGACGTGATCCATACAAAAATTTTGTTTATACCAGTTTTCAGGAATTAGCAACTTATGTTTCTCATAATAGAGTTTCTCAAATCGCCAAACAATATGGCGACAAGAAATTATCAAAAATATGTAAAATGATTGCTGGAGATGAGATGCGTCATCATCATGCTTATAGCGAATTTGTAACCCAAATTTTTAAAGTTGACCCAAGCGAAATGCTATTGGCATTTAATTATATGATGAAGCAAAAAATAGTTATGCCAGCTCAATTCTTAAGAGAATCAGGTGAAAAAATAAGCTCTGCCTTTTTAAATTTTTCAGATTCTGCCCAACGAATTGGCGTTTATACAGCTGCTGATTATGTTGATATTATGCAAAAGTTAATTGAAAAATGGGAAATAGATAAACTTTCTGGTTTGACAGACGAAGCAGAAAAAGCGAGAGATTATCTAATGAAATTACCAGCAAGAATGGCAAAAGTTTCTGAAAGATTAGTGATTCCTGTTGAATCTACAATTTTCAAATGGGTTGAACCAGCATTGATAAGATAATAGAAAAAAGAGAATAGAATATAGACTTAAATCCTTTCTGTAAAGAGAGGATTTTTTAAATTAAATAAGCATGTCCATAATTGATAAAACGATTTTTTTTGTAAAACAACAATTAGAAAATGCCGAAGGCGGACACGATTGGTTTCACATTGAACGGGTTTACAAAAATTCAATTTTAATTGCTCAGGAAGAAGAATGCGATTTGATAGTCGTAAAGTTAGGTGCGTTACTTCACGATATAGCTGACAGTAAATTTCACGATGGAGACGAGACGATTGGTCCCAAAACAGCGAGAGCTTTTTTAGAAAGTGAAAATGTTTTTGAGGAGACGATTAATCACGTCATAAATATCATTGAAAACATATCGTTTAAAGGCGGAAATTTTGAAAACAAATTCAGCTCAAAAGAACTTAAAATTGTTCAGGATGCCGATCGGTTAGATGCTATTGGCGCCATTGGAATCGCAAGAACATTCAATTACGGAGGCTTTAAAAACAGAGCGCTTTATAATCCTTCTATTGTACCAAATCTCAACATGTCTAAAGAGGAATATAAAAATTCGAATTCACCAACATTGAATCATTTTTACGAAAAGTTATTGTTACTAAAAGATAAAATGAATACGGCTACTGGGAAGAAAATTGCTTTAGAACGCCACAAATACATGGAGAATTTCCTTTCGCAGTTTTATGCCGAGTGGGAAGGGGAAAAATAGTGTTCAGTTTTCAGTCACAGTTTACAACTCTATTTCTGAGACTGAGGACTAACTATTTTCTTGAAAACTCAGCTTTCCTTTTTTCCAAAAAAGCAGTAGTTCCTTCTTTAAAATCTTCAGTTCCAAAACATTTCCCAAAGTTTCTGATTTCGGTTTCAAAACCATTTACACCGTCTTTGAAATTAGCATTAATTGCTTTTATGGCTCTGCCAATGGCAAATGGTGAATTGCGCATAATTTTAGTAGCAATGCCTTTTGTAAAATCTATAAGCTCGCCTTGTGGCACCACATGATTTACTAATCCGTTACGTAAAGCATCTTCTGCAGAAATCATTCCGGCAGTCATTATCATTTCCATAGCACGACCTTTTCCAATTAATTGTGGCAAACGTTGCGTTCCACCATAACCCGGAATTACACCGAGTGAAACTTCAGGTAAACCCATTTTTGCATTATCAGAGGCAATTCTGAAATGACATGCCATCGCTAATTCCAATCCACCACCAAGGGCAAAACCATTTACAGCTGCGATTACTGGTTTTTTCAGGTTTTCAACAAAATCAAAAAGTAATTCTTGTCCTTGTGCCGCTAATTGAGCTCCTTCTTGAATGGTAAAACTTACAAACTCTGAAATATCAGCACCGGCTACAAAAGCTTTTTCACCTTCTCCGGTGATGATAATAACTCTTACATCAGATTTACTTTCCAGATTTTCAAAAGCGTCATGTAATTCCTGAATGGTCGCTCTGTTTAGTGCATTTAATTTTGACGGCCGATTGATAGTAATCTGTCCAATGCCGTTTTCTGCTGTTACAATAATGTTTTCGAAGCTCATAAGATAATTTATTAAATACTGTAATTTGTGATAATCTGTGAAATCTGTGTTTACTTAACAATAGGCAACGAAACAAAAAACGTTGTTCCTTTCTCTAGTTCAGTTTCAAATGTAATAGTTCCTTTGTAATTTTCTATAATGTTTTTGATAATTCCTAGGCCCAAACCCATTCCGCTTGTTTTGGTTGTAAATTTTGGTTCAAAAACGTGTTCAATATTATTTGATTCAATCCCAATTCCGTTGTCTTCAACTGTAATGATCACATCGTTTTCTACTTCGTTAACCGAAACCAAAACTTTTTTTTCTTCCTGTTCATCCGGAATAGATTGAATAGCATTTTTAACCAAATTGGTGATAATACGAATCAGTTGTGTTCTGTCGATTTTCGAAATAACATATTCTTTATTGCTTTTAAAAACAATAAAATCTTCATTGAAAATGTCCAAAGCTAATTCTACTACTTGCACCACATTGAGCGTTTCATTTTGTTGAGCTGGCATTGAGGCAAAGTTTGAAAAGGCGGAAGCCACAGCACTCATTGTATCAATTTGTTGAATCAATGTTTTGGAATAATCGTTAAGTTTTTGTTTTAATTCGGGGTCATTGGCATCAAATTTTCGCTGGAAACTTTGTACTGTCAAACGCATAGGCGTTAACGGATTTTTGATTTCATGGGCGACTTGTTTTGCCATTTCGCGCCAAGCCTGTTCGCGTTCACTTTGGGCAAGCATAGTGGCACTGTCTTCCAGTTTATCTACCATTTTATTGTAAGCATTAATCAATGAATTAATTTCGCGGCTATTGGCTTCAATAACGATTTTTTCGTTCTTTTGGTTCAAACTTGTTTCATTGATTTTATCCGAGATAGTCTTTAATGATTTGGTTATATAACTCGCAAGAAAATAGGCCAAAGCAAAAGCTATAATCAGCATAAAAGAATAGACTTGGCTCAAACGAAGCAAAAATTGTTGCAATTCAGTTTCATAAAAGCCATCATCTTCAACATACGGGATATTCAAAATGCCCAGAGGCTTGAATTTATCATCTTTGATTTGACTATAAGAAGACCGGTTTTTTAATCCATTTACAGTCTTAATGTCAACATATCTTTTCTCGACAGACGACTGAACAAGTTTTAGCACATAATTTGGAATCGGCGCCGCCACTTTATCAACAGAAAAGGAAGCTTTGGAAGATTTTAACAACTTTCCGTTTAACCCATAAATATTTATTTCAAGGTTATGAATATCTGCCAACTCATGGATTTTATCTTTAAAAATCAGCGGTAGATTTTTCTCTGTAAGCGGATAGGTTGTATTGGTAAGTACATAATTGATATGTTCTTTTATGGCGAATTCTTTTTGGTCTAACCTTTTTTGATGGTAGTCTTTGGCTTCATTTTTAAACTGGATAATCGAAATGGAAGCCATCAAAATAGAAGCAATTAATATCAATATTATCATCGATAGGAAAATCCTAATACGAAGGGAAAGCATTGACATTTTGAAGCCGTTGAGCATAGTGTTCAGTTTTCAGTCGCAGTTTTCAGTCGCAGTTTTCAGATGTTTTCTGTAAACTGAGACTGAGACCGTGAACTATTTTCTCTCGCGAATTCTTTTATAAAATTTAAACCCAAGCATTATCAAAATCGAAAACAGAACAATTCCGATTACGCCATAAATCCAGTTGAAAGCATTTTTTAAAATTAAAAAAAAAACCACGGCAAACA
>CANKLK010000076.1 GCA_947482805.1 Flavobacteriaceae bacterium
CCTGTAACAGGTTCAGCACATTGTTCTCTAATTCCATTTTGGGCGAAAAGACTCAACAAAAAAGAACTTAATGCTCAACAAGTTTCTGAACGATTAGGTAAACTTTATTGTGAAAACAAAGGAGACCGAGTTATTATTAGTGGACAAGCAAAAACTTATTCAATTGGAAACTTATGGACAAAATAAAATTATAGCTAAAAGTATCTTAGATAATTTGGCGTTTCAGTGCTTAAATGAAGCTTTGTTCTTCGCATCAAGTATTTTTATTCTCAAAAATATGTTTTTTCTTTCAAATTTATAGTATATTTGAAACACCACAGTTTGAATTTCACAAATATCATCAATCCGAAGATTATTAACTAATATATTAAAATTAGCTACTCTACTATGAATGGTAAAGAAATAGTTGAAAGACTTGGACTACAAGAGCATCCCGAAGGAGGGTTTTACAAAGAAACTTACAGGTCCAATCAAACTATAGAAACAGATAAAAATGTTTACAGAAACATTAGTACTGCAATATATTTTCTATTGGAAAATGAAAACAAATCATTATTTCATCGAATTAAATCTGATGAATTATGGTTCTTTCATCAAGGAGAAGCTTTGGAAATCGTATTTATAAAAGAGGGCGTTTTAAATACCATCATATTGGGAAATAATCTAGAAAATGGAGAAGTAGTTCAAGCAACAATTCCAGCAAATACATGGTTTGCCTCAAGGGTTAAAAATTTAAAAGGATACTCTTTTGTTAGTTGCACTGTTGCTCCAGGGTTTGATTTTGCAGATTTTGAATTAGCCAAGAGAGAAGATTTAATAAATGAATTCCCTAATTTGAAAGAAACAATTGAAAAATTCACCAAGGAATAAAAACTTAAGCCACATAGGTTTTTTGTCATTGCTGTTTTTTTGATGAGGAAAGCGTTGATTTCATTTTTGAAATAGGTCAAAATTATTTGAATCCGACACTGTCAGAATCATAAAGATCTGGCCGCTTTAAAAAACTAGACCATAAGAAAATATTTTAACTAACAGCCTTGTTTTTAGTAAATTAAATTACTCAAAAAATAAAATATGAAGAAGCCAAGTAATCATAAAAGAGAGTCAAAACGAATAGAGAGTTTAAAATCATATTTAGTATTGGATACCGAATCAGAGGAAGAAATAGACAATCTAACTCAACTTGCCTCAGAAATTTGCGAAACTCCAATTTCTCTTGTTAGCCTAATAGATGAGAACAGACAGTGGTTTAAGTCTAAAATTGGTCTAGAGGTAAATGAAACTAGTCGTGATGTAGCATTTTGCGCACATGCCATTAACGAAAAAGATGATTTATTTATTATAGAGGACGCCAGAAAAGACAAGCGTTTTTTTGACAACCCATTGGTTACAAGTGACCCATATGTAATATTCTATGCTGGAGTTGTATTAAAAAGTGATGAAGATCTTCCCTTAGGAACACTTTGTGTAATTGACAATTCACCACGAAAATTAAGTGATAAACAAATTAGATCACTTAAAACAATTTCAAAGCAGATTATGAACCTGCTTAATTATAAGAAAAGCATGCGTAAGCAAGAAGAATTAAGGATTCAATTGGTACAAAAAAAATCGGGAACTAGAAAGATTTGCATCTATTGCAGCGCATGACTTAAAATCCCCATTAGCAAATATCATGAGTGCTGCTAATTTATTTACTGAAATATACGCTTCACAAATAGACACCCAAGGAAACCTACTTATTGATTCAATTGAAAAGTCTGGACAGCGTTTAAAAATGCTAGTTGATGGCTTATTAGAGTTTTCAAAAATTGACGACTTGAGTATAGTAACTAAGTCTAAAGTAAACTTAATCAAACTAACAAAAGATCTTACTAAATTAATTGGCAATAAGGATAATATAAAAATTTCTTTAAACACCAATTTAACAACCATTAAAACGTATCCAATATTACTTGATCAGATACTAATCAATCTATTTTCAAATTCGTTAAAATATAGCAATAAAAAAATCGCTGAAATCGAACTTTGTGTTTCCGAAAATTCAAGCCATTATTTATTTATTGTAAAAGATAATGGACCTGGTATCTCTAAAAAGGATCAAGCTGCAATTTTTAATTTATTTCAGATTGCCTCAGCAGAAGATCAATTTGGGAATAAAGGAAATGGAATTGGTTTGGCAACAGTAAAGAAAATTATAGAAAAACTCGGAGGCAAAATTCACGTGGAATCTGAAAAAGGCCAAGGGACTGAATTTCATTTTTCAATTTCTAAATAATAGGGTTTAAAACAAGCACTTCATCGTCTTTGAAAATTGATTTTCTGTCCTACGTTCAATCCGTTATTCTTGGCTAAAACACCACACATGTGAAATAACATACGGGCACCAACATTGCCGTCCCAATCATCATTTTCTCCTGGTGCAACTTCTACCAAATCAAAGCCAATAATTTCTTTCCCACTTGCTGCTAATTTGTTAAACAAATAAGTAGCTTGCTCAAACGAAAAACCTCCGGGAACCGGAGTTCCTGTATTGGGGCAATACCATGGGTACATTCCATCTATATCAAAACTGATGCAAACTTTTTGCGGTAAGCTTGCGATAATAGCATCGCATTGTTGCTCCCAAGTTTTTCCGGCAAAGTTTTCCGTTTTCATATCGGCATCGGTATTTACCAAAACCCTGTCTTTAGCTTGTTGCACAACAGCAACTTCTTGCTCACAAAAATCGCGAATACCAACCTGTACTATTTTTGAAATCTGTGGTATTTGTATAGCATTGTACATTATTGATGCGTGAGAATACGTAAATCCTTCATAAGCAATACGTAAATCCATGTGAGCATCAAGATGCAAAATCCCAAAATCATCATGTATTGAAGATAAGGCTTCATAATAACCCAAAGGTGTAGAATGATCGCCACCAAGTAACGCCACTTTTTTGCCTTGGTTCATCCAAAACAATACTTTTTCTTTTACTTCGTTATGTAAGTCGCGACAGACTTTGTTAATGGTTTGTAAATCTGAAAGTAAACTTGGATGATTATTTAAATCTTCTCCTTTTTCGAGTGCCTGAATTATAGGTTGTGCTAATGCTTTGTAGCTATTAGAATTTCTTTTCCAATGTTCAGGTGCTTCATCATAATATATTCCCAATTTCCATAATTCGGGAAACTCTTGATGGTTTAAATCTACCTGAAATGAAGCATTCAAAACAGCCTCTGGTCCATCTGAAGCTCCGGCTCCATAACTTACTGTTACTTCCCATGGTACAGGAATAATAATTATTTCTGATTGTTCAGCTGAGAATGGCAACCCAAAAATGGTGGCATCAGCTAAACCAGGTTGGCTTGGGTCAAAAGTATCTATGATTTGTTGTTTGGTCATTGTTCAAAAGTTATAAAGCGGCAAAGTTATCCCGAAGTTTCGGGATTGCAAAGTATTTTTGGCATGGATGTAAAAAAGAAAACCATCTCGTTCTAAAAAGGAGATGGTTTTCTTAAATAGTAAATTTTAATTTATTCTTTTATAAACTTATAAGATACTTTAGCATTATTGAAATACACATTATAAATACCTTTAGCTAAAGAAGTAATATCGATACTTTGGGCGTTAGAAAATACCGCTTTTGTCAAAACAGTTTGTCCTAGCATATTATAGATAGTTACACTTTCTTCAGCATCAAAATCACCTTTAATATTTAAAACGTTTGCCGCAGGATTTGGATACAATACAAAGTTATTTTTTACTGATTCATTAACCCCTAAGGATGAATTTATGGTAAGTTGGAAAGTTCTTGTTACTGAGGCACCACTTGTTGCAATCATCGTAATTGTATAGGTTCCTGGCACTAAAACTGTAGCAACAGCTGGACTTTGTGTTACTGTTGCATCACAATTCGCTGTAATTGGATTAGCCAAAGTTGCATAGCTAGGTAAAGTATACGTATTAGTAGCATCTGCAGTAACTGTTTGGTTTGCAATGGCTGCCATTGTTAATCCAAGTACTGGCATAACATATCCTCTATCTGTAAATTTTTCTGTAAACACCTGAATATCTGCACATGGAAAATTCATATTAATAGCCGCTTGTCTCACTGCTATAGCTGCATTTTGTTGATTAGTTGAAGAATTTGTTAGTGCTAAACCAGTTAAAAATGCTTTGTCGGTTTTTGTCTTTCCGATTACATCCCAGATTTGCATTAAAGCAGTTGCCCATATTTGTCCGTCTGTGTGAATTGCATTTACCAAATCACCTGGATAAATTCCTCCATAATCAGTCGTTCTTCCTGTCCAGCACGTATTGTGACCATCCCATTTAAACATATACTGATAATAGTCATCCGAAGATGTCCATAGATTTACACTCCTGCCATATGATTGCGCCCAATAATCACCATTACCTTCTCCAATTAAATTAGACGAAGAACCGTTAGTCATCCAATCATGTAGCCCATGCCCTAACTCATGTAAAATGACATCTGTATCTTCAGCATCATCAACACATCCTTCTCCAAAAGATAATTGATCGCTTGATGGGGAAAAAGAAGAATTGTCAGCCCCATTCCATCCTGAAGGATCAAATCTAAGTACCCCTGAATTTGACTGAGGTCTACAAGTAATTCCTAATGTTTCGCTTATATATCGCAAGCTTTTATCCAAATGATAAAAGGCATTAACCGCTTCAAAATTATCCTGGTTTCTCGTAAAATTAAACACGTTAGTTGCTTGTGTAAATAATCCCTTTGATGGTGCTTCAAGGTCTACAATTTCTACATAAGAGCTCTTTAATTTATATATACCAGCCGTCAAATCAATTTCAGGTAATGTTACCGCTGTTCTAGCCGCTGCTAATTGAGTCGTATTGGCATCATTCCCATCAACATAACCCGAAGTATTATAAGGAACACGTGCGGCAGACAACGGATCACTCATATACACCATAGCAGTTCCTGTTACATAAGCTAATGGTGCCATTGCTGAAGTTTTATATATCTTTCCAGCCTTTTTTACATTCTCATTTTTATGGTGTTTTAATGAAACTTCCTCTGTACTTAAAACAGTTGCGTTTTGTGCATCAATTAAAACTTCCCAGGTTCCGTTTCCAATCTGGAAGTTTGTAATAACACTGTAAACTAATTTTGTTTGACCGTTAACTTTTCTAACCTGTAATTTATTTTCTGAAACTGTATAGTCTCCGGGAAATTTTAAGTTATCTTTTGAGACATTTAAAGAAATCTCTTTAGAAACACTTGGTATAGTAGCAATATTTTCTATTGTACTGTCATACGAATCTGAAGTAAAAACCAATTCATTACTTGGATTGAAATTTACTACAATTTCTGACTGATATACAGGTACTTCATTGATCATTTGTTGAAAACGAAGTGTTTCTCCTGCTTCAGTTTTCATAACAAAGGATAGTTTAAAACTATCTGTTGCTTTAATTTTTAATTCGTTAGCGTGCGTTTGTATCCATTTTCTAGCCGCACCTTCGTTTTCAGAAGATTGAGCAAAACCAGAAAAGGAGATAAAAGTCAGTAATAAAGTTGTAAAATATAATTTTAGTTTCATTTTTTAATTCGTTGATTTAGTGGTTTTTGTTAATAACGACATACAAATCAACGAATTGTTTTTCTATAAACATATTAATTAACTGTTAAAATCCCTTGTTTTAATATTTGTCCAAAGTCGTACATATCTTCATAAGAACAATAAAAAGGCGCTGGTGCTAATCGGATTACATTTGGTTCACGCCAATCGGTGATCACGCCATTTTTCATTAAATAGTCAAACAAACTTCTACCTTGTCCGTGTAGAAAAACCGAAAGTTGGCATGCGCGTTCTTCTTGATTTTTGGGTGTTATAATTTCAAATTCAGTTCCGTCAATTTCATTATCAATTTCATGCAAAATGAATTCTAAATAAGCTGTTAATTGATTTCTTTTTCTAATAAGCTTGTCCATTCCAACTTCGGCAAACATTTCTACAGAAGCCAAATAAGGCGCTAAAGATAAAATGGGTAAATTACTTATCTGCCAGCCATCGGCTCCAACAATAGGATTGTATTCTAGTTCCATTATGAAACGACGTTCTTTATTATGGCCCCACCAACCACCAAATCGAGACAAATCTTTATTGGCATGGTGCTTTTCGTGAACAAAACAACCCGAAGCATTTCCCGGTCCGGAATTCATATATTTATACGAACACCAAGCGGCAAAATCGATATTCCAATCGTGCAATTCTAGTTTTATATTTCCAGCGGCATGTGCCAAGTCAAAACCTACCATTGCGCCTATTTTTTGACCGGCTTCAGTGATGGCTTTCATATCAAAAACTTGTCCGGTATAATAATTAACGCCACCTATGAGTACTAAAGCTAACTCATCACCAACTTCATTTATTTTGGCAATAATATCTTCTAATCTTATGTTGTGCTCTCCTTCTCTTCTTTTGATTTCTACAATGGCATCGTCGGCTTTGTAACCATGAAAATTAACTTGTGTTTGAAACATATATTGGTCGGAAGGAAATGCTTTTTCTTCGCAAATTATTTTATACCGTGTTTTTGTTGGACGATAAAACGACACCATTAACAAATGCAAATTTACCGTCAAGGTATTCATAACAGTAACTTCGGATGGCTTTGCTCCGACTAATTTACTCAACGGATTGGCAAATCGTTCATGATAATCCCACCAAGGTTTTTCGGCATAGAAATGTCCTTCGACTGCCATATTTGACCAATCATTCATTACATCATCAACGTATTTTTTGGTGCGTTTAGGCTGTAATCCTAAAGAATTTCCAGTAAAATAGATTACGTTTTTACCATTATGTTGGGGAAATAGAAATTCGTTGCGATAGTGTTGCAATTCGTCTTGCGTGTCGAGTTGTTGGGCAAATTCACGTGTATTTTGAAAAGTCATTGGTATATTTTAGTATGAGTGGTAAAAGTAAAAAAAAGGGATAAGAAAAAAGGGATAAGGGAAAAGTTTTAATTAGTAGATAGCCCTAGCCCCGACTTGTCTAACGACAGGCAGGTTTCAATGGAAATCCTTTTTTATTGTTTTGTGCTTCGACAAGCTCAGCATGGCAAAACAATAAAAAAGATTGTAAAGAAAAACGGGACAAAGCTTCAAAAAAAATCCCGCCGTTGCTGACAGGATTTATTTTATTATTTATAGTCGATTAAATAATCAACATGGCGTCTCCATAAGAATAGAAACGGTAATTTTCTTTGATTGCTTCCTCGTAGGCTTTTTTCATTAAATCATGCCCACAAAATGCAGAAATCATCATCAATAAAGTTGATTTTGGCGTGTGAAAATTAGTCACCATACAATCGGCAATACTGAAATCATGCGGTGGAAAAATAAATTTGTTTGTCCAACCTGTAAATGGATTTAAGGTTCTTTGTGATGAAACTGAACTTTCAATAGCACGCATTGAAGTCGTTCCGATGCAACAAACTTTGCTCTTTCTTGCCTTTGCTTCATTTACAATATCGCAGGCTTTCTGGTTTATAATTAACTCTTCTGAGTCCATTTTGTGTTTAGATAAATCTTCCACTTCAACAGGATTGAAAGTTCCCAAACCGACATGTAATGTTACTTCAGCAAAGTTGATTCCTTTGATTTCCAATTTCTTTAAAAGGTGTTTAGAAAAATGTAAACCGGCTGTTGGAGCGGCTACTGCTCCTTCTTCTTTAGCATAAATAGTTTGGTAACGTTCTGCATCTTCTTCGGTTACTTCACGATTTATGTATTTTGGAATTGGAGTTTCTCCTAGTTCTGTTAATTTTTTTCTGAATTCGTCATACGAACCATCATATAAAAAACGTAATGTTCTTCCACGAGAAGTGGTATTGTCTATCACCTCAGCTACTAATGAATCATCGTCGCCGAAGTATAATTTGTTACCGATTCTAATTTTACGAGCTGGATCAACTAAAACATCCCAAAGACGTTGTTCGGCATTTAATTCTCTTAACAAAAAAACTTCAATACGCGCACCCGTTTTTTCTTTGTTTCCATACATACGAGCCGGAAAAACTTTGGTATTGTTCAAAATCATTACATCACCATCGTCAAAATAATCAATAATGTCTTTGAATGTTTTATGCTCAATAGTTTTTGTTTTTCTGTTGACAACCATTAATCTAGATTCGTCACGATTTTCGGCAGGAAATTCAGCTAATAATTCGGCTGGTAGATTGAACTGGAAATGAGATAATTTCATATTAGGATTTTAGATTAAGGATTTATTACGCTGCGCTCCATACAATTCGGCTGCGCCTCGGGTTAAGATTTAGGATTCTATTACCTAAATTTAAATCTCATGCAAATATACTATCGTGAGATAGCGAATGTCAAGTAAAATGGAGTTTATTTTTATTTTTACTATTTTCGCAACAAAATTCGGGATGTAGCGCAGCCTGGTAGCGTACTAGCATGGGGTGCTAGGGGTCGCTGGTTCGAATCCAGTCATCCCGACTTTTATACTTCTTCTATTGAAAACCCTATGGATTTTAAATCAATCCAAAAAGCGGGATAGGATTTTGAAACTACTTCGGCTTCTTCAATTATGATATCGGTTTTCAACGCTAAAGGTGCAAATGCCATTGCCATTCGATGGTCTTGGTAGGTTTTTATAGCCACACCGCCCTTTGGGTACCCCTCCAAAGGTAGGGAATAAGACTGCAAGGTTAGACTATCATTGGTAACGGAAACTGAAGCTCCTAATTTTGACAGTTCTGTTTTTAATGCCTCTAACCTATCGGTTTCTTTAATTTTGAGTGTGTGTAATCCTGTTAAATGACACCCTATTCCTAATCCGAAGCAAGTTACAGCTATTGTTTGTGCTATGTCGGGGGAGGAATTTAATTGACAATTGATAGTTGATAATTGACAATTATCAACTTTTTTTAGTTGTATTTTATTGTTTTCAAAAACCGTTTCCACTCCGAAGTCTTTATAGATTTCAGCTAATACCGAATCGCCTTGCAGGCTATTTTTTTTATAGCTCGATAATGTAATTTCAGTTCCAATTTCGGACAAAGCGATTATTGAATAAAAATAGGATGCTGATGACCAGTCGGATTCAACTATTAGGGATAAGGGATTAGGGATAAGGGATAAGGATTTTACCGTAATTTTATTTCCAACGAAAGATGTTTCGACGTCAATTTCGTTTAATAAACTCAAAGTCATTTTGATATAGGGAACAGATGTGATTTCACCTTCTAAAGTAAGTTCCAAACCGTTTTCGAGTTTTGGTGCAATGAGTAGCAATGCAGAAATATATTGACTACTCACATTTGCCGGGAGGGAAACTTTTTTCTGAGTTAGTTTTTTCCCTTTAATTCTGATAGGTGGGAAACCTTCGTTTTCTTCATAGCTGATTTCAGCACCAAGTTGTCTCAATGCATCTACTAAAATTTTAATGGGTCTTTCTTTCATTCGAGAAGAACCTGTCAACACTACTTCACGGTTTTCTTGTATAGCAAAAAATGCTGTTAGAAATCGCATGGCAGTTCCGGCATGGTGAATGTCGATAAGCTGGAAGTTGGAAGATGGAAGACGGAAGTTTTTCAATGCTTCTGACATTACTTCAGAATCATCCGAATTAGAGGTGTTTTCCAAAATCAAATTTGGATACAATGCCTGAAGCAACAATAACCTGTTGGTTTCTGATTTGCTTCCGGTGATTGAGATTGCCGATTGAAGATTAACGATTGAAGATTTTAAATGTAAGTTCATAAGTTATTAAGCAGAGATACACAGAGAAGCACGAAGATAAAAAGAGAAAATCTTAATACTTAATACTCCAATCTTACTACTACTTCAGTTTATCATTATTATGATGACGATCGTGATCGCGGTTGGTTTTTAAATCCATTTTTTTATCAAAAGCGGCTTGTAAATCGATTCCGGTTTGGTTGGCCAAACACATAACTACAAAAACCACGTCGGCTAATTCTTCGCCAAGATCTTTATTTTTATCACTTTCTTTTTCCGATTGTTCTCCGTAGCGGCGTGCAATGATTCGGGCAACTTCGCCTACTTCTTCTGTTAGTTGAGCCATGTTGGTTAGTTCGTTGAAGTAGCGAACTCCGTGGTTTTTAATCCAATTGTCTACTTCTAGTTGGGAGTTTTTTAGGTTCATATTATTCCTTATTTTTTGTATCAATAATTATAGTAA
>CANKLK010000077.1 GCA_947482805.1 Flavobacteriaceae bacterium
GTATATCTTTGTAATGATTCCGAATAATTTGTGATTGATGCAAATAAGGCATAAATAAAGAACGTATGGCTTCGGAATGATCATTTGTGTTAATATTCAAATCTACCTGAAGGATAAGATTTTTAATTTTATAGTTGCATTCTACCATCAACTTTAACATCAATGCTGATTCTTCTAGTCGGGAACGAGTTATCCCAAAGTTGAAAGTTTTATAGCCTTGCTCATTAAATATTTTTGGAACCAAATGATTGTTGATGCGGGAAGAACCTAGGAAAATAACATCATAATTTTTATCTTTTGAATTGTATAGGTAACTTATTTTATTTCGGTCATCATTTTGCTTGTAAACAAAAGTATAAAATACGTCAAGCAATGCCATTGTTAGGATGAGTATCATCAGGACTTTTACTATGAAGATTACAAACTTTTTACTCATGGTTTTAAAATTGATTTTTTTGGAATTGTTTCACCAGTTCGCTGGCGCTCGTGTCGTGAATCTTCGATTTCATCAGAATTGGAAATAAATAAATTCCTTATAATCCGAAAATACTCCCAAAGCCACAATTGCACCCAAGCATAAGCCTAATTTCAGCCAACTATATTTTCCGGAAATTGGTTCTATTTTGGTTCGGCTATTCCATTCGACAATTACAAATAAAAGCAATAGTAACAAAAGCTCATTACTATAGCGTTCGATACTGAAATATTGCTCTGAAAAACGCATGTCGGTTACCATTCGTTTGATGTACAATAAAGCATCATTAATTGTTTTTGCCCTGAAAAATATCCAGGCGAAACAAGTCATTATAAATGTTATGAGAATATTAGAAATAATTCTGAGCGACGAAAAATTTAAGCCTAATTTAAACTCTTCTATATTATTTCGGTTTCTATTTAATAACAACAAGGGTATAAAATAAAGTGCATTGATAAATCCCCATGCGATAAATGTCCAACTAGCACCATGCCAAAATCCACTAACCAAAAAAATTATAAAAGTGTTTCTGATCTTAAACCATTTTGAGCCTTTGCTTCCACCAATTGGAATGTATAAATAATCGCGAAACCATGTCGTTAACGAAATGTGCCAACGTCGCCAAAATTCGGCGATATCTCTTGAAAAATAAGGATAATTGAAGTTTTTCAATAAATCAATCCCAAAGAGTTTTGAAGTTCCTAATGCAATATCGGAATATCCTGAAAAATCGCCATAGATTTGGAAAGCAAAATAAACCGCGCCCAAAATCAGCGACAGTGAATTCATCGAATTGTAATGATTGAAAATTTCGTTAGCGTAGTTTGCGCAAGTATCAGCAATAACCACTTTTTTTACCAAACCCCAAATGATTTGGTAGATTCCTTCTTTTGCCTTTTCAAAATTGAATTCTCTTTTTACTTTTAATTGCGGCAAAAGATGGGTAGCTCTTTCAATTGGACCGGCAACCAGCAAAGGGAAATAGCTCACGAATAATGAATAATCTACAAAATTGTGTTCGGCTTTAATGCGTTTAAAATAAATATCGATGATGTAAGATAAACCGTGAAAAGTGTAAAATGATATTCCAACAGGAAGTATTAATTTTAGTAAATAGGGATTTAAATGAAACCCAAAACCGTTTATCAAATCGGTAAACGAACTAATAAAAAAATCATAATATTTAAAAATTCCAAGAAAGCCTAGATTAAGAATAATAGTCAGCCAAAGCCATATTTTTCGCGAAGTAGCAGAAACACTGTTTTCAATTTTAAGCGCGGCAAAATAAACTACTATTGTTGAAAAAAGTAACAGAAATAAAAACCGCAAATCCCAACACGAATAAAAATAATAACTTGCTAGTATAAGAATATAGTTTTGAGAAGTCTTTGATTTATTTGGCATGAACCAATACAACAGAAAAACTATTGGCAAGAATATAGCAAAATTTAGCGAATTGAAAAACATCTTTATAATAAGTTAAACCACAAATTACACGAATTAATTAGTCGAAATTAGTGTAATTTGTGGCAAAATAGCTATTAGAAGTTAGGGCTTAGGTTGTATTTTTTGTAGAAATCATCTAAGGCTTTAACTACTTCATCTTCGGTATCCACAATTTTGATGAGGTTCATGTCTTCCGAATGAACTGTTTTTTCTTTTTCTATTAAAACAGTATTTATCCAGTCAATCAAACCAGACCAAAAATCAGTTCCTACGAGTATTATTGGAAATTTTCCAATCTTTTTAGTTTGAATTAAAGTAATCGCTTCAAATAATTCGTCTAAAGTTCCGAAACCGCCAGGCATTACTACAAACCCTTGCGAATATTTAACAAACATCACTTTACGAACAAAGAAATAATCAAAATTCAGATTTTTGTCTTTGTCGATATACGGATTGTGATGCTGTTCAAAAGGTAATTCAATATTTAAACCTACCGATGTTCCATCACCGTTATGAGCTCCTTTATTTCCGGCTTCCATGATTCCCGGACCACCGCCCGTGATAACACCATAACCGGCTTTACTTATTTTATAGGCAATTTTTTCTGCAAGCAAATAGTATTTGTTATCAGGTTTTATTCGTGCTGAACCAAAAATAGAAACACAAGGGCCAATGCGCGCCATGCTTTCGTAACCATTCACAAACTCGGACATGATTTTAAAAATTGCCCAAGAGTCATTGGTCCTTATTTCGTTCCAGGTTTTCTGTTTTAATTTTTCCTGGATTTTATCCTCTTCATTTACAAAATCTTCTTTCATCATTTATATATTTTATTCTTATTTTAAGATTTAAAAAAACGCGCTAAACTAATTCTTTTTTTAAAAACTCAGCCGTATAGCTTTTCTTATTCTTTATGATTTCTTCCGGAGTTCCTTTGGCAACGATTTCGCCGCCGGCTTTACCACCTTCAGGACCAATGTCAATGATGTAATCGGCTAATTTTATCACATCCATATTGTGTTCAATAATCAAAACGGAATTGCCTTTATCAACCAATTTGTTTATTACATCCATCAAAACACGAATATCTTCAAAATGCAAACCCGTTGTAGGTTCATCCATGATATAAAAGGTGTTTCCAGTATCTTTCTTGGATAATTCGGCAGCTAATTTTATACGTTGTGCTTCACCACCTGAAAGTGTTGTGCTTTGTTGTCCCAAAGTAATATATCCTAGACCAACATCTTGTATCGTTTTTACTTTACGATAGATTTTCGGAATGTTTTCAAAAAATGGAACCGCTTCATCAACGGTCATATTCAACACATCCGAAATAGATTTCCCTTTATATCTGATTTCCAAAGTTTCTCTGTTAAAACGCTTGCCCTGACAGGTTTCACATTCTACATAAACATCTGGAAGGAAACTCATTTCAATAGTTCTAACACCCGATCCTTCACAGGTTTCACATCTTCCACCGGAAACATTAAAACTAAATCGACCTGCTTTATAACCGCGAATCATGGCTTCAGGAGTCATCGTGTACAAACTTCTGATTTCCGAAAAAACATCAGTATAGGTTGCAGGATTACTTCTTGGAGTCCTGCCTATGGGACTTTGGTCGATGTCGATTACTTTATCAATATGTTCTAAACCTTCTACTTTTTTATACGGTTGTGGTTTTTTGACGCCATTAAAATAATAGGCATTCAAAATAGGATACAGCGTTTCATTAATTAAAGTTGATTTTCCACTTCCCGAAACTCCAGTTACGCAAATCAGTTTTCCTAATGGCAATTCTATGGAAACATTTTTTAGGTTATTACCCGTTGCGCCTGTTAGTTTTATAAATTTTCCATTGCCTTCGCGACGTTTTTTTGGAACCTCTATTTTCTTTTCACCATTTAAGTACATGGCTGTCATGGTATGTTCTTTGAGCAATTCGGTGGGTGTGCCTTTGCTGATGATTTCACCACCAAATTTTCCGGCTTTAGGACCAATATCAATCACATAATCAGCCCGTTCTATCATGTCTTTGTCGTGCTCTACCACCAAAATCGAATTCCCAATATCGCGCAATTGTTCTAATGAATGAATTAGTTTTTCGTTGTCTCTTTGGTGTAGTCCAATACTCGGCTCATCTAAAATATATAATACACCAACCAATTGTGAACCAATTTGTGTTGCCAATCGAATACGTTGTGCTTCTCCGCCGGAAAGCGATTTGGAACTTCGATTTATTGATAAATAATTCAGACCAACATTTACCAAAAAGCGCAAACGATCTTTAATTTCTTTTACGATTTCTGTCGCGATGATTTTTTGCTTTTCATTCAGATAATTATCCAAATCTTCAAACCAAGTTGATAATTCCGAAATATCCATAGTAGATAAATCAAAAATATTTTTCTCGTGAATACGGAAATACATGGCTTCTTTTTTCAAACGTGAACCTTGGCATTCGGTACAAGTTACTTCGTCCATAAACTCTTTCGCCCAACGTTTTATGGAAGTCGATTGACTTTCGTCGTATTGGTTTTTGATGAAATGCGATATGCCTTCGAATTCAATTTTGTATTCTTTAGTGATACCTAATGTCTTTGATTCTACCGAGAATTTTTCCTTACCACCATGTAAAATAACTTCCATGGCATCTACTGATATTGTTTCTACTGCGTCTGCTAAAGTGAAGCCGAACTTTTCTCCAATGATTTCCAATTGTTTGAAAATCCACGAACTTTTGTATTCGCCAAGAGGAGCAAAGCCACCATTTTTGATAGATAATTTTGGATTTGGAATTATCTTTTTTAGATTGATTTCGTGCACGGTTCCTAATCCTTTACAAACTTCACAGGCGCCTTTGGGAGAATTGAACGAAAATAAATTTGGCTCCGGATTTTGATAGGATATTCCGGATGTTGGACACATTAAATTCCGACTGAAATAACGCACTTCATTGGTGTCCTGATCTAAAATCATCAATACATTTTCGCCATGATACATCGCAGTTTTGATGCTTTCGGTTAGGCGTTTTTCGTTCTCCTCACTATTCTCAATTACCATTCTGTCGATAACAATTTCAATATCGTGGGTTTTGTAACGATCGAGTTTCATTCCTGGAAGCAAATCCTGGACTTCACCATTGACACGCACTTTTAGAAAACCTTGTTTGGTAATTTGCTGGAACAATTCGGCATAATGACCTTTTCGTGCACGAATAATTGGCGCCAAAATATTGATGCGTTTTCCTATAAAATTTTTGATAATCAATTCCTTAATTTGCTCATCTGAATAGGAAACCATTTTTTCGCCGGTCACATAACTGTAAGCTTCACCGGCACGAGCATACAACAAACGAAGGAAATCGTATATTTCGGTTATTGTTCCAACGGTGGAACGCGGACTTTTACTTGTGGTTTTTTGTTCTATAGCAATTACAGGAGACAATCCGTCAATTTTATCAACATCAGGGCGCTCCAATCCGCCAAGAAATTGACGTGCATAAGCCGAAAAAGTTTCTATATAACGGCGTTGTCCTTCTGCATAAATGGTATCAAAAGCTAAAGACGATTTTCCCGAACCCGATAGCCCAGTAATAACGACCAGTTTTTCTCTTGGAATCGAGATGTCAATATTCTTTAGATTGTGCACACGGGCACCAAGAACTTCAATCGTATTTTCAGTATTTAGCATAACATTTTTGCAAAACGCAAAGGTAGTGTTTTGGCTTGAAAATTTTAGTTGTCAGTTAAGAAGTTATTGTTAGAAAATTAATCAATAATCATCTCTTTTAAACGTAGTCGATAATTTTCTAAAATATCAATTTTAGAAAGGAACCCAAAGTATTTTCCTTTATGGATTACAGGTAAGATATATGCGTTTGTAGTTTCAAATTGTTTTATCACTTTTTCTATTTTGTCTTCCAAAATAATAATCGCTTTTGGTTGGCTTATGACTTCACGCATGGACGAAAACTTTACATGATAAGGATTAAAAATAAAGGATTTAACGTCATCATAATCAACTATTCCGACCAAGGATTTATTTTCATCAATAATTGGAATAATTTTTTGATCCGTTGTCGAAAATATTTCTACAACGCTTTCTACAGAGTTTTCAAGAGTAAGAGTTTTGAAATTTTGCTGAACGAGTTTGTAAATATCAATACTTTGCAAAATATTTTTGTCTTTATCACTAGTAAATACATCACCTTTATCTGCCAAAGTTTTGACATCCATAGAGTGTTTTTCAAATTGTTTGGAAACAGCAAAACTTATAGAGGAAACTATCATTAACGGCACCATCAAATCATAACCACCAGTTATTTCACCGATAAGGAAAATAGCGGTTAGAGGCGCATGAAACAAACCACTCAAGATTCCGGCCATGCCCACAATGGTAAAATTCGCAATAGGTAAATGATGTGTAAAATTGAGTAGATTTACCGTTTTGGCAACAAAAAAACCAAGATACGAACCCACAAAAAGCGAAGGTGCAAAATTTCCTCCATTTCCACCACTGCCTAAAGTTAATCCTGTTGCAAACGCTTTTAGCAACATTGTTACACCAATAAATGCCAATAATACCCATTCGCTGCTTTTGAATGGTTCAAGCATGGTGTTGTCTAACAAAATGTCTGGATTTTCAGAGGTCAATGATTTTATGCTTTCATAACCTTCACCAAACAATGTTGGAAAAAAGAAAATTAAAATAGCCAAAATCATAGCGCCAAAGAGTGCTTTTCTGTATCCTTTATTTCTAAAAGTACCAAAAAACTTTTCTACTTTTTGAAAATTTCGAGCATGATAAATAGAGGCAAATCCGGCTAAAACTCCAAGTAAAATATAGAAAGGTGTATTATGATAATCAAATTTTAAGGTTTGATCAAAATTTAATATAGTATCGCTGCTTAAAGAAATTTTTGAAATCAAAGCACCTGTTGCAGCGGAAATAATTATCGGAATAAAAGCGGAAATGGAAACATCGGTCAGGACCACTTCGATAGCAAATAATACACCGGCGATAGGCGCATTAAATGCTGCTCCAATTCCGGCCGCAACACCGCAAGCTAAAAGTAAAATTCTATCTTTTTGTGATAGATGGTATTTCTGTGCAAAGTTAGAACCAAATGCAGCGCCTGTAATCACAATTGGACTTTCTAATCCGGCAGAACCACCAAGTCCAACAGTTAATGAACTGGTTACAATTTGTGCATACATTTGTTTTTTTGGAACAATTCCTCCTTTTTTGGCAACAGCATAAAGTATTTTAGAACTTCCTTTTTCTAAACTATTGCCTAAAAAATTCCGAATCACAAAAACGGTAAGCAGAATTCCGGCAATGGGAAGCAAACTGTTTATATAAGGTAATTTAAGAAACCCATTAATATCATTTGCCCAAAGAAAAATATTGTGGGCAAAACTTTTAAGAATAATTACGGCCAACGAACATGTAATAGCCACAAGCACACTGGCCACATAGATAAAATTTCGCTCGCTTAGTCTGTCTTTTAAAAGATAAATTAAATTCTCAGCTCTTCTGAAAATACTTCTGAATATAATTTTAAAATTGGAAGCTTTAGCCGTCGCCATTTATTCAAATCTTTAATTTGCTAAAATACTTCATAAAATCTGTATGGAGCAATTTTTATAAAAGATAAATTAACTAATAAAAGAATTAATAAAATCATTAGTCGATTTGTGGTTTTAACCATTAAGTTCTTTTAATTTATAAGCACAATGCTGACGCAATTCATCAAAAAATAAGGTGAATTCATTTTCAAACTCGATATAGTTTTCAAGTAGTTCAAGAATTGATTCATGCATGTCTACACGGTTCAAGGTCCGATGATCCATATGAAACATAATCATTTGCAAACCGTCAATGCTGGCATAACTTACCAACCAATTTCTGGCAAACATATACGGAATCATATTTTTGACTTTCTCTGTCAGGATTTCATAATTATCTTTAAGAAGATGGTAAAAATCGTCAGCGTAGTCTTCCAGTTTTTCATCGGAATAGGTGTTCCAGTTTTTGGCTAGGAAATGGTCATAGAAAATATCCATAATCACACCCGAATAATGCCCGTATTTTTCGTGTAAACGGTGTTTGCTTTGCCTATATGTGGGATGCATATCTGTAAAACTATCTATCGAACGATGTAGCAAAATTCCTTTTTGAATTTCTTCAGGATAAACATCATAACTATGCCCTCGAATACTATCCGCCATAAAGTTCCCGATTTTTAGCAAATCATTGTCGCCGGAAAGATAAATGTGAGCGAGGAAGTTCATTGTATAGAGTTTCTAAGTGCCTAAGTTACTAAGTAGCTGAGATTCTTCTCGTAAATATAGAAAAAACTTAGTAACTCAGCCACTCCGTAACTCAGTAACTTTTGTCAAAAACTTAGCTACTCAGCTACTCAGCTACTCAGTAACTTTTTTATATTTGTATTCCTAAACAAAATAAACAAAATGACTTTAATAAAATCTATATCTGGAATTCGTGGTACTATTGGCGGAAAAGTAGGGGAAAATCTAACTCCGGTTGATGCCGTAAAATTTGCTTCAGCTTATGGTTCATTTTTAAAAAACTCGCAACCTTCAACCCGCAACGAGAAACTAAAAGTTGTAATTGGTCGTGATGCCCGTATTTCGGGACCGATGATTCATAATTTAGTGATGAATACCTTACTTGGATTAGGTATTGATGTTATCGATTTGGGACTTTCTACAACACCAACTGTTGAGGTTGCTGTGCCGATGGAAAAAGCGGATGGTGGAATTATCCTTACCGCATCGCACAATCCAAAACAATGGAATGCTTTGAAGTTATTGAATTCAAAAGGGGAATTTTTAAGTGGAAAAGAAGGCGAATTGATATTGGAAATTGCCGAATCGGAAGGGTTTGATTTTTCGGATGTTGATTCACTAGGAGAAATCACAGTTAATGACGCTTATATGGATATTCACATTGATGAAGTTTTGAATTTACCTTTAGTTGATGCTGAAGCAGTTGCCAAAAGAAAATTCAAGGTTGTGGTTGATGGTGTAAATTCTTCAGGTGGAATTATTATTCCGAAATTGTTAGAACAAATGGGAGTGGAGTGCGTAAAATTATATTGTGAACCCAATGGGCATTTTCCACATAATCCCGAACCTTTGAAAGAGCATTTGGGTGATATATGCAAATTGGTAGTAGAAGAAAAAGCCGATTTCGGAATTGTAGTCGACCCTGATGTGGACCGTTTGGCTTTTATTGATAACGATGGCGAAATGTTTGGTGAGGAATATACATTAGTGGCTTGCGCCGATTATGTTTTGAGCAAAACTCCAGGAAATACGGTTTCAAATATGAGTTCATCAAGAGCCTTGAGAGACATCACAAACAAGTATAACGGAAGCTATCAAGCAAGTGCTGTTGGAGAAGTAAATGTGGTGGAGTTAATGAAGAAAACAAATGCCATAATAGGTGGCGAAGGAAACGGTGGAATTATATATCCCGAATCACATTATGGTAGAGATAGTTTGGTTGGTGTAGCTTTGTTTTTAACCCATTTGGCAAATCTTGATATGACTGTTGCCGAATTGAGAGCATCGTATCCTCAATATTATATGAGCAAAAATAAAATTGAACTGACACCACAAATTGATGTGGATGCAATTTTGGTTTCCATGACAGATAAGTATAAAAACGATAGTTCGACAAACTCACTATCTACAATTGACGGAGTAAAAATTGACTTTGCCGAAAATTGGGTCCACTTACGAAAATCGAATACCGAACCAATTATCAGGATTTATACCGAAGCGCAAACACAACAATTAGCAGATGATTTGGCTAACCGAATTATTAATGAGATAAAAGCTATTTCCGGATTATAAAATGACAAAAACTCTTTCTAATCGGAAACGGTTTTTGTTTTAAATATTTTGAAAGTGAGCAAAAATTTCTTTTTCTGAATTAGCGTACGCCAATCAATAAATAATAGAGCACATAAGAGAAGTAAACTTACTACTAATCCGACTGCAGACTTCCACGATAAGATATTTGATTCTAAACTATTTAGGTTTGTTAAAGCAAACTCACCTATTAATAGTGCCGCTGTATCACTAATAAATTTACCTGCAAAGAAAGCAGGAATAATATAAAGCGGTGTTATTTTGGCCATGCCACCAGCAACA
>CANKLK010000078.1 GCA_947482805.1 Flavobacteriaceae bacterium
TCAGAAACCAAGTACATGCTTTCTTTTTCATTGGCTTCTATTTTATCTTCTTGAGAAGTTTCGGTTTCTTCAATTTCGATGTTGTATTTGTTGGCTAAGAAACGAATCGCTTCAGGATACGTGAAATGCTCATGCTCCATAAGGAAAGTCACGACACTTCCGCCTTTTCCTGAGCTAAAATCTTTCCAAATTTGTTTTACAGGCGATACCATAAACGATGGCGAGCGTTCATCCGAAAACGGACTCAATCCTTTGTAATTGCTACCGGCACGTTTAAGTTGAACAAAGTCGCCAATGACTTCTTCCACTCGTGCGGTTTCAAAAACTTTATCTATGGTTTCTCGGGTAATCAAAATAAATTGAAAGATTTAAAAATTGAAAGATAGTAAATTTACATAAATTAAATTGAGAAGGAAATAAATTAGATTAAATCGGATTTACTAAAATAATTAACCAAAAAAATTATTTTTTTCTTTCAATTACATAATTCACCATAAGCGAGAGCGAGTCTCTGTAATCTGATTGGGGGAATTTTTCAAGAATTTGAAGTGCTTCTTGTTGGAATGCTACCATTTTTTGTTCGGCGTAATGCAAACCATTTTTGTCTTTTACAAATTGGATTACATCCTTAACACGCTTTTTGTCTTTGTTGTGATTCTTAATCGAATTGATGCACCAGCTTTTTTCTTTAGAAGTACAATTATTCAAAGCATAGATTAAAGGCAATGTCATTTTTTGCTCTTTAATATCAATTCCCGTAGGCTTTCCAATCGCATCATCAGTATAATCAAATAAGTCGTCTTTGATTTGAAATGCCATTCCGATGAGCTCACCAAATTTTCGCATAGCTTCCACCTGAACTTCATCTTCAGAAACCGATTTGGCACCAAGCGCACAACAAGAAGCAATTAATGTGGCTGTTTTTTTTCTGATGATTTCATAATAAACATCCTCAACAATATCTAATCGTCTCGCTTTTTCTATTTGAAGTAATTCCCCTTCGCTCATTTCGCGCACAGCTACTGAAATTATTCGGAGCAAATCAAAATCGCCGTTATCAATGGAAAGCAATAATCCTTTTGATAACAAATAATCGCCTACAAGAACCGCAATTTTATTTTTCCATAACGCATTGATGGAGAAAAACCCGCGACGACGGTTACTATCATCTACCACATCATCATGAACCAAAGTTGCGGTGTGAATCAATTCGATTACACTGGCGCCGCGATAGGTTCTTTCATTGACTTCATTATTTTCGGATAGCATTTTAGCAACGAGAAAAACAAACATTGGCCGCATTTGTTTTCCTTTTCGGTTTACAATGTAATAGGTTATTCGGTTTAGTAAAGCGATTTTAGAAGTCATCGATTCATAGAACTTTTTTTCAAAAAGTTCCATCTCTACTTGGATAGGTTTCTTTATTTGTGAGGTGATGTTCATCGATTTCAAAGATACAATAATGGTGTCGTTTGAAAAATTTTTTTACTTTTGATTAAACCTTTAATAAGAAAAGAACTCTTAACAAGCAAATCATAAAAAAATAGAATATGAAAACAACAAAAATTATTTTAGGACTGGCTTTAGTTTTTTCAATTTATAGCTGTAGTAAAGATGAAAATAATAGCTTTGTAAGTGCCGAAGACGCAAAAACAAGTGCAAAACTAGACATCATGAATGATGATGTTTCTAAAATTGTAGAAGACCAATTAACCATTTCAGATGGAATTTCAGGAAAAACAAATTTAACTGCTCAAACTTTAGAACCCTTTTTACCTTCTTGTGCTACAGTAACCAGAGTTCCGGCTTATGGAACCGTAATTACTCCAGGAACTACAATTACAAAAACCATTGACTTTGGAACAACGGGTTGCCCACTTCCAAACGGAAATGTTTTAAGAGGCGTAATTGTAATGTCCTTTACTTACCAGCCGGACGCAACATCGCATACTATAACCTATACGTTCCAAGATTTCTATCACAATGCCATAAAATTTAATGGCACCAAAACTTTCACTCGAGTTATGGCAACAAGTACAGCAAATCCAAACATTCACCCTATTGTTACTATGAATCTGGATATGACTGCTACTTTACCAAATGGAGATATTGTTACACGTGTAGGACAAAGAGTGAGAGAAATTATTGAAGGATATTCAACACCTATTTGGTTGGACAATATTTATCAAGTTACTGGTGAATGGACAACCACTTTCCCAAGTGGTGGAGTACAAACCAGTACAATAACTACACCTTTAAGAATTAGAATGAATTGTCCTAATATAGTTAGAGGTGTTATTTCAATTGTTAGAAATGGTAACACTGCAACTCTTGATTATGGCAATGGTGACTGTGATAATCTGGCGACTTTCACTGTAAACGGAAATTCTTATACTATTATATTGGGAGGAAACTAAAAAGTAGTTTTTTCATTTTACTAAAAAATTCCATTTTGTTTTAAAAACAAAATGGAATTTTTTTATGATTTATTTGCCAACTGCCCACAAGCCGCATCAATATCTTTTCCTCTGCTTCGTCGTACTTTGGCAACGATATCATTTCTTGATAAAGCATCGATATAGTTATTAATTGCCGCATCTGACGCTTGTTGAAACTCGCCATCATCAATTGGATTATATTCAATCAAATTGACTTTACACGGAACATATTTACAGAATTTAACCAATGCATCAATGGAAGCTTTATCGTCATTAATTCCTTTCCAAACGACATATTCATAAGTAACTTTACTTTTAGTTTTTTGATACCAATATTGTAACGCTTCTTTCAATTCGGGTAATTGAAAGTTTTTGGTAAAAGGCATAATGTGGTTTCTGGTTTCTTCGATAGCGGAATGTAATGAAACAGCTAGCTTAAATTTTACATCATCATCCGCCATTTTTTTTATCATTTTTGAAACTCCAGATGTTGAAACCGTAATTCGTTTTGGAGACATTCCCAAACCTTCTTCCGAGGTAATCATAGCAATCGCTTTCATGACATTATTGTAATTCATCAAAGGCTCTCCCATTCCCATAAAAACAATATTTGACAATGGTCGGTTATAATACAAACGACTTTCTCTATCAATAGCAACAACTTGATCGTAGATTTCTCCTGGTTCCAGATTTCGCATTCTTTTTAAACGTGCAGTTGCACAGAAATTACAATCCAAACTACAACCAACCTGGCTAGAAACACAAGCTGTAGTCCTGGTTTCTGTCGGAATCAAAACACTTTCAACGATTAAACCGTCGTGTAAACGAACTGCATTTTTAACGGTACCGTCTTCGCTTCGTTGCATTTGATCAACCTTGATGTGATTTATGACAAAGTTATTTTCGAGCTTGATTCGCGTTTCTTTTGAAACATTGGTCATGTCTTCAAAATTGTGTGACGCTTTACTCCAAAGCCATTCATAAACCTGATTGCCACGAAATGCTTTGTCACCATTGGCAACAAAAAAATCGCGTAATTGTTCTTTGGTTAAACTTCGGATGTCTTTTTTCTCGATTTCCATGGCGCAAAGGTAAATATAAAGTTGAGAAACTAATTTTGGAATTTGTAAATTTGGCTTTTGAAATTTATACTTATGCATTTCCTTTCCGAAGAATTAGATACTTATGTTAGCCTTCATTCGCAAGACGAACCTGAATTATTGGTGCAATTGAATAAAGAAACACATCAAAAAATTCTACAACCAAGAATGTTAAGCGGACATTTTCAAGGAAGAGTGTTGAGTATACTTTCTAAAATTATTTATCCGACGAATATTCTTGAAGTTGGGACGTATACAGGTTACGCAACACTTTGCCTAGCAGAAGGTTTAGCAGAAAACGGAACTATTGACACTTTGGACAATGAGGAAGAATTATTCGATTTTCAACGAAAATATTTCGATAAAACCATATGGGCAAAACAAATAACACAGCATTTAGGTGATGCTTTGGATATTATCCCAACGCTTTCTAAAAAATACGATTTGGTTTTTATAGATGCCGATAAAGAAAACTACATTAACTATTTCCATTTGATAGTTCCGATGATGAACAAAGGCGGAATCATATTGTCGGACAATGTTCTGTGGAGCGGAAAAGTTTTGGAAGAAGTAAAACAGGGCGATATTACAACCAAAATTCTTTTGGAATACAATCAACTATTGAAAGAAGACCCAAGAGTAGAAACCGTTTTGCTTCCTATTCGTGATGGATTGACTGTTTCGAGAGTAAAGTAAAAATTACGAATTACGAATTATGAATTATGAATTTCAAATAAAATTTGTAGCAAATAAAACCAAAAATAGCTCCAAAAGCATAACCGGTAAAGATGTCTGATGGGAAATGCAATCCAAGATATATTCTGCTGTAGGCAAAAATCAAAGGAAATAAAAATAACAGATAAGTGTGTTTGTAAAATTTCTTCAGAATCATAAATGTGAAAACCGTTGTCGCCATTGAGTTGGTCGCGTGACCGGAAAAGAAGCTAAAAGAGGAACTTGATTTTACAATGCGGATTATCCCTTTTATTTGTTCATCATTACAAGGGCGCAAACGTTCAAAGTTATGTTTAAAAAGATTTGCCGTTTGATCGCAAAGTAATATTAAAAGTGCAATGAAAAGAATATAATAACCAAAATTCTTCCAACCCAATTTCTTTTGCATCAGATAAAAAACAATCAAGAATAGTGGCGCCCAATAAGCTTGCTTTGTAATTATCAGCCATAAACTATCAAATGTTGGTGAACCTAATCCGTTTAAGAAAATCAGAAGTTCTTGATCTAATTCTAGAATTTTTTCGAACATTAGAGCTGTCTTTTTATTGGCCCTGTTAAATTCTCAATATCTTCTTTTACTTTGGTAACCTCTGGAAGCATATTTGAATCTAAATTTGATTTCACTTTTTCAACCTCATCCGAAAACGTTGAAGTCAATCCTTTCATAGAGGTATCAATTCCATTAGCTTCAGCACCTTTTTGGATTTCGCTTTTTATTTCGTTTGTAGCATTTTTTAATTGCGCCATTCCTTTTCCCATCGCTCTTGCTATTTCCGGTATTTTATCGGAACCAAAAAGCATTAGGGCAATTAAAATAATAAAAATTAATTCGCCACCACCTATTCCAAACATAGTTTCTAATTTTTCTGAATGAGTTACAAAGTTACAAAGTTCTGTTAGTCAAATTTTGATTTTTCAATAGTTTTTGGCCACGAATTATTTGTAGTATCAATATCAGCTGTTTCTAATTTTGGATCGATTTGAATTTTAGCAATAGCCTTTTGAGTGGCAAAAGTCCTGTTAACTTCTTGATCATTCATTCTCCAAATTTGAGCCGGAAAATAGTGGTTTTCAGTTGTTCCATCTTCAAAAGTGATTTCTACAATAATCGGCATCACTAAACCGCCTGGCTTGTTAAAAGTCACTTGATAAAAAAACTTTGGCTCGTTTAATTTTTTCTTTTCCTCTTCTGAAAAATTCTGATTTACAAATTCATCTAAAACTTTATAATCAACAATCTTAAACGGTTTATTCATTTCTGGTTTAAAATCTTCACTTCCTTCGGCAATCATATATACCATTGGGCCTTGTTTAGAATCACGGCGACGTCTTTTCTTAAGAAAATCAGCGACTTCTTTTGATGGCTCGTTACTTACAAAATATTTATTCACTTCTTTAATTCCAATATCGTTATAATCGGTAGTGTAAAACCAACCACGCCAAAACCAATCTAAATCTACTGCAGAAGCATCTTCCATTGTTCTGAAAAAATCTTCTGGTGTAGGGTGTTTGAATTTCCAACGATTAGCATAGGTTTTAAAAGCGTAATCAAATAACTCATGTCCCATAATAGTTTCACGAAGAATATTCAATGCTGTTGCAGGTTTCCCATAAGCATTGTTTCCAAACTGACGAATACTTTCCGAGTTGGTCATTATAGGCTCTAACCCTTTTTGATCTCCACTCATATAAGGAACAATATTTTTTGCTGGTCCTTTTCGAGTTGGAAAATTAGGGTCAAAAGAAATTTCAGCTAAATATTCTAAAAAACTATTTAATCCTTCATCCATCCAAGTCCACTGGCGCTCATCTGAATTTACGATCATAGGAAAATAGTTGTGTCCAATTTCGTGACAAATAACTCCCAACATTCCGTATTTTGTTTGGTCTGTATACTTTCCGTTTTCATCAGGACGTCCAAAATTCCAACAAATCATTGGGTATTCCATTCCTTGGTCTCTTGCATTGATAGAAATAGCTTTAGGATAAGGATAATCAAAAGTATAACTTGAATAGCTCTTTAAGGTGTGCGCTACAATTCGTGTTGAATATTCTTCCCAAAGCGGATTTCCTTCTTTTGGGTACAAAGAAATTGCCATTGCTGTAGTATTTCCTGTTTTAACAGCCATCGCATCATAAATAAATTTTCTTGAGGTAGAAATTCCAAAATCACGAACATTTTCTGCTTTAAATTTCCATGTTTTTTTAGCAGTTGAAAATCCTTTTTCTTTAGCTTCGGCTTCTGCCTGAGTAACCACTATTACTGGTTTGTCAAAAGATTGTTCCGCTAATTTGTACCGTTTCAATTGTTCTGCAGTAAACACTTCGCTACGATTGAGTAATGTGCCTGTAGCTTCAAGAATATGATCTGCCGGAACCGTAATGTTTACTTCAAAATTACCAAAAGGCAAAGCAAACTCGCCAGAACCCCAAAATTGCATATTTTGCCAACCTTCTACATCATTATACACCGCCATTCTTGGATAAAACTGTGCAATTACATAAAGATTGTTTCCATCTTTTTCAAAATGTTCGTAACCCGATCGTCCACCATCTATTGTATAATTATTGATGTTATACCACCATTTTATCGAAAAAGAAATTTTCTCCCCAAATTTTAAAACCTCCGGCAATTCTATTCGCATCATTGTTTGATTCACGGTATATTGCATTACTTTTCCTTGTGAATCTTTTACATATTCAATCTTAAAACCACCATCAAAATCTTCCTCTAAATATTTTCTTGAGAATGATTGCGCTGAAAAAACAGGATCTATTTTATTACTTTCAACCAAAGGAGAATTAGAATTTCTTGCTTTTTCATTTTGATCTAATTGTAACCATAAATAGTCAAGTGATTCTTTGGCATTGTTAGTATAGGTAATGGTCTCAGTACCGTACAATTTTTGGTTTTTGTCGTCTAACTCAATGTCAATTTTATAATCGGCTTGTTGCTGATAATATTCTGGTCCGGGTGCGCCAGAAGCAGTACGATACATATTAGGTGTTGCAAACAAATCATACATTTGTTTGAATTTATCAGGATTTCGTTCCTCAGTTTTTGCAGTTTTAGTTGCTTCTTGAGCTTGAGTAAAACTTACTGTGATAAAAAATAAAGTAGTAAAAAAAGTAGTTGCTAATTTCATTAACTATAGATTTAAGGAGTAAAAATAAATAATTTTTATGGATATAATATTTAGAAAATTATTTTAACATTCCTTTAGTTGTTTTACCAGACAAAAGAAGACTGCTTTTAGATCCATTATCGTTAAACTGTATTATATTTTGCTGTTCCGGATGAACTTCTGTGAGAATAGAATTTTCAATTTCAAGAGACTTTAATTTTAGAACATCATTAATCTTAAAATAACAAATAAGAACATTATTCTCTTTCTCTTTGCTCAAATAGTTCAAAGTTTCAAATTTACCATTAACTGTTAATTTTAATTTTTCTGACAGGTACTTTTTCATCAAATTAATATCGTCTTGTGTTTCTTTATCTGTTCCTAAAAAAGTGGTTTTATGATATTGCTTTTTTAAAGCATCATTAAAATCATCAATGAAAATTCGAGTAGTTATTTGTAACATTTTCTTCTGAGGAACATAATTAATTTGAAAAATTGAAGTGTAAAAACGATGATATCCCGCAGAAGTCAGCAATAGAAAGATTAAAATAAATAAAGGAAATTTAAAAGTTCTTTTCATTCTTTAAAAGTAATTACTTTGTAGTTAATAATTCCAAATATTTAGTTGCTAAATCGGAGAAGATAAATCGAGCCATCATTTTTTTCTTGGCATTCAGCGCCTCTTCTAATTTTTGGTCTTCAACAGCATAATACCAAAAACCTCGAAGATACTCTTTTGGGATTTTTAGGTTTTCCAAAAAGTATTCTTCCTTGAACATATACTCTATTTTTTTTAGCAGGTATTCTTTCTTCTCAATCTTCAGTTCTTTCTTTAACATAGCTGTTCTTCCCGAAATGGCATTCAATATCGGATCTAATCCTATCGAACCTCCGGCCATTAATCCTACACTTGCCGTTGGATCTAAATCGGAGGCTGTTTTTAACCTGCGTTCTGCAGGTGTATATACTTTTGCCGGCCTTTGTAATATTCCCAAGGACACTGCATTGATATTCCTATATTGTTTTATTTCTACTTCATCCAGCAGATTAACTTTTGCTTCTAAACTTACTACATAAAGCTGTTTGGTTATATCATTTTCAGTTATGACTGCTTTTTTAGTTACTATTTGCAAACCCGAAAACTGCAGGGTGTCGCCCACTTTTACAAACATTGAAAAGCTCCTGTTATTATCTGTAGTTGTAGTTGATTCCGAACGCAAATTGGCTACATAAACATCGTTCAGTTCTTTGATTTGGGAAGTTATTTTCCCTTTTAACAAAGTTAGCGTTGTTGTTTGAGCAAAACTTTGAGCAAAAAATAAAAATATAATTATACTTTTAAATAACTTCATTATTCTAATTTTACGATGTAAAAATAGCAGTATAGATTACTAAAAGTAATAATCTTTTGTTAAAAGAAACAATTCAATACTAATGAAGAAAATGATCCTCGCCAGTACGTCAACCATTCATGGTGGAAACTATTTAGAATATTTATTGCCTACTTTAGAAATTCACTTCAAAGAGTGTGATGACATACTTTTTATTCCGTATGCCCGTCCCGGCGGAATTTCGCATGATGATTATACAACTACTGTTCGTTCGGCTTTTGCCAAAATAAATAAAAACATAACAGGGTTACATGAATTTGAAAATCCAATAGAAGCGATTAATAATGCTCAAGGAATTTTCACAGGCGGTGGAAATACTTTTTTATTGGTGACCCAATTATATCAAAACAAGGTGATGGAAGTACTGGCAAAAGTTGTTGAAAACGGAACTCCCTATCTTGGATCAAGTGCAGGAAGCAATATTGCCGGATTGACGATGCAAACCACGAATGATATGCCTATCATTTATCCTCCAAGTTTTAAAACATTGGGATTAATCCCTTTCAATTTAAACCCTCATTATCTCGACGCTGATTTGCAGAGTAAACATATGGGCGAAACACGAGAAACTAGAATTATAGAATTCCATGCCTTTAATGAAACACCTGTTTTAGGATTACGAGAAGGAAGCTGGTTAGAAGTAACCGGTTCCAAAATAATATTAAAAGGAGACTTATCGGCAAGGTTGTTTATACAGAATCAGAATCCTGAAGAATTATTGTCTGAAACTGACTTATCGTTTTTTGGAAAATAAAAAAGTCCCAAACTTTAGTTTGAGACTTTTAGAGCGGAAGACCTGCCTGCAGGCAGGCAGACGAGACTTCCCGATAGTTAACCCTATAAACTTCTCGCCTCTTGAAACTAAACCACTATGGCCTTGAAGTCCATAGGTTTGATTTGCGGACTAAAAGTCTGCTAAATTTGTAAAACTTAATTTATCAACACAAATTACACAAATTAGCACAAATTAATTTGTGAAAATTTGCGTAATTTGTGTTAAACTTTTTAGAAGCTGAAAGCAAAATGCACTAAAGTGCATATTTTTAACTATTTATGAGACCAATAAAAAAATCCCAAATCTTTCGATTCAGGATTTAAGAGCGGAAGACGAGGCTCGAACTCGCGACAACCAGCTTGGAAGGCTGGAGCTCTACCAACTGAGCTACTTCCGCA
>CANKLK010000079.1 GCA_947482805.1 Flavobacteriaceae bacterium
AAACCAAACTTTCATCCATTCACGTTTTAAAATCAGGAAGGAAACTTGTTCCGAAAGTTCGACTAAATCATTACCATCTAGTTGCTTTACCGATTCTTCGGGAACATCAATAATATAGAGCAAGTTTAAATATTCCGCAAATTTATATTGAATTAAACGATATATTTTTTCGTGTAACTGCACTTTGAGTTCTTGCGGAGTTGTGCTTTGTGGAAAATCAACTGCTTCATTGGCAAAGTTGAAATCCTTATTAATTTGTTCAATCAGTTTAGAATACAAGTTTTGTTTTTCGGCCTCCGAAAGTAATTCGTCTGTTGAAATTGGTGCTATAAAAAAGTTCATTTAAGATTTAAGATTAACGATTTTTGATTTGAAATTATGTCGTGGGTTTTGATTTAATACCTTTTTAAAATCATCATTCCTCAATCTTAAATCAACAATCTATACATTTCTACTCATTAAATTTTCGGCAAAAGCTTTCAGAATTGCTTTTTTATCATTTCCAATATTCATTTTCGCCAAAGTTTCTAACGCCTTGAAAGTAAAATTCTCAATAGCTTTTTGAGTAGCCGCAGATGCTCCGGTTTGATTAAAAATTCCCTTTACTGAATTGATTTTATCTGTGTTATCGGTTGATTGAAAAGAGAAAAGATGCAGTAATTGTTCCTTTTCGTTTACTGATGCAAATTCCATTGCTTTCAAATACAAATACGTTTTTTTATTTTCGATAATATCGCCTCCTACCTGCTTGCCAAAGGTTTCAGGATTGCCAAAAGCATCTAAATAATCGTCCTGTAATTGAAAGGCTAGACCTAAATTTAATCCGAAATCATAAATCAAATTTTTATTTTCTTCAGTGGTTTCAGCCACAATTGCTCCCATCTTCATGGCAGCAGCAACTAAAACAGCTGTTTTATATTCAATCATTTTTAAATATTCGGGAATAGTAACATCATCTCGCGTTTCAAAATCAACGTCATACTGTTGCCCTTCGCAAACTTCTAAAGCTGTTTTACTGAAAAGCTTTGCTAACTCTTGAAATATTTTTGGTTCGTAGGCTTCAAAATATTGATACGCTAATATAAGCATAGCATCTCCAGATAAAATTCCGGTGTTGATATTCCATTTTTCATGAACGGTTTCATTTCCTCTTCGCAAAGGAGCGTCGTCCATAATATCATCATGAATCAGTGAGAAGTTATGAAATACCTCTACCGCTGTTGCTGCTGCCAATGCTTTTTGACAATCTACATCAAAAACTTCTGTAGCCATTAAGGTCAAAACTGGACGCAATCTTTTTCCACCAAGAGAAAGAATATATCGAATAGGCTCATATAAATTATTGGGTTCTTTTTGATACTTTATAGATTCGAAATGTCTCGAAATTAAATCTTGATATTCGGTAATGGTGCGCATGAAAAATATTTTTTACTTTGTACAATTCGACCTTCGGTCTCGGGTGGCTAATTTAAGTTATTCTTACCGCATTTCAAAAGTGTCTTTTTTTCTCAATGTTAAATTAGTGTTAACACTACGGAAACTATTTTGGTGTTAAAAGTTTCCAGTTTACATTTGCCACGAAAAATTAAGAGTCCTGATAAAAGATTCTAACATTAGCTTGCGACTATTATAATTGAATAAATCCGCAAAAATGAAATATAAAATTATTGAAAAAGCGACGGAGATGTTTTTGAAACTCGGTTTCAAAAGTGTAACTATGGATGACATTGCCAATGAAATGTGTATTTCAAAAAAAACCATTTATAAATATTTTGAAAATAAAGAAATTCTAATTTCAGAGGGAACAAAAGCAGTTCATGAAAAAATTCATGACACCATAAATACAATTGTATCAAAAAATTTCAATGCCATTCATGAAAATTTTGAAATTAGAAAAATGTTCAGAGAGATGTTTAATTCTTTTGACAATTCTCCTGTTTATCAGTTAAAAAAACATTATCCCGAAATTCACAATGAATTTATTTGTAGAGAAGTAGATGAATGCAATGCTGTTTTTAGACAAAATATTGCAAAAGGCATTAAGGAAGGATTGTATAGAGAAAACATTGATATTGAATCAAGTGTTCGGTTTTATTATACTTTAATATTTAACATTAATGAAACTACAAAATCTGAAAAAGAAGTTTTTGAATTAGAATATCATGCATTGGAATATCATACACGTGCTTTGGCAACACCTAAAGGAATTAAAGAATTAGAAAAACAATTAGAAGTAAATAAATAATGATAATCTATGAAAAACAAACTAATAATAACTTTATTGCTGCTTGTGAGTTTTTTACAAGCCCAAGAAAAGAAAGAAAGCTATTCATTTAGCCTTCAACAAGCAATTGAGCATGCATTGCAATACAATTATAACATCATCAATGCCAATAGAGATGTTGAAGCCGCCAAAAAAAGAAAATGGGAAACCACCGCTTCGGGTTTACCCCAAATTAGTGGAAGCTTAGGATATTTAAAGAATATCGATTTCACATTACAAGGTGTTTCTGGGAATGCTTTTAATCCAGCTGGCAATCCAGATGATATTAGTCTATTTGCTTTTGGCACCAAGCAATCTATGAACTCTAATCTAACATTGAGTCAATTACTATTTGATGGTTCCTATATTGTAGCGCTTCAAGCATCAAAAACATATTTGAAATATTATGAAAATGCCAAGCAAAAAACCAATCTGGAAATAAGAGAAATGGTAATCAATGCTTATGGTAATGTGTTACTTGCTGAAGAAAGCGTTGCTATACTTGAAAAAAATAAAGCAACATTATCTAAAACTTTGTCCGACACTCAAGAAACATTTAATAATGGTTTGATTGAAGAGGAAAACGTGGAACAACTTCAAATTACTCTGTCTTCCATCAACAGTAATTTAAGTAATGTGAAAAGACTATTAGATATTGCCAACAAAATGCTGAAATTTTCATTGGGAATTGAAGTTAGTTCTGAATTAAAACTAACCGATAAACTAGATGCTTTGACTGCATCTAATTTAGATTTAGTATTAACTCAAAATAGTTTTGAAGTATCACAAAACATCAATTATCAAATGGCATCCAATTTCCAAGAACAACGTTCATTAGAATTAAAACTTCAAAAAAGCAAAGCCTTGCCTTCTTTGGGAGCAGCGTTTAATTTTGGTTACAATTCGTTTGCCAATGAATTTGATTTTGCTAACGGCGATCAAAAATGGAATAGATTTTCCAATATTGGTGTTAGTTTAAATGTACCCATATTCAGTAGTTTAGGTAGAAGTGCTAAAACCCAACAGGCAAAAATTGCTTTAGAACAAGCCAAAACGCAACTTACGCAAACGGAACAACAATTAAAATTAGAATATGAAAGAGCGAAAAGCGATTATGACTTTAGTATAGAAGAATATGCTACTTCAAAGAGTAATTTAAGCTTAGCGGAACGTATCGAGAAAAAACAAGAAATAAAGTTTCGTGAAGGTCTGTCTTCAAGCTTTGATTTTAGCGAAGCCCAAAGACAATTGTATACTTCACAACAAAATTATCTACAATCGATGGTGAACATCATCAACAAAAAAGCAGCTTTAGAAAAAATAGTAAATAAAAATTAACCTATATATAATGAAAAAAATAGCCATACTCACCATTTTAAGTTTTGTTCTTTTCGCTTGCGGAAATAAAGAAAATAATCAATCTATTGAAAGCTTAATTGAAACCAAAAACATAAAAGCATTAAACGAAAAGAAAACTGCTCTTCAGGCTGAAATTGCTAAAATTGAAGCTGGTTTAGCTACATTAGATGTCAAAAAAGAAGAAGCACTAGTAACAGTTGCAACTATAAAAGACACTATTTTCAATCATTACTTAGACATTCAAGGTAGTGTCGATACCAAAGAAAATATATTGATTCAACCTGAATTTAGTGGCACTTTGATTTCGCTGACTGTTAAAGCAGGCGACCGAGTTTCAAAAGGTCAAATATTAGCTAGAGTTGATGATGCCGGAATGAGTCAGCAATTGGCTAGTGCCGAAAATCAATATAGTTTAGCAAAAACTACATTTGATAGACAAAAAAATCTTTGGGATAAAAAAATTGGTTCAGAAATTCAGTTTTTGCAGGCTCAAACGCAAATGATATCCGCTCAAAAAGCAGTGGCACAAATTAAAGCTCAATTATCAAAAACAGTAATTCGTGCTCCATTTACGGGTACAATTGATGAAGTTTTTGCAGAAAAAGGACAAGTGGTTGCTCCTAGTCAGCTGGGCTTGATGCGAATTGTAAACCTGGGAAATATGTTTGTATCTACTACAGTTCCTGAAAGTTATATAGGAAAGTTAAAAATGGGCGATTTAGTTGATGTTTATTTAACTTCTCTAGGCAAAACCTATAAAGGAAAAGTGCGTCAGGTAGGAAACTTTATCAATCCAAACAACCGAAGCTTTGGTATCGAAGTTAGTCTTCCCAATCCGGATAATTTATTGCGCCCAAATCAGGTCGCCAAACTCAAGATTACAGATTACACTAATAAAAATGCAATCGTAGTTCCGACTGGAGTAATTCAACAAGATGGAACTGGCTCCAAATTTGTTTATGTAGTAGAAGGAAGTAATGGAAAAACAGGAACAGCTAAAAAAGTCATCGTTGAAGTTGGAAAATCCTCGGATAATGTAACTGAAATTAAAAGCGGATTATCATCAGATGATATAATTGTCACTGAAGGTGTTAACACCATTTCAAACGGAATGAAATTGAATTTCTAAAAAGTTTATGGTTTATAGTTTATGGTTTATAGTTTAACCATAACATCAAACTACAAACACTAAACAATAAACAAATTACTATGTCACATAAAAATAAAGAATTCGGAATATCCAGTTGGGCGATAGAGAATCGCGTAACTGTATACATATTTACATTATTAGTTACCATCACAGGACTTATTGCTTATGTAACCATGCCTCGTGAAGATTTCCCAGAAATCATAGAAAACAAAGTTTACATTTCATCTGTTTTTCCAGGAAACTCTGCGGAAGATGTAGAGAAATTAATAATCAAACCATTAGAGAAAGAACTCAAAAACATAAGTGGTGTTGAAAAAGTAACCGCTAGTTCCTTCCAAGACTACGGAATGATCATTGCCGAGTTTTCAGATAAAGTAAGCATTGAACAAGCTAAACTCAAAGTCAAAGACAAAGTCGATATCGTAAAGGCTGATACCGATTGGCCTAATTTGGATAACGGCAGTAAAGTAGAACCAAGCGTTTTTGAGCTAAACATTTCGGAAGAAGTGCCCATTTTAAATATCCATTTAAAAGGAAATTACACGACGCAGCAACTTAAAAAATACGGTGAAAGACTTCAAGATGATATTGAAGAAATTCCAGAAGTTAAAAAAGTTGAAATACTTGGCGTGGACGATAAAGAAGTAGAAATAGCCGTCGATATTTTTAAAATGACAGCTGCTCAAGTATCTTTTGATGACATACAAAATGCGGTGAAGTATGAGAATATGACGCTTTCAGGCGGAAACTTAATTTCACAAGGCTCACGAAATAACATTCGAATTGTAGGAGAAATTAAAGATCCTAAAGAGCTCGAAAATGTAATTGTAAAACACAATGGTGGAACTGTTTACCTAAAAGATATTGCTATAGTTTCATTCAAAGAAAAAGAAAAAACCACCTATGCTCGTGAGAAAGGTAAAGAAGCGGTAATGCTTGACGTGAAGAAACGTTCTGGGCAAAATATGATATCCGCCATTGATCAAGTAAAAGAAAAACTAAAATTAGCGCATGAAAATTATTTGCCAAAAGACTTAGCTGTTGAACTAACCAACGACCAATCGGAACGAGTTGAACACCAAGTAGATGAATTATCCAATCATATCATTTTCGGAATTGTATTGGTAATGATTGTACTGATGTTTACCATGGGATTGCGAAACTCTTTATTTGTTGGAGCTGCTATTCCGCTTTCGATGATGATAGCTTTTACCATTTTATCGATGTTTGGATTAACCCTAAATACGATGGTACTTTTTGGATTGGTAATGGGATTAGGTTTATTAGTTGACGACGGAATTGTGGTTGTGGATAACGTCTTTGCCAATATGAAAAAGGGAATGCCGCGAGTTCAAGCTTCTAAAATAGGTATCGGAGAAATTGCTTGGCCTGTAATTTCTTCAACGGCAACAACCTTGATGGCCTTCTTACCTTTTGCCCTTTGGCCTGGAACTATGGGTAAATTTATGATCTATTTCCCGATAACGTTAACCGTAACTTTAACAGCTTCTCTTTTTGTCGCAATGGTGGTAAATGCCGCAATGACTGGTGGTTCTATGGATACAGAAGATAAAAATGTAACATTAAAATCTGCGAAAAATTATACTATCCTATTGGGTATAATTGGGATTGTTTTTGTGTTAATCGGAAATTTAAAAGACTTGAAATTCGCACGTGGAATTGGGCATTTAGCTTTGATTTCATTAGGTTTGATGTGGCTCTACAAATGGAAATTATATCAATGGACACAAGATTTTCAGCACAGTTTTTTTCCAAGATTGGAAGAAAAATATAAACTTTTTTTACGTAAAATTTTAGTTGGAAGAAATGCTTGGCTAGCTCTGGCTGGAATTATTGGCATGTTGTTTTTATCGGTTGGCTTGTTAAACGTTTTCCCTAGAAAAGTGTTGTTCTTCCCAGATAATATCCCAAGACAAGTAATTACTTATATTGAATATCCTCAAGGAACCGATATTGAAAAAACCAACAAAGCGACTTTGTTTGTAGAAAAACAAGTAATCGATATAATGAAAAAATATATCGATCCAAAAACCAATAAAAACTTTTTGGCTGAGAGTATCGTTTCTCAAGTAGGTGTTGGTGCCGGAAACCCAAATGTTGATGCTGGTTCGGCAAACGAAACGCCTTTTAAAGGAAAGGTAACGGTGAATTTTTCTGAATTCAAATTCAGAAATGGTATAAATACTTCCGATGTCTTAGACGAAATTAGAGCACGTGTAAAAGGAATTGCAGGTGCAACTGTGACGGTCGAAAAAGATGCTAATGGTCCACCTGCGGGTTATCCAATTAGTATTCAATTGACAGGTTCAGATTATGATGAAATGCTTAGAGAAGCTGACAAAATGATTGCTTTTATAGATGCTAAAAAAATTCCTGGAATTGAAAAACTTAATGTTGATGTAAACAAACAAAGTCCAGAACTTGAAGTAAAAGTAGACCGAGTAAATGCTGGAAGTTTAGGTGTTTCTACTGGTCAGTTAGGCTTTAACTTAAGACGTTCTGTTTATGGTCAGGAAATATCCACTTTCAAAGAAGGAGATGATGACTATAAAATTATGGTACGTATGCAAGAAGATCAACGTAAAAACGAAAATGTATTATTCAATCAATCGTTGACTTATAGAAATCAAGCCAATGGGCAAATGATGCAAGTGCCTATTTCGGCTGTATCTGAAACTGAAAAAGTAAATACTTATAATCAAATCAAAAGAAAAAACTACAAGCGAGTAATGACTATTTATTCGAATGTGTTGACTGGTTATAATGGTGATGAAATTACTAAACAAATTGGCAATGAGTTAACGAATTATAAATTGCCAAAAGGAGTTACCTATTCGTTTTCAGGTGTTCAAGAAGAGCAAGGTAAAAACCAAAGCTTCTTGATGTATGCTTTATTCTTAGCCATGGCAGGAATTACTCTCATCATTGTGCTTCAATTTAACTCCGTTTCTAAAACCATTGTAATTCTATTTACTGTTTTATTGAGTTTTAGTGGTGTATTCTATGGTTATGTGATTGCCAATATGGATTTTGTTATCTTAATGACCATGATGGGAATTATTTCCTTGGCGGGAATTGTGGTGAAAAACGGAATTGTATTAATGGACTTCTTCGTCTTGCTTTTGGATAAAAAAGTAGCTGATGATGGACTTGAAAGTCACAACGATTTGTCTTTAGCTCAAATAGAAGAAATCATTATTGAAAGTGGGAAAAACCGTTTACGACCAGTTTTATTAACGGCACTAACCGCAATTTTAGGATTAATTCCGCTTGCAATAGGTTTAAACTTTGACTTTTTTGGTTTAGTAACCGATTTAAACCCGCATATTTATATGGGTGGCGATAATGTAATTTTCTGGTCGCCATTGGCTTGGACAATCATCTTCGGATTGACTTATGCTACTGTATTAACTTTAATTATGGTACCGGTGATGTTCTTCTTGGTAAAACGAACCAAGTATTGGCTTCGTGATAGAAAAAAACAAGCACAAGCATAAAGCAAAAAGGGGAACTCAAATGAGTTCCCCTTTTTTTATCTAATAATTAACTTTTAATTTTTAGCTAGCGCCTCTTGTTTCCATGATTTAACATTGCTCAATATTTAACAAACAAAAAAACCACTAAAAAGCTTGGTTTAATTTGTGTTTTGAGATTAGTTTATTTCAGTAATCCGTCCAGTTGTTCTAACAATTTTGGATTTGAAGGGCGTTTTGCATCGGCATCAACTACAACACCATTTGGATCAATTAAAATAAATCTTGGGATGGAATTAATTCCAAAAGCTTTTATAAAATCAGAGTTCCAATTTTTATCTGCAAATAACTGAATACCTCCTAAAGCCTTTTCGGTCACAAAAGTTTTCCATTTCTCATGGTCTTTGTCTGTGTCTACTGATATACTAACGAATTCAATATTTTTGCCATGATATTTCTCTTCCGCTTTTTTCAAATATGGAATTTCGGCTCTGCATGGTCCGCACCAAGTTGCCCAAACATCAATATACACATATTTTCCCTTCATACTCTCTAGTGAAGTTTTTCCATCTTTGTGATTTTCAAAGTCAAAATTTGGTGCATTAGTATTATTTAATTTTCTATTGCCTGCAATTTTAGTGTAATATTCCTGTAAACCCACAAGTCCCATTTCTATTCCTTTTTTATAAACATCAATAAAAAAAGGAGTAAGACCTGCTTTTTCTAGTCTTTCAAAATCAGCTTTCTTTTTATCTTCAATTTGTTTTTTAAAACTTTCTTCATCCGAAGCTAATAAATCTTCATAACCATACTTTTGCTCCAACAATGTTTCTTGTGCCAAAAAATTATTTTCTTTTTCTCCTTTGCCTTTAAACTTTAGACTCTCATCAAAATTTGAGGCGTCGAGTGCCATTTTTAAATCAAATCCATTTTTTAAGTACAATTGTGCATATTCAACACCATCAAACAATTGATAAATACCTTCTTTTACTGAAAAGGTAGCTTTGAAAATGCCTTTGGAATCTCCTTTAATTTCTTGTATTGTATTTTGATTCTCTTTAATATAAATGATATCTCCATTTTTATTAGTGATTTCTGCTTGAAAAGTTATAGTTTCTTGAGCCATTGCAAAAGCAGAAACGAATGCGATTAAAATAAAACTAACTAGTTTCTTCATAAGTTGGTGTATTAAATTTTTAAGATATCAAATATACTTGTTTTCCCAATTCAAAAATTAAAGATTGACTTAAATTTGATTTGTCACTTCGACCATTTAATTGGTTTAAGTTTTTTACTTTTGCACCCGAGACCGAAGGTCGAAGTGTTATTTATAAAAAAATTTATTCCAATGTACAGAAGTCATAATAATGGTGAATTAAACGCTACACATATTAATGCAGCAGTAACGCTTGCAGGTTGGGTTCAAAAATCGCGTGATAAAGGGTTTATGATTTGGGTTGATTTGCGTGACCGTTACGGAATTACTCAGTTAATTTTTGACGAACAACGTACAGATAAATCCGTTTTTGAAAAAGCAAAATC
>CANKLK010000080.1 GCA_947482805.1 Flavobacteriaceae bacterium
ATCTCGGGCGTGTTTTTTTCGAGTAATTCTAATATTTCAAAAGATGTTTTTCCCGAAATATAAAAGGAATTTTGCGGCGTAACAAATTCATTTTCTTTGAATTCAAACTTATTTTCAGCGCTTTTTTTAACTATAAGAATATTTCGACTATCAGTTGAAAATCCTTCAAAAAGTTTTACCGGATATTGATTGATACTAAATAATGGTTCTTCTTGTGGTAGGCCTAAAACTGGAGAGGCAAACTTATTTCTGATGCTGTCGCCAACTACTCCATTCCAAAGTTGATCATCAATAATTACAGCAATCGTATTTATAGCTGCAGAAGAATCTTCGGGCAACGTATCCTTTTTAAATGAACAAGAGCTCACAAAAAAGGAGACAAAAAGCCATAAAAAAAGGGTTTTATTCATAACTGAAATAAAACCCAAATTTATAGAAGATTTTCGGATTAACCGTTAATTTTTAATTTCATACCTGCTTTTAAACGTTCGTTTTTAATTCCGTTCCATTTTTTCAAATCAGAAATCGAAACGCCAGGATATTTTTTGGCAATGCTAAATAAAGAATCGCCTTTTTTAACATAATATAATTTAACTTCATCTCTGTCATTAACTACTATATCTTCTTTTTTAGTTTGTGTGTTTTTGTTGTCTGTTGAAACCACATATTTTTTACCTACAATTAACTTTGCTCCAAGTTGAATATTATTATCTTCAATTTTGTTCCAGTCTTTGATGTCAGATATTGAAACATCATATTTTCGGGCAATGATTCCTAAAGTTTCGCCTCTGTCAACTATGTGTTCGGTGATTTTTACTTCGGTTTTATAACTTGCTTCTTTTGCAGGTTCTTCATCATTGTTAACCAATGCCAATTTTGAGCCTTGCTGAACATTTAAATCGTTTAGATTATTCCATTTTTTTAAATCTTCTAAACTAACGTTGAATTTTTTTGCAATGCTGAATAAATTATCTCCTTTTTGAACTTCATAAAAATCGCTAGGGCTTTCAGTTGGCTCATTTGAAGTAACTGCAGTTTCAGTTGCATTTTTATCAGCTTTTACTTCTTTTCTAACTGTAGTTACTACTCTTTCGTTTTTGATTATTTTCAGATTATCACCTGTCATAAGGTTGTTGTTTCGAAGCTTATTCCATTTTTTTAATTCAGCAACAGAAACTCCATATTTATCCGAGATTTCACCCAGATTATCTCCTCTTTTCACTTTGTGATATTTTACAACATCTTTATAAGAAATAACTTTTTCTTCTTTGAAAATTTTTGCCGTGTTTGATGCTATGGCTGCAGATTCTTTTACAGAGGTTGTATCTGGTTTTGTGACTTTTTTATCTTGTGATGCAACCGCTTCTTTAGTAATGATTTTTAATCTTCTACCCATTGGCGCTTTGTTGCTTCGCAAATGATTCCACTTTTTAAGTTCCGCCATTGTGATGCCATACTTATCTGAAATCTCGCTTAAGCTATCTCCTCTTCTAACTTTATGATATTTTATTCTTGAAATTGTTCCGTCGTTATCGGACTCATTTGTGTTTCTAGATGCCAATCTTTCATAAGGTCTTTCCCTTTTGTTTGATTCATATTGAACAAAAGCATATATCTTATCTTCGTTTGAAGTAAATACCGCAACTTTGTTAACAGGCAATCTTAAATAATGATTTTCACCCGTGATATAAGGAATTTCATCTCTTTTGTATGATGGGTTTAAAAACTGTAATTCGGCCACCGGAACATCCAACAAATCAGAAATTTGTTTGAAGGTCATTGCGTTTTTAATCATTAAGGTGTCTGTTGCAAAATGATTTGCTACAGCTCTGTCTGGTTTGATTCCATGTTCTTTGTGATATTCAAAGATGTACATCGTTGCCAAAAATGCCGGTAAATATCCTTGCGTTTCTTTATGAAGATAAGGTCTTATATTCCAGTAATTTTGTTTTCCACCTGAACGACGAATTGCTTTTGCAACGTTTCCCGGACCAGTATTGTATGATGCCAAAACCAAATCCCAATCTCCAAAAATAGCATACATGTTTTTCATGTATTGAGTTGCCGCTTTACTGGCTTTCAAAGGATCGCTTCTTTCATCTTCATAAGTATCAACTTTTAAGCCGTATTGTTTTCCTGTTTGATACATAAATTGCCACAACCCTGTTGCGCCTACTCTTGAAACAGCTCTCGGATTCAACGCCGATTCTACAACGGATAAATACTTTATTTCTAAAGGAATATTTTGTGCTGCCAAAGACTCTTCAAATAGTGGAAAATAAAACTGTGAAACTCCCATTAATCTTTCAAATGCTCTCTTTCTGTTCTTTAAAAATGATTTGATAACGTTCTCCAATCCAACATTATATTCGATATTGAATGGGGATTTTTCGTCTAGTTTCTTTAATCTTTCTTTAAGTAATTCAGTCGGTAATTCGTATTCAACCTTTTCATCAACATTAATGTTTTTTATGTCAAAAGTTAATTCATTATACAAATCCAAGCTGACCAATTCCTTCATCCATAAACTGTCAATACATGAAGCTATGTTGTCTCGAACAAAAGTGGACTTTAAAGAATCTAAAACTTCTTTTCTAGAAAGTGGCTCTCTTTTTACTGATGTAGCAACGATAGTGTCTTGAGCGAAAATCGCGGAAGAAGCTATCAGTAGAGCTAATGAGATTAATTTTTTTATAATCATAACTTTATTTTATAAAGTGTTATATTTCAAATCTTTGTATTATTAATTTAATTAATAACGTCTGTTATTATTATTTATTGTGCTGTTTTAAAATTTTAACTTAAAATGGCAGCAATTCCAGGTAATACTCTTCCTTCCAACATCTCCAACATGGCGCCTCCTCCGGTTGATACATAACTCATTTTCTCTTCTAATCCAAATTGTTTTACCGCTGCAACCGAATCTCCGCCGCCCACAAGAGAAAATGCTCCATTTGCTGTCGATTCAGCAATATAATTTCCTAATTCGATTGTTCCATTGGCAAAATTCTCCATTTCAAAAACACCTAAAGGGCCATTCCAAAGTATTGTTTTTGAATTCATGATTACTTCTCTGAAATTAGCTAATGATTTTGGCCCGGCATCTAAACCTTGCCATCCATCCGGAATTTCGCGGACATCAACTATTTGTGTATTGGCATCATTTGAAAATGAATCTGCTGCAACAACATCTATTGGAATGTGTATATGAACATTTTTTTCTTTAGCTAATTGTAAAATTTCTAAAGCCAACTTTTGTTTATCATCTTCGCAAATTGAATCTCCAATTTTTCCGCCAAGTGCTTTTATAAAAGTAAATGTCATTCCGCCACCAATAATCATGTGATCTACTTTGTCTAAAATGTTCTCAATTACTGTAATTTTTGAAGAAACTTTTGAACCTCCAAGAACTGCAGTTACTGGTTTTACCGAATTATTTAAAACTCTATTTAAACTCTCTATTTCTTTGGCTAATAGCAATCCAAAACATTTATAATTAGGAAAAAATTCAGCTATTATTGTTGTTGAAGCATGTGCTCTGTGTGCCGTGCCGAATGCATCATTTATATAAATATCACCTAATGAAGCTAATTCTTTTGCGAAACTTACATCTCCAGCTTCTTCTTCAGCATAAAAGCGGAGGTTTTCCAGCAATAAAACTTCTCCCGGTTTTAAATTTTTTGCTGCATTTGTTGCTATTTCTCCTCTGCAATCTGAAGTAAACTGAACATTTACACCCAAGACTTCAGCTACTTTTTCAACAATATGTCGTAATGAATATTTGTCTTCTTTTCCTTTTGGTCTTCCTAAGTGTGACATCAAAATTACACTGCCTCCATCGGCAAGAATGGTATCTATAGTTGGCTTAGCGGCTTCAATTCTGTTGGCGTCTGTTACGTTGAAATTCTCATCTAAAGGAACATTAAAATCAACTCTAATTATGGCTTTTTTGGCTTTGAAATTAAAATCTTGAAGTGTTTTCATTTAATAAATTAAAAGGTGTGAATCCCTGCAAATATAATAAAATTTAGTTTTGTCGATTTTTTTGTGCTTTTATCGATGTTTTTTAAGGAAATTTTAAGAGATAAATTATTTGTTTTCAAATAAATAGCAAATAGTTTCATGACTATTCACAGTTGAATTTATTTTGAATATCAAAATCTGATTTTACTAATAGCAAAATTTTTCATCTATATTTGCTTTATGCAGTTTTCAGATATTCTTGGTCAAGATTACATTAAAAATCATCTCGTAAAAAGTGCGCTTTTGGGCAGAATCCCCCATGCACAATTGTTTGTTGGCCCTGAAGGTTGTGGCACTTTAGCTATGGCAATTGCTTATGCCCAATTTGTTTTATGTAGTAATCAAGGTCAGGAAAATAGTGGCGGAAACGAAAGTTGCAATTTAAAATTTCAATCGCTTTCGCATCCTGATTTGCATTTTGTTTATCCGAATGTGACGAATGATGATGTAAAAACTAAACCAAAAAGTGCTGACTTTATTTTAGATTGGCGAGAGTTTGTTACGAAAAATCCATATGGTAGTTTATTTGACTGGCATAAGCACCTTGGTGTTGAAAACAAACAAGGTATGATTCGGGTAGAGGATGCCTCAGATATTCTGAAGGCTTTGGCGTTGAAGTCTTACGAAGGCGGTTATAAAATTATGATTGTTTGGATGGTTGAAAAAATGAACATCGAGGCATCTAATAAATTATTAAAATTGTTGGAAGAACCACCTGAAAAAACATTGTTTCTATTGATTTCTGAAAACGAGGAGGATATTATTCAAACCATTCGTTCGCGATGTCAAGTGATGCATTTTAGCGCTTTGCCTGAAGTCGAGATTTCAAAAGCGTTAAAAACCCACTTTTTTTTAGATGATTCTTCAGCGTCAAAAGTAGCGCATCAAGCACAGGGAAATTACAATAAAGCCCTTCATATTGTGAAAAATGATACGGAAGATTTTCCTTTTGAAAAGTGGTTTGTGGCATGGGTTCGAGCTGCTTTTAGCGCAAAAAAAAACGCGGCTGCTATTCAAGACTTAATTTTGTGGAGTGAAGAAATTGCAGGATTGGGTCGCGAAGGACAAAAGCAATTTTTGAATTATTGCATTGTTATGTTTCGGCAAGCTTTGCTATATAATTATGAAACTAAAAACCTGGTTTATGTGGAGCCGCAAGTTGAGAATTTTACATTCGACAAATTTGCGCCATTTGTAAATGGAAACAATATTAATGCTATTTTTAATGAACTTTCCGATGCAATATATCATATTGAACGCAACGGAAATGCCAAAATTATATTGACTGATTTGTCTATAAAACTTACACGATTAATCCATAAAAATTAACTATGATAACTAACACTGCTTCCATACTCATTTTACTTTTTCTTGCTGTGACTTTTGTACAATCTGCCTATGATAAAATTTTTGGATGGCAAGGAAATATTGATTGGCTTAAAGGTCATTTTGCAAACACTTCATTACTAAAGAATAATGTTCCGTTATCCTTAGGGATTATTCTTATTCTCGAACTTATCACCGGCGTTTTGACTTTGGTTGGTTGTGTAGAATTATTGATTAATGGCGGAAGAACATTTGGCTATTACGGCGCTGTTTTTTCTTGTATCACATTGATTTTATTGCTTTTAGGTCAACGATTAGCTAAAGACTATGACGGAGCACGTACTATAGCTATTTATTTTGTTCCGGCAGTATTGGCGGTTTTTTGGTTAAGCTAGTTACCTATATATCATCGCTAAAGGGATTTTAATATTGTTGATTTGTTTTGCTATCCGAATTTAATCCCTAAAGGGAAAATTATAAACTCGCTTTAAACAGTTTAAGTTCATCCCAAGTGAATTTATCGCCATATTGCTCTTTCAATCCGTTAAGCGTTTCTTCTTTATAGCCTTTAAAAGCCTTGGCTAATTCTTGGATTTTTTCTTCTGGTAAAACATCCGTAATAGAAATAGTTTCTGTTTCTATAAGTTTGGCGAGATGACCACCAATTGTTTGAGTTGTTAGCTTACGGATTGCTGCTATTTCTTTAATCGTATTCTTTTCCAACCACAATTCATAGGTTTCCTGAACAGTTGATTTTTTTGGAGCTTTGTCTGTTTTTTTCTTTTTGGTATAACGCTCTAAATTGACTTCATCTTCTATCAATGTTGCGTTTATATTTTTAAATTCTTCGCGAATGGTTTCCAGTTTTCTGATTTTGTAAAATCTAATGGCTTCAGAAGATAATTTTTCTTTAGAGATTGTTTCGCCTTTGACTATAGTTTCTATAAGTAATTTTGCTTTCATCAATTGTAAAACCGCTTTGGTTTGTAGCGTTTCCAAAACAACTAATTCATCATAAAATGCTTTGACTTTTTTAATCCGAATTACTTCTTCTAATTTCCACAGAATTTCATAAACCATATTATCTAACGGTTGTAAAAAATACAAATAAGCAGCTTGAATTCGTTCAAAAACAAATTTAAAATCGACTTCCTCTTCTTTGAAAAGTGAATTCAATTGAGAAATGAATTTTCGGGAAGGATCCAAAAGATTTTCAATGGTTTCGGTTTGTTTTTTGGCCCAAAAGGCATGCTTGGATTTGGCCGATAGTTCAGAGTCTTCATTGTAACTGAACTTGTGATTTCGCCATTCCTGAGCCAAATCGGTCCAATCGAAACTAGCTTTCAGATAATTATGAATAAACATTTTGGTTTCTTTCTTCAAGGAGTTTTCTAAAAGTTCCGCACTAGCTTTATTTTCAGCATATTCCATGACATCATTATCGCTGGAAATGCCATTCATTTGTAGTGGGGAAAGTAACACCAAACCTTTTAGAGATCGCAGTCGGGAAAGTGCCACATAGGCTTGTCCGGGAAGAAAAACTTGAGAAACATCGAGTGCTGCTTTGTCAAATGTTAATCCTTGGCTTTTATGAACCGTTATTGCCCAAGCTAATTTTATTGGATAATGTGTAAATGTTCCGAGTACTTCTTCGTTGATTTCCTTGGTATTTTCATCTACATAATAGCGGATGTTTTGCCATTCATTACGTTCCACTTCTATAGTTTTGTTCTCTTCAGGAAAGTTGACCAAGATTTCTTCATCTGAAAGTGATTTAATGATTCCCATTTTGCCGTTGAAATAATTTTTATCAAAAGACAAATCATTTTTTATGAACATTACTTGCGCTCCGACTTTTAATTCAAGGTTCTCTTCTAAAGGATAAATTTTATCCGGAAAATCGTCAACAATTAACGCTTTATAAATTTTAGTGTTTCCTTTTAAATCGAGTAATGATTGTGAATTTATAGCATCAGCTTTGACATTGTGTGTTGTTAAAGTGATAAAACCTTTATTGGTTTTTAAATCAAAATTTGGTTGAACAAATTGATTGAGAATTTGAATATCACTTTGTGTAATCTGATTGTTTCTTAAGTTATTTAAAACCGAAATGAACTGCTCATCCGTTTGGCGGAAAATCTTATACAATTCGATATACAATGGTGGATTTTGCTGAATAACATGCGAATGAAAAAAGAATTTCCCTTTATAATAAGATCGTAATATCCTCCATTCTTCGTCACGAATTATAGGTGGTAATTGCAATAAATCGCCAATAAAAAGAATTTGAACTCCGCCAAAAGGAAAATTTTTTCTTCGAACGGATTGCAACATAAAATCGATAGCATCCATCAAATCGGAACGCAGCATACTGACTTCGTCAATAATCAGCAATTCCATATTTTGAATGACTGATTTCTTTAACCCGCTCATCTTAAAATGCCTGCGTAACGTTGCTTTGGTTTCGAATTTAGAATTTTCTAAAAATTGTGGTGTAGAATTATCGGGGATAAATCCGCCGAAAGGCAGCTGAAACATCGAATGAATGGTAACGCCCCCAGCATTTAAAGCGGCAATTCCTGTTGGAGCAACGACTACACAATTTTTGTGTGTGGATTTAATTATCTCTTTGAGAAGTGTAGTTTTTCCGGTTCCCGCTTTTCCTGTAAGGAAAATGGAGCGATTGGTTTGATTGATAAATTGCAATACATAGTTTGCTTCGGCTGATAATGAGTTCATGGCGTATAATTTAAAAGCAAATATAAAACATTGTATTTCAATACACAACAAAAAAAGACCTACAAAATTGAGGTCTTTTTATCTTACAAAAAAAGTTTTGCTATTTCTTTACTTCTTTAGGGGCTGCCTCTTTTTTACCCGACGCATTGTATTTATCATTAATCATTTTGATTACTTCATTTGTAATATCATAGCTGTCTTTTGCATATAAAATTGATGGTGCAGAATCGCCAGATCCATAGATATAATCATATCCTTTATCCTTTCCGTATTCTTTTATTATTTTTCTATAATTAACAACTAAAGAATCTATTTCGAGTCCGCTTTCTTCCTGTAATTGTTGAAGCATTGCTTGTTGAGCATAGTTTAATTGTTGTTCTCTTTGTGACAATTCAGCACCTTTTTGTTGTGCCCAGGCTTGCCCATTTGTTTGAGCATTTTGCTTAAAACTTGCTGCTTCAGATTTAAAACGAGCCACTTCCGCTTCTAGCTGATTGCCCATAACTTTAGATTTATCTTTATATTTAGCTCCTATGTCTTTTGCTTCTGTAGATTCATCCATTAATTTAGAAGTATCAATATATGCTGTTTTGAATTCTTTTGTTTCTGTCGGTTTATTACAAGAAATTAATACAATTGATAATGCAAAAAGGATAACTGTTTTTTTAATCATGATTTGATAAATTTAATTTTGGTTTTCAAAAGTATAAAAATAAAATTCATTTAGCTAAATGTTGAATTATAGTTGTTTTTTAGACTATAAGTTTTAATTATTATAAAAAATATTATAATAATGCTTTCCTATTGAGTTTGACTTTAAATAAAGCGATTTAAACGCTTTTCTCATTTCAAACAACTCGTTACATGTTTCCGCTTTGTTTAGTTAAATGAATTGCTTTAAATTGATTTTTTCTGGTTTTTTATGATGTAAATGTGTGAAGAATACTCTTTACTTTGTTTTCCGCTATGATTTGATTTCAATCCTACAAAAAATGCTTTTATAAAATTCATTTTTCCGGTTTTGTATTTTTCTGATAATAGGCTTACATAAAAACTATCAAATTTCATTGGAAGTACTTTAACTAATTTCATTTCCTTTTCTGCAAATAATTTATCAATGGCTGTTTTTGAAAAATGCCAAATGTGTCTCGGCACATCAAAGGCTGCCCAAAATCTTCCATAATAATTTGCGTCAAAGGATTTAAAATTTGGAACTGCAATAATAATTGTTCCAGATGGTTTTAATAATCTTTTCAACTCTAAAATATACTCATCAAGATTTGGGACATGTTCTAAAACGTGCCACATCGTAATCACATCAAAGGAATGACTTTCTAAATCGGAAAGATCAGTTGCAAAATTTACTCCTTTATTAATTGCAATTGTTTTTGCTTTTGCGCTCGGTTCTATTCCTGTTGTATCCCAACCATCATTTTTGGCTACAACTAAAAAGTCTCCCGTGCCCGCTCCAATATCTAAAAGCTTCCCTTTTTCAAATTGTGCATTAATTAATTTCACTTTGTTTTTAAGTGCAATATTTTTTATGAAATGATACATTATTTCAAACAACGAACGCTTTCCATCAGTATGCGAAATATAATCTTCGCTTTCGTAATAGCTTGGTAATTTTTCTATACTTGGCTTTGGAA
>CANKLK010000081.1 GCA_947482805.1 Flavobacteriaceae bacterium
AGTTTATAGAAATCAATTAAACACTTCTGTTAAAGAAAAAAATGATAACGACGATGCATCGGATGACAAATCTGAAATTGATAAAGATTTAGATCGCGTTTATACTCGTGACCAACTTTTAGTAACTGGATTTTTGGATGGTGAAGAAATAAACGTTATTGTTAATCACTGGCCATCCCGTTCAGGAGGTGAAAAGAAAAGTTCTCCTTTCCGTGAAGCTGCAGGTAGATTAAACCGAAAAATAATGGACTCTATTTACAAAATCAATCCCAATGCGAAAATTATGACTATGGGCGATTTAAATGATGGCTCTTATAATAAAAGTGTAAAAGAAGGTATTGGTGCAAAACGCAAAAAAGAAGAGGTAAAAGAATTTGGAATTTATAATCCTTTTGAAGAAATGTTCTACAAAGGAAACGCAACGCTGTTCTACCGTGATGCCGGAGATATTTTTGACCAAATAATGGTCTCCGAAGCGTTAATCAGAAAAGACACTTCTACCTTCCGTTACTGGAAAGCAGGCATCTATAACAAACCCTACATGATTACAACAGTCGGGCAATATAAAGGATATCCTCTAAGGCATGGCGCTAATGAAATTGGCTATAGTGACCACTTTCCGGTTTATATTTATCTGATAAAAGAAAGTAAATAAGTAAAGTCCCGATTTGTCGGGATTTTTTATTTTGTAACTTTACATAAACTTTTTTTCTCATGGCTATATTAAAACCATTCAATCTTAATAAATGGATAGACGAAAATCGTCATTTGCTAAAACCACCTGTTGGCAACAAAAACATTTATGTTGATTCCGAAGATTATATCGTAATGATTGTGGCTGGTCCAAACGCCCGTAAAGACTATCACTACAACGAAACTGAAGAATTGTTCTACCAACTCGAAGGCGAAATCACAGTCTATGTACAAGACAATGGCGAAAAGAAAGCAATGAGACTTACGGCCGGCGATATGTATTTGCATCCGGCAAAAACACCACATTCGCCCAACAGAAGCGAAGGTTCAATTGGTTTGGTAATAGAACTAAAACGAACTGGCACAAATGCAAAAGACGGCTTGCTTTGGTTTTGCGAAAATTGCAACCACAAACTTTATGATGTCTATTTTCCGCTAACCGACATCGAAAAAGATTTCCTAAAACACTTCGAACATTTCTATAATTCAAATGAACTGCGAACATGTATTAAATGTGGAACTATAATGGAAAGTGATCCACGATTTACAGCAAAATAAAGTTCACAGTCGCAGTCACAGTTTTCAGTTATTGCTAAGACTGTAAACTGACACTGAGACCTTTTTTAGGAGCTATTTGCTTCGCCTGTTCGCTCTTTTAGGAGCTTGAATCCAGCTGTCCACTATATCTTTTTATTGTTTTGTCTCCCTGAGCCTGTCGAAGGGCATTTTTATCAAAACAATAAAAAGGATGCCGTTCCCATCTGGGCTAAAATTCAAAATAAAGATTTACTTTTGTGGTCATAAATTTAACAAACTAATAAACTTACATAAAACAATGTCAACAATTGCACAACAATTCGGCATGACCGAAGCGCTGGAAATACTAGGAGTAAAAGCTATAAACGAAGGAACTTCAACTGGAAACAACTGGTTTTCAAACGGAGAGGTTTTCGAATCACATTCCCCAGTTGACGGACAACTAATCGGAAAAGTAAAATCTTCAACCCAAGCTGATTATGAGAAAGTAATGCAATCTGCAACTGAAGCTTTCAAAACATTTAAACTAATGCCCGCGCCTCAACGTGGTGAAATTGTGCGTCAGTTTGGTGAAAAGTTACGCAAAAATAAAGAAGCTTTAGGGAAATTGGTTTCTTATGAAATGGGGAAATCATTGCAAGAAGGGTACGGAGAAGTTCAGGAAATGATTGATATCTGCGATTTTGCCGTTGGTCTTTCCCGTCAATTACACGGATTAACCATGCACTCGGAACGTCCAGGACACCGTATGTATGAACAATATCATCCATTGGGAATTGTTGGAATCATTTCGGCATTTAACTTTCCTGTTGCTGTTTGGGCTTGGAATACTGCTTTAGCATGGATTTGTGGAGATGTTTGTGTTTGGAAACCATCCGAAAAAACTCCTTTATGCGGAATCGCATGTCAAAATATAATTGCAGAAGTATTAAAAGAAAACAATCTTCCAGAAGGAATTTCTTGTTTAATCAACGGCGATTATAATGTAGGTGAATTAATGACGCATGATAAAAGAATTCCATTAGTTTCGGCTACAGGCTCAACACGTATGGGTAAAATTGTTGCCCAAGCTTGTGCCGCACGATTAGGAAAATCATTATTAGAATTAGGAGGAAACAATGCTATTATTGTAACTCCTGATGCTGATATTAAAATGACAGTAATCGGTGCCGTATTTGGCGCTGTTGGAACGGCAGGCCAACGTTGTACCTCAACGCGAAGATTAATCATTCACGAAAGTATTTATGATAAAGTAAAAGATGCCATTGTTGGTGCATATGGCCAATTGCGTATCGGAAATCCATTGGACCAAAACAATCACGTTGGACCGCTTATTAACAAACATGCCGTTGAAATGTATAACAATGCCTTAGCAAAAGTGGTTGCCGAAGGCGGAAAAATCTTAGTTGAAGGTGGTGTGCTGAATGGTGAAGGTTACGAAAGTGGCTGCTATGTAAAACCTGCCATTGCTGAAGCTGATAACTCTTTTGAAATTGTTCAACACGAAACATTCGCACCTGTTTTATATCTTCTTAAATATTCTGGTGGTGTTCACGATGCTATTGCCATTCAAAACGGTGTTGCCCAGGGTTTATCGTCCGCTATCATGACTAATAATCTTCGCGAAGCGGAAGCATTCTTATCTGTTGCAGGCTCCGATTGTGGCATTGCGAATGTAAATATCGGAACTTCCGGTGCTGAAATTGGAGGTGCATTTGGTGGTGAAAAAGAAACTGGTGGGGGAAGAGAATCAGGTTCTGATGCTTGGAAAGTGTATATGAGAAGACAAACGAATACGATCAATTATACGACCAGTTTGCCATTGGCACAGGGAATAAAATTTGATTTGTAAAAATTACATTTAAAAAAACTAGGAAAAATAAAACTTAAACGCAATGAAGAAACTATTCTTATTTTTTTTGTTCACAACGTTGTTCTTTACTTCATCATGTGAAGATAATGATGATAATCAGATTTTTTGCACAGATCAATTTGTATATGGATTAAATGTTATTGTTCTTGATGCGTCTACAGGAAACCCAATATTTCAAGATATTGAGGTAAAAGCCGTTGATGGAACGTATCAAGAAATATTAGAACTAGTTCCTGGTTTAGAATATGCATTTGTCGGAGCCGGAGAAAGAGCTGGAACCTATGTTGTAACGATCACTAAAGCGGGCTATCAAACGTATACATCAGCGCCAATTGTATTAACACGAGATGAATGTCACGTTATTCCGCAGTCATTGACAGTGAATTTACAGTCCAATTAATTATAAAAAAACGTTCCGAAATTGGAACGTTTTTTTATGCTTTTTGTGTTTACTTTGTCTTCTTCACATACTGCGTCAAAAGCACAATATGTTGTCCTTCAACTCTGCCTTCAATTTGCTCGGCATTGTCCCAAACTAATTTGATGTTGTGAACGGCTGCACCACGCTTTGCGGTGAAGTTGGCACCTTTCACATCTAAATCTTTAATCAAAACCACCGAATCACCATCTTTTAGGATATTACCGTTTCCATCTTTGTGTACAATTTTACCATCTTCATCTTCTCCTTCGCCGGTTGCGCACGCCCAAACTAAGGTTTCTTCATCTAGATACATCATGTCTAATAAATCCTGTGGCCAACCTTCTGCACGCAATCGGTTAAGCATTCGCCATGCAACAACTTGTACAGGTTTATTTTCATTCCACATACTATCGCTAAGACATCTCCAATGATTTGGATCTGTAGGTGTTGTGTTTTCTATTTGGTTTTTGCAAGTGAGGCAAACCAAGACAGAGTTATCTAATGATATCGATTCATCTTTTGTTAAATGGATTTTTAAGTCTTCGATTGAACCACATAATTCACATTTAGAGCCACTTCTTTCGTTTAATCTTTGGTCAATTACACTCATATTATAAATTGAATGAGGCTCCTATTTGAAACACGAATTGGTTATTGTATTCTTCAAATCCTTGAACATTAGAATCGTATTTTGCTAAAGGAAATCCAGCTTCAGAGTAAAGTCCAAAACCATCTGTAAAGAAATATCTAAAACCTAAATGCGCTCCGAAGTTTCTTGTCCCTAAATTCAAACCAGGATAAATATCCATTGCTTTATCCAATTTGAAAACGTTTCCTAAATTAGCATTGAAACGAACTTTTACGTCGGCTCTGTCATCAAAATTTGGTTTGTCTCCAGCAACTTCATCCACTGAAAGCAAATAGGAAGCAACAAAGCCATAGGACATATTTTCACCAATGCCAAAATCTGCAGAAACATTAATTCCGGTTCCATGATCTTGAATGTTCATTCCTACTTGCCCTTTGATATCACCCTTCCCTTTGTATGCTTGAGCACTTACCAAACTTACCATAACGACTGCCACTATTGTGCTTATTTTTTTCATCTTATTTTAATTTAATTGCAAATATAGAGATTTCAATGTGTGAATAAGACTAATCTCATATAACTGGTAAAGATTTAATTTCTTCCTTTTTCATTAAAATACAATTCATTCAATGGCTCACTTTGCCAAAATTCTTTAGTGTCAACATCCATAATAGTTAGTGGTCCTTTAAAGGCTGCGCCGGTATCTAAATTCCATACGCAAGCTTTTTGAATTGGAATTGTTTTTCCTATTATAGTTACGGGTGTATGACCAATATAAATTTCTTTATATAGTTTGAACCTTCTAGGGTAAAATAAACTGTCTATAGGAATAGATATGTCTAATGATAAAGCTGTTTCCCATAGTGTTCTGTCCCAATAAAAAAGTTTTGGAAAATATTCATACGCTATACCATTCATATTGGTAAACCCCGCATGAATAAATAATCGATTTTGTTCATCTAAATAATAATTGTGTAAATTCTTAAGAAAGAGGATGTGCTTTTGCTTTGTTTCAAAATCTACATTTGTATAAGCCAATACTGTTGCTTCTCCACCATGTTGGTACCATTGCAAATTATCTTTACTGTTTTCTAACCATTCTAATAACAATTCATCATGATTGCCCCTGATGAAGACACAATTGTTTTTGGTATTCAATGCAATCAAAAAATCCAAAACCTTTGGCGACTCGCTCCAACCATCAACAAAATCTCCAAGGAAAATCAACGTGTCCTTTTGACTTATATTAGCCCTTTCAAACAGTTGATGCAATGCCCTTAAACCTCCATGAATGTCTCCTATGACTAATGTTCTACTCATCCTTATTGTTGTATTTCATTTTTCTTAAAATGCGCATCGCTTCCTTAAAACTAAGATAAACCGTGCTGTTTTTTTGAGCTTTTAAAAGCGATTTGGCTTCAATTAATTTATGTTTGGCATCCTCAAACCCATTCAAATAACAAATCATCAAAGTAGAAGGAAGGTTCTCTAAATCTTTGACTTCTCTGTCAGAAATGGCAATCCCTTTATTTAACTTATCTAGCAATGCAAGATTAGAATTATAAATATGATGTAGCATTTTTTTATTAAATGCCGGTGGTTCAAATAGCATTTCATTTTCTATTTTATAATAACCATTGTCAAAAAAAGAAATCTTCTGCTGTTCAAGTGGGTAATAACTTGTTTTATCATTTAATCCCAAAGGTACGTGTTCTATTATCGTAAAACTTTTTTCATCAAATTCAATAGTAACGACATCAAGCGCTGAGTAAAATAGTTTTACTTGTTCGTTAATTAATTCAATATCTACTCGTGAAAGATAGGTAGTTTCTCTTATTCTTTTAGGGTTTCCTGCCCAACAAATAACAAACAACTCTTTGAAAACATTATACTTTGAAGTCATGTCTTTGTGACGATTATTCATAAAATCAATTACGCCGTCCAATGTATAGGCAATACTGTTTCTCGAACTGTTTTCGATGCTGATAACGGTTTCGATATTTAGTTTAGAATAGGGAATCTTATCTTCCGTTGGCATAGAATTGCTTCCAACTCTAACAAAAACTGTATTGGCCAAAATAGTATGAATGTTTTTCTTGAAAAAAGACACCTTATGTTTTGGCTTAATTGTAACCAAACCCACTACTCTGTCTTTTGGCAAGTTAGGGAATGGCACATTTTCGTATTGAATTTTTGGCGGATTTTCTAAATAGGCATTCACCAAATTCTGAATCCGACTGTCGTCAAAAAAATCATCCCCAACAATTTGGTTGTCTTGATCTTCAACTCCCACAACAATATAAGAATTATTAGAAGGATTAGAATTAGAAAGCGCGCAAATATGTTTCAAAAACTTGCCTTTCCCTTCTTTAGTATGTAAATTTAACTGCCGTTTTTTATCATAAAAACTGCACTCATCATTGTGAGCTAATAGATTCTTAATAAGTAAACGTTTATTAATCATTTTATAAGTCTTCAGTCGCAGTCGCAGTCGCAGTATCTGAAAACTGGGACTGAGACTGTAAACTTTTTTACGGTACTTTATTACCCATACTTTCGGTCCAAATGGCAAACCAATCGAGTGTGTCCAAATCCATTTCAACGGCTTTCATCAACGCCTGAATCCGGGCAATATTTACTGTTCCCGCTACCGGGATGATATTCGCCGGATGTTTCAAAACCCATGCTAACAAAATAGTGTCAGAACCTAAATGGTATTTATCTACCAATTGAACTAATAATTTTTTTAGTCTTCTAGTTTGCTCTATGTCTTCTCTGAAAACTGTTCCAAGCGGATTCCAGGACATTGGGCGAATGTTGTGCAACTGCATATAATCTAGACTTCCGTCTAACATCGCTTCGTGATGCGTTGCCGAAAACTGTACTTGGTTATAGTTTATCCCTATTTTTTGACGAATTAATTCCGTTTGAGAAGCCGTAAAATTGGAAACTCCAAAGTCAATTATTTTACCTTCTTTTTTTAATTTGGTGACCGCTTCTGCTATTTCATCGGCAATCATCAACGGACTTGGGCGGTGCAATAATAACACATCCAAATAATCGGTCTGCAGATTTTTTAAGGAGTTTTCTACCGACCAAATAATATAGTCTTTAGAATATTCATAATGTTTAATCGTATTATTTCTGCCATTTACATGTTGAATACCGCACTTCGAAATAAATTGAATATTGTTTCGGTCGATTTTGCTTTGGCCAAATGCTTTCCCAAAATCGGCTTCGGTAGTGTAATTACCATAGATATCTGCATGATCAAAACTCGTGATCTGATTTTCGAAACAAATATGAATCATATGCTCCATTTCTGAAGTCGACAGATTTTTGTCCCAAACTCCCCAATTCATGGTTCCCGCAACGATGGGCGATAATTTTGTTTTCATTTTAACTCTTTTAGATATGTTGAAGTATATTTTGAATTTTGAAAAATTTATTTTTTTCCACCCGAAAATTTCCGAAAACAGATTAGGTTTTAAAATTATAAAAAGAAAATCATAAATCATCCTTAAAATAGGGATGTTTTATAAAGTTTTAACGCATTATTAACATCTCGTAATGGATAAAATTTTCACTTTTGAAATGTTAAAATTATAACTGTCACACTTTAGAATAAATAGAGTAACTATGGAAGAAAATGGTACTGCTTTAGACATTAGAGCAATTAATGAAAAAATTGAAAGAGAAAGTGCTTTTATTGACTTGCTGACTATGGAAATGAACAAGGTTATTGTTGGTCAGAAACATATGGTAGAACGATTGTTAATTGGGCTTTTGGGTCAAGGTCACATTCTACTTGAAGGTGTTCCGGGACTGGCGAAAACCTTAGCCATAAATACTTTATCACAAGCTGTTCACGGGAGCTTTAGCCGTATTCAGTTTACACCCGATTTATTACCTGCTGATGTTGTTGGAACGATGATTTACAACATTAAAGCCAACGAATTTTCTATTAAAAAAGGTCCGATTTTCGCTAATTTTGTTCTTGCCGACGAGATTAACCGTGCGCCTGCAAAAGTTCAATCGGCGTTGCTTGAAGCGATGCAGGAAAAACAAGTTACCATTGGTGATACCACATTCAAATTAGACAGACCATTTTTAGTTTTGGCAACCCAAAATCCAATTGAGCAGGAAGGAACTTACCCGTTACCGGAAGCGCAAGTCGATCGTTTCATGCTAAAAACCGTTATTGATTATCCTAAAATAGATGAAGAGCGAATGGTAATCCGTCAGAATTTAAAAGGGTCTTATGAAAAAGTAAATCCTGTGGTTACTGTTGACCAAATTCTAAAAGCACAAGAAGCAGTTCGTGAAGTGTATATGGATGAAAAAATCGAAAAATATATTTTAGATATTGTTTTTGCTACTCGTAATCCTGAAAAATACAAACTAGAAAGTTTAAAACCACTTATCGGTTTTGGAGCTTCTCCTCGTGGAAGTATCAATTTGGCCAATGCTGCTAAATGTTATGCTTTCATCAAACGACGTGGATATGTAATTCCGGAAGACGTTCGTGCCGTGGTTCATGATGTATTGCGTCACAGAATTGGCCTTACCTACGAAGCAGAAGCCGAAAACATCACTTCTGTTGACATCATCAACAAAATCGTAAACGAAATAGAAGTACCTTAAAAGTAATTAGGCAAAAGCCATCAGCCATTAGTAAAACTTCTGCCTATTGCCTATTGCCCATTGCCTCTAAAAATGGAAACCAAAGACTTAATCAAAAAAGTTCGTAAAATCGAAATCAAAACCCGAAGACTGAGTGATCATATCTTCTCGGGCGAATACCATACGTCGTTTAAAGGACGAGGCATGACATTTTCGGAAGTGCGTCAGTACCAATTTGGTGACGATATTCGCGCTATCGATTGGAACGTAACAGCGCGTTATAACGAACCTTATGTAAAAGTTTTTGAGGAAGAACGTGAATTGACCATGATGTTGATGGTTGATATTTCGGGTTCTGAAAGTTTTGGCACTAAAAACCAACCGAAAAGTGAAATTGTTACTGAAATAGCAGCAACAATGGCGTTTTCAGCCACACAGAATAATGATAAAATTGGGTTGATTTTATTCACTGATCAAATTGAATTATACATTCCTCCTAAAAAAGGTAAATCACATGTATTGAGAATCATCCGTGAATTAATCGAATTCCAACCCAAAAGTAAAAAAACGGATTTATCACAAGCTTTAAAATTCCTATCAAGCACACAGAAAAAGAAAGCAATTGTTTTCGTGATTTCTGATTTTATGGTAGATGACGATTACGAAAAAACCTTAAAAATAGCTGCGAAAAAACACGATATTACGGGCGTACGGGTGTATGACATCCGTGAAGAAAAAATGCCAAATATTGGAATGGTCGAAATGGAAGATGCCGAAACAGGCGAAGTTTTAGTAGTGAATACAGGCTCCAAAAAAGCGCGATTGAGCTACGAAAAACAATATCAGGACAAAGTAAATTACTTTAAAGATATCTTTTCAAAATGTGGTTCAGGAACCGTTAACACGCGTGTGGACGAAAGTTATGTGACAAAA
>CANKLK010000082.1 GCA_947482805.1 Flavobacteriaceae bacterium
GCAGCAACCACACCAATTCGTCAAGAAGTTATTGATGAAATGGTAAAAGTTATGCAGTCGGAGTATGGAAATCCATCATCAACACATAGTATTGGAAGAAGTGCCAAAGCCATTATTGAAACCTCGAGAAAAATAATTGCTAAACAATTAAATTGTAATGCACAAGAAATTGTTTTTACTTCAACAGCTACCGAAGCCACCAATTGGATTTTAAGAAGCGCTGTAAAAGATTTTGGGGTTAAGCGAATAATTACTTCTAAAATAGAACATCATGCGACTTTGTATACGGTTCAGGCTTTACAGGAAGAATTTGGTATTGCTGTCGAGTTTGTAAATGTATCTCGTGAAGGAACTATGGATTATGATCAATTTTCAGCATTATTTTCCAATGACATCAAGACGTTAGTTTCTTTAATGCATGTAAATAATGAAACCGGAGTTATCAATGATATTGAAAAGATAGGAGCAATATGTAACCAAAACAAAGCGTTGTTTCATTGTGATACAGTTCAGTCAATTGGAAAAACAGAGTTGAATTTACAAGAATTAGCCATTGATTTTTTAGTTGCCAGTGCCCATAAATTTCATGGTCCAAAAGGTGTTGGTTTTGCTTATGTTCGAAAAAATTTGGTATTGCAACCTATGATCTTTGGAGGTGAGCAGGAGAAAGGATGGCGTGCAGGAACTGAATCGGTACACCAAATTGCCGGAATGGCCAAAGCTCTGGAACTTTCTTTTGAGTTATTAAATGAGGAAAGAAAATACATAAGCGATTTGAAACAGTATTGTTTTCAAAAATTGCAGCAAGCATTTCCCGAATTCAGCGTTAATGGAGATGATACATTTTACAATATTTTAAATGTTTTGTTACCTTTTTCTCCGGAAAAAACGGCCATGATTTTATTTAATTTGGACATGAAAGGCATATCAGTTTCTCGTGGAAGCGCTTGTCAAAGTGGTAGTGCCAAACCTTCACATGTATTGGCTGAAATGCTTAACGAGGAAGAGTTAAAAAAGCCAAGTTTGCGTATTTCATTTAGTCATTACAATACCAAAGAAGAAATTGATTGTTTGATATCTGCATTAAATGAAATTTAAATCACAGGCTAATTTGTTAGGAATAGGAATTAAATTACCAATTTCCAATAAACTTAAATTTTTCTTAGAATTAGATGGGAAAGGTGGTCTCACAGATATAAACAAAGTAGCTCGCTATCCTTAGCTGACTAATAGTCGTTCAAGTTTTAACGTTTGGCTTAAAATAAATAAAAAGCCATGTCGTTCCCTAAAAAGGACGGTTTAAATGATTTTTTTGATGACACGTAAACGATGCGTATGCCTATTTTGTTCTGAATTATAAATGCCTAAGTGATCTAAGCGGTCAATTCTAACTTTTCCACTTGCATGGATAATATAATTGTTTTCCATGATAATACCAACATGGATTATCTTTCCTTCTTCATTGTCAAAAAAGGCTAAATCACCAGGTTCACTTTCTTCTATAAAACTCAACGCATCTCCTTGTGTCGATTGTTGAGAGGCATCTCTTAGAAGTTGATATCCATTTAACTTATAGACCATTTGTGTAAATCCGGAACAGTCAATACCAAAAGGTGTTTTTCCACCCCAAAGATAAGGTGCGTTCAAATACATAAAAGCAGTAGTAATCAAATCTGATTTTGGTTTGATACCGCTGGTTCTCAAACCTTCAAACTCAAAATTCTCAATATTAATTTCGCTGTAATTTAAAAATGACAAGGAAGAGCCTAATGGGATAGGCAATAATGTATTGGCGGAATTTGTTACATATTCAACCAAATCTGAGTTCAAAATTATTGCATCATTAGATAAACTTTTGAAACTCTTTTCAGATATAGTCTGGTATTGTTTAGAATCGACCCAACCCTCATAATCATCAAATTGTAATTTTATTTTTGACCATTGATTTTGAGTCTCCAAAATCTCAAAATGCTCGCCAAACAAGACTTGAGAAACGATTTCGCTTCTGTCGCTTGGTTCGGCTCGTAACGGAATTATAGCAAGATTACAAATGGCAAACATTCAAATATAATTGATAATGGATATTTGATAATGGATAATTGAAATTTTTAATTGTTAATTATCCACTATCTATTGTTAATTATTTAAATTCTTTCAATAACAATCGCCGAAGCACCACCGCCACCATTACAAATGGCAGCTGCACCCACTTTGGCATTGTTTTGTTTTAAGACATTAATTAAGGTTACAATAATTCTGGCTCCGGAACACCCAAGAGGGTGACCTAAAGAAACCGCACCACCATTTACATTTACTTTATCATTGTCAAGACCTAATATTTTTGCATTGGCTAAACCAACTACGGCAAAGGCTTCATTGAATTCAAAATAATCAACATCGGCAACAGTTAAGCCAGCTTTATCTAATGCTTTTGGCAATGCTTTTGCTGGCGATGTTGTAAACCATTTTGGTTCTTGTGCTGCATCTGCATAGGATTTTATATAGGCTAATGGTTTTAATCCCATTGCTTTTGCTTTTTCTTCGCTCATTAAAACTAAAGCTGCAGCTCCATCATTTATAGTTGAAGCATTAGCCGCTGTAACGGTTCCGTCTTTAGTAAAAACAGCATTTAAAGTCGGAATTTTGTCCAATTTTACATTGGTATATTCTTCGTCTTGGGAAAAGATAATCGGCTCACCACGACGTTGCGGAATTTCTACAGGAACAATTTCATTATTAAATTTGCCGCCGCTCCAAGCTTTAGCGGAACGCTCGTAGGATTGAATAGCAAAAGCATCTTGCTCTTCACGTGATATTTTATATTCGGAGGCACATAAATCGGCAGAAACTCCCATGGCGTTATTGTCATAAGCATCTGTTAAACCATCTTTCTGCATTCCGTCAACCATAGTTGTTGGGCCAAATTTCACTCCAATTCGTAAGTGAACATAATGAGGAATCAAGCTCATGTTTTCCATTCCGCCTGCCACTACAATTTCAGCATCACCTGCCATAATAGCCTGCGCACCCTGCATAACGGCTTTCATTCCGGAAGCACATACTTTATTAACGGTAGTACAGGCAACAGTGTTTGGTAATCCTGCAAAAATAGCCGCTTGCCTTGCCGGAGCTTGTCCGTTTCCTGCTTGGACTACATTTCCCATCAACACTTCATCTACCAAGTTTGGATCTAACTTGATTTTGTCTAAAGCGCCTTTGATGGCAATTGCTCCTAATTGTGTAGCTGGAACTGTTGACAGCGATCCCATGAAACTTCCTATTGGGGTTCTAACTGCTGAAACGATAACTACTTTTTTACTCATGATAACTTGTTGTTTCATTATAATGCAAAACTAATCTTTTCTTGCAAATTAAGGAATTCAAAGGCCAATAATTCTTGAATCAATTGTAATTTAGAAAATATTCTAATTCTACTTTGTTGAAAGTGAAGCTATTTTAAATTTATTTATTTTAAAGATTAAAAAAAGAAATGAAATAGTTGTAAATTATAGAATGAAAAGTTACATTTGCAACCGCAAAAAAGTTAAGTTCTTTTGTGCTTTATTGAAATTTGGAGAGTTGCCTGAGTGGCCGAAAGGACATGTTTGCTAAACATGCGTATGGGGAACTGTACCAAGGGTTCGAATCCCTTACTCTCCGCTTTTTAATTTTTCGGGGTGTAGCGTAGCCCGGTTATCGCGCCTGCTTTGGGAGCAGGAGGCCGCAGGTTCGAATCCTGCCACCCCGACAAAATATAGTGGAAGGGTTTGTTTATATTGAAGCTAAGCTTTAATTTGCAACAAAATCACATAGGATCATGAAAAAATCCTGCCACGATTTTTTTAATTAGTTTTTTATAAAAACTTCTTTGGTTCCATAGCTCAGCTGGATAGAGCAACTGCCTTCTAAGCAGTAGGTCGAAGGTTCGAATCCTTCTGGGATCACGAATAAAAAGAAAAAGAGAAAAAAAATATCCAAGTTTACTTGAGTATTTTTTTTCTCTTTTTCTTTTTTCAAAGCGGAGCTTTGATGGATGGGCGTAAGCCAATCCTATTCTAAATCACATACAAAGCCACTGTTTTCAGTGGTTTTTTTGTATCAGCCATTTTGTTCCATTCCTGATTTTTTATTGATTTTGGTGTTTTTAACCCAAAAGTTTGCGCATAGTTTGCACAAAAAATTGACTTCCTTGACCATCCCTGTTATGGCAAATGTTAAGGTGCTCTTAAACCAAAGAAGAGCTAAATTCATTTTCCGCATTTAAAATATTAGAAAACCTAGTTTTAACTATTGAATTTTGACTTATATGAAGTGTCTGAAAATTTTGAAAAAATGGATAAAACCTCTAAATATTTAAACTTTTTCTTATACCTTATTTTTACCTCTAATATATAGAATCAAATAACAGGAAAAAGTAAATTGCTACATCATTACACAAAATTTATATAGTAATTAGACTATTATTAAAAAAATATATCATTTAATTTAATTTAGTAATCAATTGTAATGAGATTTCTTTACTATTTTAGCGCTTCATTTTTTTTAAACTAATTCAATTATGAAAAAAATTATTTTTATTTCATTTATTCTTCTGTCATACTCTTTTAATGGTTTTTCTCAAGTTTTTTCAAATTCAACAGTTTCTGCTGCGGGTTCTTGGAATGGAACATTAACAAAAACAGTAACTGTTTCTGGTCTTTCTAATTTAAATGTTGGAATTTTTGAATTAGTTCAAGTTAATCTCCACATGGGCGACGATGCTAATACAAGAAATTATAATACATATCGAATTACATTAACCAAAGGAACAACAAGTATCGATTTAGTTTCTTCGGGTGGTTTGCCAAACTCGTCAGTAAAACAAATCAATACTAAGTTTAGGTTCAATCCTTATTTGAAAAGACTTTTTGAACATGGAGGAACCGCTGAACCTTTTAGTATTGGCTATTATCGTTCACAAGATAATTATTCAGCTTTTAACGGAATTGATCCTAATGGAGATTGGACAGTTACAATTACAGAAACTTCATTTGCAACGGGTGGACGTTTTAATAAAATTGATTTAGTTTTTAAATCACCATATACTGTTCAAGATTATACAACTTTAACCAGTTATGATAATTGTGCTACTCCATACTGTTTAGGTACTGCCGAGATAATAGTTGCCTCTAACAACGGATTTACCAATCAACCTGGAGATATGTATAATCCAAATACAACATCTTGTAGTTGGAATGCAGCCCAAAACAATTCTGCTTTTTTTAAATTTAGAGCAGCCCAAACTTCGGGAAGTATAACCATTTCTGGTATATCTGGAAATTTACAAATATTGGCTATTGATGCTGGTCCAGACAACAATCCTTGCACGGCTGTAGATAACATTTTATTAAATGGCGGCTGTCCCACGTTGAGTATTAATGATACGTATTCTAGTCCACAATACACCAATGGTTCTACAAAAAATAATCAACTGAATTTTAGCGGATTAACTGTTGGTGAATTTTATTATTTTATCGTAGATGGAACTAGCTCTTCGGTTTCCCCATTTTATATTGAGACAATCGGCACTTCATTTGATTGTTCTAATTGTGATTTAAACGCAACGTTAGGTAGTAACAGTCCCGTTTGTGAAAATAACACACTTAATTTAACTTGTAGTGATGGCTCCATTTGGGCCTGGACTGGGCCAGATGGTTTTACAAGTCCAAATCAAAATCCAACCATAAATAATGTTACAGCTTTAGCTTCTGGAACTTATACTGTAGTAATTACAGATGCTAATGGTTGTACTGAGACTAAATCTATTAATGTTATAATTTCACCCATAATAGTTCCAACATTTAATACCCCAAGTCCGGTTTGTATTGGTTCAACATTAAACCCACTCCCAACCACTTCCAATAATGGAATTATTGGTTCATGGAGTCCTGCATTAAATAATGCCGCTACTACAACTTATACATTCACTCCCGATGCAGGTCAATGCGCAACTTTGACTACACTTACAATTACTATAAACAATTGTGATTTTGGCGCTTATGCTACTGCAATATGGATGGATGATTGTACTGATCTTGGCGATGGCAAATTTTATAATACAACAGGAGGTGGAGCTGATTTAATTAATCAAGAACCTGGTAATACATTTATCAAAGATTTTGGTGTTCACATAGAAAATTCTTCTAGTTTGATTTTTAGAGGAGCTGAAGTGAAAACCTATAAAAATGGTGGTACCAATGTATGTAGTACTAAAATGTACTACAGATATTATTTAACCTCTGTAGTAGCTGGTGCTTTTATACCAAGAAATTTAGCTTTTTTCAGTGACTGTAATACAGGAACAAGTGAATTTATAAATGGGGGAGGACCTTGTATTGCTGGACAACAAAAATGGCAATGTGTTTCGCAACCTGGATGTGATGCTCCAGTAAATTTAACCAATGTTCCTCCTGGAGATTATACATTAGAAGTTTATTATGATGTTACTGGCGATTTTAATTCTACCACTCAATGTGATGATACTATCATTTTAAACAACGGTGGAACAAACTACAAAGCTAATTTTAGTATCATAGCTTTACCAACATTAAGTAGTTCTAATCCAACAACATGTAATGGTTCAGAAGGAAGTATTACCATTTCAGGACTTAAAGCAAATGATGTTTATGTTGTTAGTTACAATTTTAATACTACACCAGTTGGCCCAAATAATTTTACATCAAACAATAATGGGGAAATTCTAATTTCAAATTTAGGTATTGGTACGTATTCTAATTTTAGTTTTGTTATCAATAGTTGTACTACAATTTTACCTTCGAGTGTAACATTACAAAATCCAGTTATAATACCAGTTTTTAGCACACCAAATCCTTTTTGCTTTGGAGCTACTGTGCCGCCTACGGTATTTCCAACTACTTCAAATAATGGTATTACCGGAAGTTGGTTACCTGTTCTAAACAATACGGCAACTACAAACTACACTTTTAATCCAGATGCAAATCAATGTGCCACGACTACCAATTTAACGGTGGTTATTAATCCGGAAATTACTGGAGGAATAAATACAAATCCAAACACAGCTTGTTTTACAATTCCTGCTACTGCCTGCAATGGAAGTGCAACAGTAACAATTACACAAGGTTCTGGGAATTATAGTTATTTATGGAATGACCCACAAGCGCAAACCACAGCAACAGCCAACAATTTATGTGCTGGAAATTACTGTGTTACCGTAACCGATTTGGATACCATTTGTACTCAACAATTCTGTGTTATAGTTAGCGATAATATTCCAAATGTAACACCAACATTTTCTTTTGGAACTACTTTGAGTATTTGTTCGGGAGGAATTGTACCAACATTGCCAACTTCTTCAAGTAATACCATTACAGGAACATGGTCGCCTGCTATAGTTGATAATGCAAATAATGGAACATATACTTTCACGCCAAATGCGGGACAATGTGCTAACACTACCACATTTACCGTTACAATTACTCCACAAACAATTCCAACATTCGGTTTTGGATCCAGTTTGACAGCCTGTCAAGGAGATGTTTCTATACAAGTGTTGTTGACTACTTTATCGAATAATTCTATTTCTGGTACTTGGAATCCATCTACAATAGATTATTCAATACTTGGACAAACGATTTATACTTTTACACCTGATGCAGGACAATGTGCTAACTTTACAACATTTACGGTTACTATAACCCCTCAAACAATACCAACGTTTAGTTTTGGAACTACATTGAGTATTTGTTCTGGTGGAATTGTACCAACTTTGCCAACTACTTCTAATAATTCTATCACAGGAACATGGTCGCCTGCTATTGTTGATAATGTTAATAATGGAATATATACTTTTACTCCAAATTCATCGAGTTCGTCTTCTTCTAATTTAATTGTAAATGGTGATTTTTCTCAAGGAAATTCGAACTTTAGTACTGATTATCAATTCATCACAAATGCAGGACAAAGTGGAGTTCAGAGAGCGTATGGAATCGTATCTTCTGCCAATTCTTGGTTTCAATTTTTTCCGTCTTGTATAAGTAATGCTCCTTCTGGAGGAAATATGATGGTAGTTGACGGTTCTACATCAAACGCAGGGAATGATAAAGTTTGGGGACAAACAGTAACTGTACTCCCAAATAAAACATATACTTTTAGTTATTGGTTACAAACTATTGCTACTCCAAATCAAGCATTAATTGAAATTAAAATTAATGGGACTTCAATTGGAACTGCACTAGCACCAAATACTAATTGTCAAACAACACAATATATTTACCAATGGAATTCAGGTTCGAATACAACAGCTCAAATTGAGATTTTTGATAGAGTTTTTATTGCTAATGGTAACGATTTTTCTTTAGATGATATTTCATTAGTTGAAAATAGTCCACAATGTGCTACATCTACAACTCTTACCGTTACAATAACACCTCAAACTACACCAACCTTTAGTTTTGGGACTTCTTCAAGTATTTGCTCTGGTGGCATCGTGCCGTCATTGCCAACAACTTCAAGCAATTCTATTACAGGAGTTTGGTCGCCAGCTATTGTAGATAATGCAAACAATGGAACCTATACTTTTACACCTAATGCAGGACAATGTGCTAACACTACCTCATTTACAGTTACTATAACCCCACAAATTACACCTACGTTCACTTTTGGAACTTCTTTGAGTATTTGTTCGGGTGGAACAGTGCCTGCTTTGCCAACTTCTTCAAGCAATTCCATTACAGGAACTTGGTCGCCTGCTATAGTTGATAATGCAAATAACGGAACATATACTTTCACACCTAATATAGGGCAATGTGCGACTACAACCACTTTTACAGTTACTGTAACACCACAAACAACTCCAATATTTGGTTTTGGCACTACTTTGACTAACTGTCAAGGTGTTTCAGCGCAAGTGTTATTACCTACTACTTCAGATAACTTTATTACAGGATCTTGGAATCCATCTACAATAGATAATTCATTACTTGGAGAAACGGTATATACTTTCACGCCTAATATTGGACAATGTTCACTTAATAGGACTTTAACAGTAACCATAAATACAATACCGCAATTTACAATTACTGGAGGTTGTGATGGCGAAGATTATGTTTTGAAAATTGAACAACAAAATCAAAATATCAATACAGTTGAATGGTATTTTAACAGCAATATGATTGGACAAGGAAATTCAATTGTTATAACCGGCGAAGGTACATATACTGCGGTAGCAACTAATTCGTTTAATTGTGATAATAGTGCTCAATTTGTTGTTAGCAATGATTTTTGTTCAATACAAAAAGGTATTTCTGTTAATAATGATGGTTTTAATGATGTTTTTGAATTGACAAATTTAGATGTGAAAAATTTGCAAATTTTTAATCGATATGGCATGGAGGTATATTCAAAAAGAAATTATACAAACGAATGGGGTGGTAATTCAAATGACGGAGACGAACTTCCTGACGGAACCTATTATTATGTCATTGAACAACGTTCGGGTACTGTTAAAACAGGATGGATTTACATCAATAGAGCACAATAACTTACCATATAATTTGCATTCAAAATAAAACAAAACAA
>CANKLK010000083.1 GCA_947482805.1 Flavobacteriaceae bacterium
CAAATTACTAATATCCATGCGGCTGAGCCAACATCTCTGGCCATGGCTGCGGTTACTAAAAAAATTCCGGAACCTATCATGGAACCTGCCACTAAACTTGTGGCATCTAATAATCCTAATGAACGCTTTAAATGGTGCTTTTCTTTTGACATGGTTCGGTTGATTTGGTGGTTAATTTTTCAAATATAGTAAAATAGATTAAAGGGAAAAGGGAAAAGGGCTAAGTCAAAAAATCTGCGTACTGAATTCTCCTATCTATATTCTACAACTTTTTAGCTTCGTTCCAGAACACGTCCATCTCAGCTAAGGTCATATCCATTAATGGTTTTCCAAGTTCGCTGGCTTTGCTTTCGAGGTATATGAATCGCTTAATGAATTTTTTATTGGTACGTTCTAAAGCATCTTCGGGATTTACTTTTAGAAATCGGGCATAATTAATCATCGAGAATAGTAAATCACCGAATTCGGCTTCTATTTTGTCTTGGTTACCGATTGCAACTTCGTCCTGCAATTCCTGTAATTCTTCCTGCACTTTGTCCCACACCTGATGCGGCTCTTCCCAATCGAAACCAACTCCTTTTACTTTGTCCTGAATTCGGCTAGCTTTTACCAATGCGGGTAAACTTTTAGGAACACCTTCTAACACTGATTTTTTACCTTCTTTGAGTTTTAGTTTTTCCCAGTTTTGCTTTACTTCTTCTTCATCGGCTACGACAACATCGCTGTAAATATGTGGATGACGATGGATTAACTTCTCACAAATATCATTGCAAACATCAGCTATATCAAAAGCGCTGGTTTCGCTACCAATTTTGGCATAAAAAACAATATGCAATAACAAATCGCCCAATTCTTTTTTGATTTCTTGCAAATCGTTATTTAAAATGGCGTCGCCCAATTCATAAGTCTCTTCAATGGTAAGATGACGCAAACTTTCGAACGTTTGCTTTTTGTCCCACGGACAGTTGGCGCGCAAATCGTCCATAATGTCAAGTAATCTGTTAAAAGCTACCAATTGCTGTTGACGAGTATTCATTATTTTGTTGTTTCTGTAAAAATAAAAAATCCTATTACTGAAATTCAGCAATAGGATTTATATTTATAAGAAAGTAATTAACTATTTTTTGGTTTTAGGTGTTGCTTGTTTTTTAGCCTTAACTTCTTCCACCACTTGTTCTTTTATTGCATCAGCGCTCTCCACTTTCGGTTCTTCTTTCGAAACCATTCCTTTTGCCTGAAGGATATTGTACCAATTCAATAACTTTTTGATGTCAGAAGCATAAACTCTGTCAGCATCGTAATCCGGTAAAACCTCTTGAAAATAAGCAATTAATTTCGCATTATCTTCTTTATGTGAAACCGATGTTGGCCCTTCATTTTCTTTGACAGCAATAGCTCGCATGATTTCAACTAATGGTTTTTCCTCTGTATAAGTATACATTGATATTTCTGAAAGCAAGCTAACATTACTACTTAATCCCACTGTAATTTTTTTTCCATCAAGTAATGATTCAGCTAAAAAGCCAGAACGGGTTTGCAATTTCAATTCAAACAATCCTGGTTTTCCAGCAATGGCTAATATTTTTTCTACGTTCATTTTTTAATTTAATTTAGGGCACAAATATATTTAATTGTATAGTTAATAACTGTCAATTATCTTCCTTTTTTATTGGCAAATTTCATTCTATAATCAGGGAAAGATTTACCATCCATAATGTTCTGTAACTTCTTTTTAATCAGTGTCTTTTTTAACATTGAAATTTTATCTGTAAACAAAATTCCTTCGATATGATCATATTCATGCTGAATAACACGAGCAATTAAGCCGTCGAAAACTTCCGTTTTTTTATTAAAGTTTTCATCACAATATTCAATGGTTATTCTTTCGTTTCGATAAACATCTTCGCGAACATCGGGTATACTTAGGCATCCTTCATTAAAACCCCATTCTTTGCCGTCTTCAAGAATCATTTTGGCATTGATAAATGTCTTTTTAAAATTCTTTAATTGCAGTTGCTCATCCTTTGTCAAATCATTACTGTCACTAAAAGGCTCAGTATCGATTATAAACAAACGAATAGGTAAACCAACTTGAGGAGCGGCTAATCCAACTCCATAAGCATTGTACATTGTATCATACATATTGTCAATAATGGCAGAAAGATTAGGATAGTTGGGTGTAATTTCTTCTCCAACTTGACGCAAAACTGCTTCACCATAACCGTAAATAGGAATAATCATTTTTGATTTTTTTTGCAAAAATAGGTAAATTAAATCATTTTTCGTGTCAGATAATCTTGAAGCAAAATGGTAGCCGCAATTTCGTCTACCAATCCCTTATTTTGACGTTGCTTCTTTTTTAATCCGCTATCAATCATGGTTTTAAACGCCATTTTAGAAGTAAAACGTTCGTCAACTCTTACTATTTGCATTTCAGGAAAAGCAATTTTAAAAGCAGTAACAAATTTTTCTATAATTGGAGTACTTTCAGATGGATCACCATTCATTTGTTTTGGTTCACCAATAAGTACTTTTGAAACGTTTTCTTTAGAAAAATAAGTAGTTAAAAAAGCAATCGCGGTTTCCGATGGAATGGTTGTCAAACCGGAAGCAATGATTTGCAACTCGTCGGTGACGGCAATTCCTGTGCGTTTTATTCCGTAATCTATGGCGAGAATTCTTGACATTTGTTTTTATTTCAAAGTTACATTAAAAATCATTTATATAAATAATTTAAAAAAAATGCAATTATCTTTGCTAAAATTCAAAATCCATGAACAACATACAATCCATTATTGAAAAAGCTTGGAATAACCGAGAATTATTGAAAGACGAAACTACTTTAAAAGCCATACGAGAAGTCATAGCATTACTCGATTCAGGTACTTTACGTGTTGCTGAACCAACGACCAATGGTTGGCTAGTAAACGAATGGGTCAAGAAAGCCGTTGTGATGTATTTCCCGATTCAGAAAATGGAAACTTGGGAAGCCGGAATTTTTGAATACCACGATAAAATGTTGCTAAAAACCGGATATGCCGAAAAAGGAATCCGTGTAGTTCCACCAGCAACTGCTCGTTATGGCGCTTACATTTCTAAAGGGGTAATTTTGATGCCAAGTTATGTAAATATTGGCGCTTATGTTGATGAAGGAACTATGGTTGATACATGGGCAACCGTGGGTAGTTGTGCCCAAATTGGTAAAGATGTTCATCTTTCAGGAGGCGTTGGAATTGGTGGGGTTTTAGAACCTTTGCAAGCCGCTCCAGTTATTATTGAAGATGGTGCTTTTATAGGTTCACGTTGCATTGTTGTTGAAGGTGTTCGTGTGGAAAAAGAAGCTGTTCTTGGAGCTAATGTTTGTCTGACGGCGTCAACCAAAATCATTGATGTTACAGGAAGTGAACCTATTGAATATAAAGGATATGTACCAGCTCGTTCCGTGGTAATTCCGGGAAGTTATACCAAATCTTTTGCCGCCGGCGATTATCAAGTACCATGTGCATTAATCATTGGAACTCGCAAACCATCTACTGACTTAAAAACATCGCTGAACGAGGCGTTGAGAGAATATGATGTGGCTGTTTAAAACAACTTCCTACTTTTAACTTCTAACTTCAAACTTTAAATGAAAGTACTGGTAATTCAAATCAAAATGATCGGCGATGTGTTGGCGAGTACAGTCATTTGTGAAACGATAAAAAGAAATCATCCCGAAGCCGAAGTACATTATCTGATTCAAAAAAATACTTTTCCGGTGGTGGATAACAATCCGTTTATTGACAAGGTAATTTTCTTTGAACCTGAAGAACACAAAGGATTCCTTAATCTTTATCAATTTGGAAAAGATTTGAAAAAGGAAGGTTACGATACTATAATCGATGCTTATTGCAAATGGGATAGTATTTTGCCGGCTTATTTTTCGGGTGCTAAAATGATTGTTGGTCATTATAAATGGTACACTAAATTTTTCTACACCAAAACTATAGTTCCTGATGCCGATTGCAATGCGACAGCCAATGCTTTTCGATTATTGCTTTCCAAAACGGCTTTGAACAAAGAAGTGGAAATGATTTATCCGCAGATTCATTTGCGGCAAGAAGAAATCGAGAAAGCTAAAGCGGCTATCAAAGAAAATTGTGACACTTCCAAACCTATCTTTATGATTGGGATTTTAGGCAGTGGAAAGAATAAAAGTCTGCCATCAAAATACATGGCGGAAACTTTAGACATCATTGCCAATACCAAAGACGTTCAAATGCTTTTCAATTATATGCCGAATCAGTTGGAAGATGTGAAATCCATATATGATTTGTGTACCAAAGAAACTCAGTCCAAAATCAACTTAGCATTTTATGCTAAAAGTTTAAGAGATTTTATCGCACTTCAATCTCAATGCGATGCTTTAATAGGAAACGAAGGAGGTGCAACCAATATGGCAAAAGCTTTGAATATTCCAACTTTCACTATTTACGCCCCTTGGATTAACCGAACTTCCTGGAATATTAAAGAAGAAACCGGTTTCTACGACATCGTTCACTTGAGTGATTACTACCCCGAATTGTATCAAAAGCATGCCAAAAACTACAAAGCGTTGGCTTTTGAATGGTATGAAAAATTGAAACTGGAATTGTTTGCTGAAAAGTTAAAAGCGTTTGTTCACAGAGTTACGAAGTAAACTTGTCCAAATACCATTGTACTTGTTGTTCTAACCCTTTTTTGAAAGACACTTTCGGTTCGTAACCCAATAAATTTCGGGCTTTGTTAATCACCGCCGAAGTTTTTTCCTGGTCGCCTTTACGCGCAGGTTTATGGTCGATAATCAACGTTTTGTTCATAATTTCTTCAATCAAATTGATACCTTCTTGCGTAGTGTGCACTTCGTCGGTACCCAAATTAATAATTTCACCGTTGACGATATCTTCTTTCCCGACAATAGCCACTAAGCCATCTACTATATCTACGACATAAGTAAAGCTTCTTTCGTGTTTTACACTGCCTTCAAAAAGCGGAAAAGGTTTATCGGTATACAAATTCTCAATGAGTTTGGTGTACAATTTTTCCGGACGTTCTCTGGGTCCATAAACCGAATACAATCGAATGGAACAAGCCTTTAACTTACCCAAACGTTGTTGTCCCAAGACCAATTGCTCAGCTGCCAACTTGGTACTACCGTAGAAAGAAATCGGCTTGGCTGGGACATTTTCATCCACATTAGCCACTAAACCGTATACGGAAGAAGTCGCTATGTTGATAAAAGATTGTAAATTCGGATTGAACTTTGCTACCGCATCGAGCAAGTTTTGGGTAGCAAAAATATTGTTAGTCACATAATCGCTCAGCGGTGTTTCGGCTGAAATTCCGGGTTGCGCGGCTAAATGATAAATATAATCGTAAGGTTTTTGGAAGACCGTTTGCAAGTTGTCATTCAAATCAATTTCAATGACTTCAATTCCTTTGGCTTTCAAATCGGAGGCATTTAAACGTTTTAACACCGAACTGTAATAATCGTTAAAATTATCCAACCCAACTACTTCATGACCTAAATCGTGTAGTTTTTCACAAAGGTGTGAGGCAATAAAACCTGCTGCTCCGGTGACTAATATCCTCATGAATTATATGATGTCTTTTTTAATTCCGTAAGGCGTCCAAACTATTTTTCTGTCTTTAACTTCTTTTCGGATGGCCAAATTAGCCGCCAACGATTCCGATGTTTTATAGCCACGCGGATGATCCAAATGCAATACGATGGCTTTGTGTCGGATTTGTTTTCCTTTAATGCCGTTATTTTCCAAACGCTCTCCGAATTCTCTGTCCGGCCCGCCGTATTTCATGCGCTCGTCATAACCGTTAATAGCAATCATATCCTCACGGAAACCGGAAGAATTACAGTTATTAAATGATGCGTTAGTAGGAGAAATAAAGTCTAAAATATTCGCCGACAAATCACTCGCTCCGATTTTTAAGGCATTAGAAAGATTGAGTTTGTCGATGCTTTTCAGCCATTTTAAGTCGAAACATCTACCGGAAAGTATATCATCTTTAGCAATTTCTTTACTCAACTTCATAGACAACTTACAATAACCTCCGGAAAGGAATCGGCCTTTTTGCGCAAATTTGGCGTGGATTTCCACAAAATCTTTTCGTGGAATACAATCACCATCAGTCATAATAATATACTCGTGAGTTGCTTCAACTATGGCTACGTTTAAAATTTCCTGACGACGATAACCTTGGTCATCGTGCCACAAATGACGTACAGGAACCGGATATTTTTTAGCATAACTATCAATCAATTCCTTGGTTAAAGGTCGGGAACCATCATCAGCAATGATCAATTCAAAGTCTTTGTAAGTTTGAACACTATAGCCGATTAATACTTTCTCCAACCATTCTTCGGCATTGTAAGTACTAACGATAACTGATATTTTCATAGTTGTTTTTTAGGTAATAGATGATAGACTGATAGATGATAGAATTTTTTTGTCTATTATCTCTTCTCTATCTTCTTTGCTCTTCATAAAATCTTTGTGATTATAATGTTGCAAAGGTAATTATATTTTCAATTTATCAATCCCATTCTCAATTCGGATTATTCGATGCTTTTTATTGTATCGCCGAATCTCCATATTGTGCATAATTTTTTCGGCATTAGCATAACCTCGGGCATGGTCTAAATGCAAGCAAATAGCACTGTAGCGAATTTGTTTTGAAAACAATCCTAAATTGAACAACCTCTCACCCATTTCCCTATCCTCACCACCATAATCCAACAATTCATTAAAACCATTTATGGCTAAAATATCCGATTTAAATCCGGAAGAATTATGGCCATTCCAAGAACGTTTTGTTGGCGTTACCCAATTCATAAATGCAGCAAAATAGTTATTATGAATAAGCTTGGTTATTTTAAAATTGAGCTTCAATCCTTGCTTATTTAGCCACGAAAATTCAAAACATTTTTGAGACAGAATATCGTCATCTGAAATAGCTTTGGAAATCGACATAGGTAGTTTAAAATAACCGCCTGAAAGAAAATATCCTTTTTCTTTTTGCTTTAGATGATTGGCAACAAAATCTTTTCTCGGAATGCAATCACCATCGGTAAATAATAAATAATCGGCACTTGATTGTAGTATAGCTTTATTGAGAATTTTACATTTTCTAAATCCTTCATCTTTATGCCAAACATGAAGTATCGGATATTTAAATTTATCCTGAAATTGCTGTATAACTTCTTTAGTTTTGCTTGTTGAACCATCATCGGCAACTATAATCTCAAAATCTTGAAGGGTTTGAATAGCGTAGCCAAGAAGCACTTTGCGCAACCATTCTTCTGAATTGTAAGTGGTGATAATAACTGATAATTTCATTTATTTTTAAAAATGAAAAATACAATTTTAAAGACAACTTCAGCCGATTTTTATTGTATTTTTTTTGAATAATAATATTAGTAAAAGTAACTAATTGGCTTTTAGACTGAAACAAAATGATTATTTTTACCAAAATTTATATGATAAATGTCTCTATCCGAATTCCTTTTAAACAAACTATCTCACTTTAACCGATCTGCTCGTAAAAAAGAAGTCATCAACAGGATTCTTAAAAATCCGACTCATGAAAATATAGATATTGTAAACTTACATCGTTATGACCCAACAAATATAGGTGATTTTTATTGTGGCGTTCATCATTATTTTGATGAGTTGAAAGGCAAACACCTGGACATTTTTGATTATAAAAGAGACGAAGCTATCCGAGACAATTGGTTTGAAAAAATCACAAAAAACTCCTTGATTATTGGCGGCGGTGGATTGCTTAACCGAGAGGGATTTGATTTACAGATGAAACTTTTCGAACAATTGGGCGATAAAGGAAAGAAAACCGTTCTATGGGGTTTAGGACACAATGCGAAAGAAAAAAGTACTTATGGTAAAATATCCAAATACAATGTCGATACTTCCAAATTTGGTTTGGTCGGTGTTCGCGATTATGGAATGAAAGAAGAATGGGTTCCTTGTGTGAGTTGTTTGCATCCTATCTTTAACGAAAAACACGAAGTGAAAAACGAAATCGGAATGATTTTCCACAAAAAAACCTTAAACGACAAAAGTGTTTTGAAAAAGTTTGAACAGTTCCCATCAACCGCTAACAATGCGGTTTTTGAAGATGTGATTAAATTCATAGGAGAAACCGATACTATTTTAACCGATAGTTATCACGCCATGTATTGGTCACTGATGTTGGGCAAAAAAGTGATGGTGTTTCCCAATTCGTCTAAATTTTACAATTTTAAATACCAACCGGTGATTTCTAGTTTTTCGAACTTTGAAGCCGATTTGAAAAAAGTACAATCGTATTCAGGCGTTTTGGAAGATTGTCGTGAAACCAATTTGAAATTTGCCAACAAAGCTTTTGATTATTTAAATCTATAAATAAATATGTTCCATCACCTTTTAATTACCCGTTTCAACCTCAGAAATCCGGAATGGGATGTAACCAAAAACAACGAAAAACTGCTTACTGACGATTGGATGGAAGAGCGCATGTGGTTTTTTGAGAACTTCTGCTTTCCGACTATCTTGTCGCAAACCAACCAGAATTTTGACTGGTTGCTGTATTTTGATATTACGACACCCGAAAAATATAAAATCAGAATGACGGAGTTGATTCAGCATCAGCCTAATTTCAAAGTGTTTTACATCGATGGTATGCCGCAGTTTTATGATGAATTGAAAAAATATATTAGCGCGATTCCAAATAAAAAACCTTATCTCATTACTTCTCGAATTGACAATGACGATTCAGTTCACAAAGATTTTATAAATGAAATTCAGTTGGAGTTTAAGCAACAAGACTATCTGGTTTTGGATATTATTAAAGGCTATTCGTTACAAATTCGACCAACAGTGATGTTAGGTAAAAAAGAGCATATTTTCAATCCGTTTATGAGTTTAATTGAAAAAAATGACGACCCGAAAACCATTTGGTATTACCACCACAACATGTGGAAAAAGGAAACCCGCATCAAACAAGTGAATCACAAACGCCTTTGGATTGCTGTAATCCATGAAAAAAATAAGGTTAATAATTTTAACGGTTATGACAATGTTAAATGGAACAAATTAAAATCCGATTTTGTGCTTTCTGAAGAAGCGAATGTGCTAATCAAAAATGAATTGTTGCCTCATAACAAATGGCTAAAATTAAGCTGGAAAAACAAAATTATCGTCAAGTATAAAGTTATCAGTAAAGGTTTTAAAAAATTCTTTGGTGTATACAAATTAAAATAAATCATGAACGACATCAACACTGAAATCCACAAAGCATTCGAAGTCATCCAAAATGGTGGCATCATCCTCTATCCTACCGATACGGTATGGGGAATTGGCTGTGATGCAACCAATGCCGATGCAGTGAAAAAAATCTACGCTTTGAAACAACGCGAAGAATCTAAAAGCATGATTGTGCTAATGAATGGTGAGAAAATGATGTATAATGTTTTCAAGGAAATTCCGGAAACTGCCTGGCAAATACTTGATTTATCAGAGAAA
>CANKLK010000084.1 GCA_947482805.1 Flavobacteriaceae bacterium
CCAATCCATAAAAGTGATCTCCATGTAAATGCGAAATAAAAATATGATTGATTTTAGAAAACTTAAGTTTATTTTTTCGAAGTTGAACTTGGGTTCCTTCACCACAATCAATCAAAAACATTTGGTTTCTAATTTCTAAAACTTGCGAAGTTGGGTTGGTTATGGTTCGTGGAGTTGCTGCATAACAGCCAAGAATGGTTAATTTCATTTATAATTGATAATGAATAATTGATAATTATTCTATTGGCTAAAATCCTAAATCGCGTTCAATTTCTTCCATTTCAATAATGTCATGAGCTTCTAAAATTGTAGGAACAAGAATAATATTTTTTGGGACTTTATTAAAATTGAAACTATTGGTAACAAATACAATCGACTTCTTTCCTTCAGTATGCGTTTTAATCAAGTCATTAAAAAGTTTGATATCATCCATTTTCATCACTTTATCATGAGATAAATCAATTATCAAGTTTTGAGATTTAAAACTGGCATACTCATGATTTAACTTATGATAAAACTCGGCAGTATTACCTTGTGTATTTCTAATAGTTGTGGTATGTCCCTTTTGTTCTACTTTCATTTTTAGAAGATGAATAAAATATTTATGATGCTAATTTACTAAGATTTTGTTACTATTCATTGATTTTTTACTAGGATAATCAATTAGAAGATGTAGTTCATGGAAAATTATGGTTTTTCATCGATAAAACACCTATTTTTTTATCATTTCATAGACGAAATGCACAAAAAAAACGTCAAAAACCCTTGAATCCATTGATTTTGTCGATTAAACGACTTTTAAGGTTAGTTATCGAAAATATTTTCAGCCAGAAATGTGTTGCCGTAGTTTTGGTGAAGAAATAACAAAGAAACCCAAAAAATGACAACACCTAATTGCACTTTGACCCTTGGAAATGTAACAAACTCAAAATTATTTGTTTTTTTCGTTTTGTTATTATTATCTTCAACTGGATCATTTGCTCAAGCTGACACAAATAGCGTTGTTGAAACTATATCAACTGAGGTTTCTTCATCTAATGATGATAAAATGGTTATCTCTAATGATAAAGCCTTAGCTTCTTCTGCAATGGAATTTGCTGTTTGGTTTATGGGTACTAAAAAAACTAGTAATGATACTACATCAAACGGAACTTTTAGTAAAAAACAATTAATTAACTCAGGCATTAATACTAACAGTGTATTGATCAGATCTTTCTTGAAAAAAGTGTCTACTCAAGAAAAAGGAATTGCATAATTATTATTTTTTATAATATATTTTGGTTAGTTTAGGAAATAAAAAGTCCCGATTTACTTCGGGACTTTTTTATGCTTTTAATTTTAATATAATTACATGTTATTGTTTAGCTTTTAATGCTTTGTATTTATCGGTCATTTCAAGTGCATTATAAACGCTTAATAAGGTTTTCTTGGCAGCATCATTTTCTGGTTTTAATTCTACAGCTTTTTCAAGATAAGGCAAGACTGATTTGAAACACTTTTCTCTTTCAGATTTTATAACTTCATATCGCTTGTTGTCTTTTTCTGAAGTTCCTAATTTATTCATTTCTGAAACGTATTTTTCGTCTGCTCTTAATTTTAATTCCGATAGATTTAAAAGAGCATTAAAGTAATTTGGATCAATTTCTAATGTTTTTTTGTAATATGTTTCAGCTTCAGCAAGTTTATTTGCATTAGTACTTATTACTCCTAGGTTATAAACTAAATCCGCATTATTTGGGTTTTTTGCCAATGCTTCATTAATTAGTTTTGTGTAATTATCAAAATCATTAATTTTTAAATATAAATCAGCTTCCGTTAAAATCAGACCGCTATCTTCCGGATTAGCATTTCTTGCATCAGCAATAGCAGCTTTGGCTTCTTCAATTTTTCCATCTTCAACAAGAATTAATGCAATATTTTTATATATTTCACCCACTTTAGATGGGATTTTCTCTTCTCTTGGTTTAGTATGAGATCCTGCTTTTACGGCCACATCACGTAAAGTTTTATTAGCACCAAAATTTTCCTCTGTTTTAGAAGTAGCATTATAAGCAAAATATAGGGCACCTTCTCCTGTATATTTTAGTCTTTTTAACTCATTGTAATATTCCAATGCTTTATCAAAATCTTGAGCATTAACTGAATAACTTGCTGCATAAAATAACTTATCTTGATCTTTTTTGTCTAATTGATAAGCTCCATAAAGAACCTCTGAAGCTTGCTTGTATTGCTTTGCATCTGCAAGTGCTACGGCAATTTCTATAAACATAGGTTTAAAAGCAGTAATTGTTTCGTTAATATCATCTGTATAAACTTTTTTACCTGTCTTTTTCTCATAATCTAGAGTAGCATTTAAACCCGTTACCAAATCAGAAATTGCTTTTGGGTTTACTAATTTTGCATAAGCCATTTGAATTTGCTGTTGAGACATTGTTTGATCAATAGCATTTGATTCTAAAACAGGTGTCATTGCTTTATAAAAAGCAGCATAAATTTTATCACTTTCTTCTGTTGCAAGTGGCTCAACTTTATTCACTAAAGCTTTATATTCAGCTAAATCATTTCCTTTGATTTCATCTTTTTCATAAATCTTTTTTAATTTTTTTAACTCGTCTTTTTGTGCAAAAGACGAAACAGAAACTAATACTGCAGAAGCAAGTATAATGTGTTTAATTCTCATTTTTTATTATTTTTAATTTATAATTAAAATCACCAATTAAAAAATTTCAATTGGTGATTTCTTTGTTTTTTTATTCATCGTCTTCAGAATCATCTTCAGCATCAGCCTCATCATCTTCAATTACTTCGTCATCATCGTCATCCTCATCATCGGCTGAACCATCATCTTCAAGAACTTCTAAAACTGGTTTTACTCTTTCGATAGTTTCAACTTCAATAATATTTCCATCTTCGTCAACTTCAGGTTCTGAGACATCATCTTTCATCACTTTGGTAACTGCAGCAATGGAATCGTTTCCTTTAATATTAATAAGTTTTACACCTTGCGTTGCTCTTCCCATTACTCTCAAATCTTCAACCGCCATTCTGATTGTTAATCCAGATTTATTAATAATCATCAAATCATCAGCATCTGTAACCGAATTAATTGAAATCAGTTTACCTGTTTTCTCCGTAATGTTAAGTGTTTTAACTCCTTTTCCACCACGGTTTGTAATTCTGTATTCATCAAGTGAAGAACGTTTTCCGTAACCGTTTTCAGCAACTACCAGAATTTCACTTTCCATGTCGTTTACGGTTACCATGCCAATCACTTCATCTGTTTCATCCTTTAAGGTAATTCCACGAACACCGGAAGCTGTTCTTCCCATCGGACGTGTTTTAGTCTCTTCGAAACGAACTAATTTTCCGGACTTAACAGCCAATATAATTTGGCTTTGACCATTTGTTAATTGTGCGCCTAACAATTCGTCATCTTCTCTGATGGTAATTGCCGCAACTCCGTTAACTCTTGGTTTTGAATATTTGTCTAAAGAAGTTTTCTTAACCTGCCCTTTTTTGGTAACCATAATAAGGTTGTGGCTATTAGTATATTCTTTATCTTTTAAATCTTGGGTGCAGATAAATGCTTTTACCTTATCATCAGATTCTATATTTATAAGGTTTTGCAATGCTCTTCCTTTTGCGGTTTTACTACCTTCCGGAATTTCATATACACGCATCCAGAAACATTTTCCTTTTTGCGTAAAGAACATCATGTATTGATGGTTTGTGGCCACATACATATGCTCTAAGAAATCCTGATCTCTTGTTCCTGCACTTTTTTGTCCAACTCCTCCTCTATTTTGAGTTTTGTATTCAGTAAGGTTTGTACGTTTGATATAACCCGCGTGTGAAATTGTAATTACTACATTTTCATCGGCAATCAAATCTTCAATACTTACATCTCCGCCAGAATATTCGATAAGTGAACGACGAGCATCTCCATATTTATCTTTGATTTCGATTAGTTCTTCTTTAATCAATTCCATTCTTAATTCTTTGCTTGCTAATAAATCTCTCAAGCGTTGAATTAATTTCATGATTTCTTCATACTCTGCTCTTAACTTGTCTTGCTCTAAACCTGTTAACTGACGTAGACGCATTTCAACTATTGCTCTGGCTTGAATATCAGATAAACCAAACCTTTCAATCAATTTACCCCTAGCTTCATCACCATCTTTAGAAGAACGAATCAATGCAATTACTTCATCTATATTATCTGAAGCAATTATTAAACCTTCTAAAATATGAGCTCTTTCTTCTGCTTTGCGCAATTCGAATTGCGTTCTTCTAATTACAACTTCATGGCGATGCTCTACGAAATAATGAATCAAATCTTTTACGTTCAACATTTGTGGCCTTCCTTTTACCAGCGCTATATTATTAACACTGAAGGAAGATTGCAATTGTGTGAACTTATATAGAGTATTCAAAACTACGTTAGGAACAGCATCACGTTTCAATTCATAAACGATACGCATTCCGTTTCTATCCGATTCGTCACGGATGTTTGAAATACCTTCAATCTTTTTATCGTTAATCAAATCGGCAGTTTTCTTTATCATTTCTGCCTTGTTCACCTGATACGGAATTTCAGAAACTATGATAGCCTCTCTTCCGTTTGATTCCTCAAAACTTATTTTTGCTCGAATAACAATTCTTCCTCTTCCTGTTTTGAAGGCTTCACGAACTCCTTCCATTCCGTAGATTGTTCCTCCAGTTGGAAAATCCGGCGCTTTGATATGTGTGATTAATTCGTCAATTTCAATATCGTTATTATCAATGTAAGCTAATGTTCCATCAATAACTTCAGTTAAATTATGTGGTGCCATATTGGTAGCCATACCAACTGCAATTCCTGACGCTCCGTTAATTAATAAATTTGGAACACGAGTTGGCATTACTGTTGGCTCTTGCAATGTATCATCAAAATTCAATTGAAAGTCAACTGTCTCTTTGTCGATATCTGCCATAATGTCTTCTGACATTTTTTTCATTCTAGCCTCAGTATAACGCATAGCGGCTGGACTATCTCCATCAATAGAACCAAAGTTACCTTGACCGTCAACCAATAAGTAACGTAAACTCCATTCCTGAGCCATACGAACCATGGCATCATAAACCGAAGTATCTCCATGTGGGTGATACTTTCCTAAAACCTCTCCAACAATTCTTGCGGATTTTTTGTGAGCTCTATTTGAAAAAACTCCTAAATCATACATTCCGTATAACACTCTTCGGTGCACTGGCTTTAAACCATCACGCACGTCTGGCAATGCTCTTGAGACAATAACAGACATCGAATAATCGATGTAAGCTGATTTCATTTCATCTTCGATGTTAATCGGAATTAATCTTTCTCCGTCAGACATATATTATAAATTATTTAATAAAAATTAGTTCAATTTCAAAACGTGCTAATATAGAATATTTAAAAATTTTAACATCTTTTTTTACTCATAAATTTCAATGATTTATTAACAAAATAGGGGTTGTTTTTGGTTAATAAATTACTTGTATAAGCGCTTTCATTATTGGCATTTTTTTTGTCTATTAGCTGACAGTACATTTAGTGGGAATGATTTTTGTTAGGATTGTCATTAACAACTAAATATATATCACCAATTCTATATTTATGGATGATAATTTTTCACCAAGAGTTAAAGATGTGATAACCTACAGCAAAGAAGAGGCTTTGCGTTTAGGTCATGACTTCATTGGAACTGAGCATTTAATGCTTGGTATTTTAAGAGATGGAAATGGTAAAGCAATTACTATTCTCAATAATCTTTCTATTGATTTAGAACATTTACGGAAAAAGGTTGAAGTACTCAGCCCAGCAAATCCAAATGTGGAAATCAGTAACGAAAAGAAAAATCTACACTTGACTCGTCAAGCGGAACGCGCATTGAAAACTACTTTTCTTGAAGCTAAAGTATTTCAAAGTTCGTCTATCAGTACGGCACATCTATTATTGTGTATTTTAAGAAATGAGAATGACCCAACAACCAAACTACTGCATCGTCTTAAAATAGACTATAATGTAGTTAAAGAACAATATTTAAACATGACACCAAGCGAAGAAGATTTTAATGATAATTTGCCAACAAACGAATCTTATAATGACGACTCAGGTCAAGATGACAGTTTGAAAGAAGGCAGTTTTAATAATCCGGCAAATAAGACCAATAAAAAATCTAAAACGCCTGTTTTGGATAATTTTGGGCGTGATTTAACCGAGATGGCAGAAGAAGGAAAACTCGACCCAGTGGTTGGTCGTGAAAAAGAGATTGAAAGAGTTTCTCAAATTCTTAGTAGAAGAAAGAAAAACAATCCACTATTAATCGGTGAACCTGGTGTTGGTAAATCTGCCATAGCCGAAGGTTTAGCATTGCGAATTATTCAAAAAAAAGTATCTCGGATTTTATTCAACAAAAGAGTGGTGACTTTAGATTTAGCGTCTTTAGTTGCCGGAACAAAATACCGTGGACAATTTGAAGAAAGAATGAAAGCCGTGATGAACGAATTAGAAAAGAATGACGATATTATTCTTTTCATTGATGAAATTCACACTATCGTAGGTGCTGGTGGCGCAACAGGTTCGCTTGATGCTTCCAATATGTTCAAACCAGCGCTAGCAAGAGGCGAAATACAATGTATTGGCGCTACTACACTTGATGAATACAGACAGTATATTGAAAAAGACGGTGCGTTAGAAAGACGTTTCCAAAAAGTAATTGTTGAACCAACTTCGGTTGAAGAAACTATTACGATTTTAAATAATATCAAAAACAAATACGAAGATCACCATAGCGTAACATACACTGACGAAGCAATTGAAGCCTGTGTTAAATTGACCAACAGGTATATGTCGGAGCGTTTTCTTCCGGACAAAGCTATTGATGCTTTGGATGAAGCTGGTTCAAGAGTTCACATTACCAATATTGATGTTCCAAAACAGATTTTGGATTTAGAACGTCAGTTGGAAGAAGTGCGCGATTTGAAAAATTCAGTAGTCAAAAAACAGAAATATGAGGAAGCGGCCAAACTTCGTGACGATGAAAAGCGTTTAGAAAAAGACTTAGCCATCGCACAAGAACAATGGGAAGAAGATTCTAAAAGTAATCGTATTCAGGTAACTGAAGATAATGTTGCCGATGTTGTATCAATGATGACAGGAATCCCTGTGAATCGTATTGCACAAACAGAAAGTAACAAATTGGCCCACTTACCTGATTTAATCAAAGGAAAAGTAATTGGTCAAGATGAAGCGGTATTAAAAATCTCTCGTTCGATTCAAAGAAATCGTGCCGGTTTGAAAGACCCAAATCGCCCGATTGGTTCGTTTATTTTCTTAGGACAAACCGGTGTTGGAAAAACACAGTTAGCCAAAGTCTTAGCCAAAGAATTATTCGACTCTGAAGATGCTTTGATTAGAATTGACATGAGCGAATACATGGAGAAATTCGCTATTTCCAGATTAATCGGTGCTCCTCCGGGATATGTAGGTTATGAAGAAGGTGGGCAATTAACAGAAAAAGTCAGAAGAAAACCTTATTGTGTGGTGCTTTTAGATGAAATTGAAAAAGCACATCCCGATGTTTTCAACATGATGTTGCAAGTTTTAGATGATGGTTATCTTACTGATAGTTTAGGTCGAAAAATCGATTTCAAAAACACGATAATCATTATGACTTCTAATGTTGGTGCACGACAATTGAAAGATTTTGGACAAGGTGTTGGATTCGGAACTGCAGCAAAAATTGCGCAAGCCGATGATAATTCAAAGAGCATTATCGAAAATGCTTTGAAGAAAACTTTTGCTCCTGAATTCTTAAACCGAATAGACGACGTAATTGTATTTAATCCGTTAGAAAAACACGATATCGATTTGATTATCGAAATCGAATTAAAGAAACTATTTGGTAGAGTTTCAGAATTAGGATACACATTAAATCTTTCAGATACAGCTAAAGCATTCATAGCTGAAAAAGGTTTTGACAAACAATTTGGAGCGCGTCCACTTAAAAGAGCTATTCAAAAATATGTTGAAGATGCATTAGCAGAGGAAATAATCACTTCCAAAATTGCATCGGGGGATATTATCTTTATGGATTTAGACGAAACTTCACAAGAGTTAACCGTTGCCATTCAAAAAGCAAAAAAATCTGCTAATTAAGATATAAAAATTATTTAAATTCAAACCACGAATTTTCGAATTGACATAACAAATTCTGAATTCGTGGTTTTTTATTACCGGTAACATGCAACAAGAAAAAGAAGAAAAAGAAGAAAAAAAAATAATATTAGGCTCCGAGGAATGGTGCACATTTCCCGAGTTATCTATACCTTTCATCAAAGCACGTGTAGATTCTGGCGCTAAAACTTCGGCTTTGCACGCTATTAACATCGCTCCATTCATAAAAGAGTCTGAAAACTGGGTTAAATTTGACATCAACCCTATTCAAAATGATTTGAAAACCGTAATTCATTGCGAAGCCAGACTTATTGACAGACGTATCGTAAAAAGTTCAAGTGGCTTTCGGGAACAACGATGTGTTATTCAGACCAAACTAAAAATAGGGGCTGATATTTGGGAAATTGAAATGACGTTAACCAATCGAGATTCGATGGGTTTTAGAATGCTCCTAGGCCGGGAAGCAATGAGTGGTCGGATTTTGGTTGATCCGGAAAAAAAATACCTGTTGAATCAACCATCGTTAGAAAATCTAAAAGAATTATACGTTGAAACTATACCAAACAAAACTGGTTTACGAATTGGTCTTTTAGCAAGCAATCCTGATTTGTATAGTAATCGACGAATTATGGAAGCCGGTGAATTGCGTGGACACGAAATGCACTTTCTAAACATTAAAGAATGTTATATGAAGCTCGATGCAGACAAACCAGAGATTCATTATCGCGGTGGAAAAATTTTAGATAACTTTGATGCTATTATTCCCAGAATCCGCCCAAGCATTACATTTTATGGTTGTGCCTTAACCCGACAATTTCAAGCAATGAAAGTATTTTGTTTAAATTCAGCTTCTGCTATAACACAGTCAAGAGACAAACTTTTTTCATTGCAATTATTGTTGCGAAATGGTATAGATATACCAACAACTGGCTTTGCCAATTCGCCTTTGGACACAGACAATTTGATAAAAATGGTTGGTGGACCGCCTTTAATTATAAAATTACTCGAAGGCACTCAGGGAAAAGGTGTGGTTTTGGCAGAAACCAAAAAAGCAGCGGAATCTGTTATTAATGCCTTTAAAAGCCTAAATGCAAATATTTTGGTGCAGGAATTTATTAAAGAAGCTGATGGTAAGGATTTACGCTTATTTGTTGTAAATGGAAAAGTGGTGGCTGCTATACAAAGAGAAGCCGCACCCGGTGAATTCAGAGCAAATATTCATATGGGAGGAACTGCTTCAGTTATTAAACCAACTTCAGATGAAAAACGAATGGCAGTTAAAGCAGCAAAAGCAATGGATTTGAAAGTTGCTGGAGTCGATATAATCCGATCATCTAAAGG
>CANKLK010000085.1 GCA_947482805.1 Flavobacteriaceae bacterium
CAGAACACAATTTGGTGTTCCTAATGATTTCCTGGGTTTGATTCCCGGCAGAGCTACATATGTTATTGATAAAAAAGGAGTTGTTCAATTAATTTTTGATAGTACTTCGGCTAAAATACACATCGAAAAAGCACTTGAAATTCTCAAAACTATGTAAGTTTGCTCAAAATGGCATCGATGAAATTATATCCATTACAATTTGAACCCATACTTAAAGAAAGAATTTGGGGCGGAACCAAATTAAATACCTTTCTAAACAAACCTATAACATCAAATATTACAGGTGAAAGTTGGGAAATATCTACTGTAGAAAATGATGTTAGTATTGTGGCTAATGGTTCATTGAAAGGAAAATCATTAAAGGAATTGATTAACGAATTTCCCGAAGCCGTTTTGGGAACCAAAGTTTATGCCCAATTTGGAAAACAATTCCCACTACTTTTTAAGTATTTAGATGCCCGGGAAGATTTATCTATTCAACTGCATCCCAACGACGAATTGTCCAAAAAACGTCACAATTCTTTTGGTAAAACCGAAATGTGGTATGTGATGCAAGCCGATACGGATGCCCGATTGATTGTAGGTTTCAAAGAAAAATCGTCACCAGAGGAGTATATTAAAAACCTGAATAACAAAACCCTACTCACTATTTTGGATACCAAAAAAGTAAAGCAAGGCGATGTTTTTATGTTAGATACAGGAACGATTCATGCCATAGGAGCCGGAATTGTGATTGCCGAAATTCAGCAAACTTCTGATATTACTTACCGTGTCTATGATTTTGATAGAGTAGATGCCAACGGAAAAACACGCGAACTTCATGTCGATTTAGCTTTGGAAGCTTTGAATTATGAAAAGATTCAAGCACAACGATTCTATTCTAAAACAGAAAACATTACCAACGAAATAGTTAATTGTAAGTACTTTACAACGAATTTTATTCCGCTTGACGGTAACATAGAAATTCATAAAAACCAAACTTCATTTACCGTTTATATGTGTATAGAAGGCGACTTTAAGCTGACGTTTGATAATGAAAGTTATAATTATGAGAAAGGAGTAACGGTTTTAATACCGGCAGCTATTACTGATTTTCAGCTTTCTGGAAAAGCATCAATCTTAGAAATTTATATTTCGTAGTTTGTTTTCTAAAGTTTTAGTGTAATTTTGCACAAATCCGAAGCCCAATGGCCGAACGGAATGAAATTAATTTTAAAAATAAAGAAAATGCCAAGTGTTAAAAATTTAAAGAAAGATATTAACTACGTTTTAGGTGATATTATTGAAGCAGTTTACATATACGAAATGACAACTACCGGAAAACCATCTGACAAAACCAACGCTATCATCGATGAAGCTATTACGTCATTTGACGGTCTGATAGAAAAAGTTAATGCTAAAAAAGTAGAAAATAAAAAAGCGCATTTCAAGCAAATTAATGCAGATTTAGAACAAACTGCAAATCAATTGGTTGAAAAAATCAACGCACTTTAATAGAAAAAAGTCCGCAAATATTTTGGAGAATTAATTTTCACTTATATATTTGCATAACTATTACGCCGCCAGCGTAGCTCAGTTGGCTAGAGCAGCTGATTTGTAATCAGCAGGTCGTGGGTTCGAGTCCCTCCGCCGGCTCCTTTTAAAAACCATCACTCTAAAGTGATGGTTTTTGTTTTTATGGGCTTCATATAAAAAACTTTTCTAAAGTAATTTCTATTTGTATATCTATAATTTGTCAAAAAATAAAATGCTCCCATTTTCGCCCCGAATAATAACTAAAAATTAAAGATTATGCGTACGAGAAAACAAAGTGAATTTATGCAAGAGGCTATCCATCTGTCTATCGAGAATGTAAAATCGGGAAAAGGAGGGCCTTTTGGTGCAGTAATTGTTAAAGACGGTAAAATCATCGCTAGAGGTGCTAATGGTGTAACTTCTACTAATGATCCAACAGCACATGCTGAGGTTGTGGCTATCAGAAATGCGTGCAAGGAATTAGGTACTTTCCAATTAGACGGTTGTGAAATTTATACAAGTTGTGAACCGTGTCCAATGTGTTTGGGCGCTATTTATTGGGCCAGACCAGATCGAATCTATTTCGCCAATACCAAAAAAGATGCCGCTGATATTCAATTCGACGATCAATTTATATATAATGAATTGGAACTTCATTTTACAGGACGAAAAATGGAAACTAGGCAAATGATGCGTGAAGAAGCTTTGGTAGCTTTCAAATTGTGGTCGGAAAGTATCAGTAAAATAGAATACTAAAATTCAATTATTCTTAAACCATCATCTATAACTTAATTATATTTTAGTTTTTGTTATAGAGTAAAGGATTAATTATTTGTTCTTTTCTCTTTATTTTTGTTTTATGAATTCACTTTTCCCAAAAGAAAAAATCACTTTTAACATTCCGGATGCCGATATCGAGTATTATCCAAATTTCTTTAAAAACTATAGTTCAGATGAACTTTTCGAGAAATTAAGAAATGAGATTCCTTGGCAACAAGACAACATTAAGGTCTATGGAAAAACACATCCGCAACCTAGATTAACGGCACTTTTTGGCAATGAAGGAAAGTCATACAGTTATTCCAATATTGTCATGCAACCGCATCATTGGAATCCGTTATTGGTATTTATTAAAAATGAAATCGAGGAAATTTGTCAGGAAAACTTCACTACCGTTTTACTCAATTATTACCGTGATGGTAAAGACAGCAATGGATGGCATGCGGATAATGAAAAGGAATTAGGACGAAATCCGGTAATTGCTTCGGTGAGTTTTGGTGCCGAAAGGTATTTTCAATTGCAGCACAATACCATCAAAGAACAGAAGTTGAAAATAAAGTTGGAACACGGAAGTTTGCTTATTATGAAAGGTTCGACACAGCATTTCTGGAAACATCAAATTCCGAAAACGGCTAAGGAAATTGGCCCGAGAATAAATCTAACTTTTCGAATTATCAAATAAGTAGTTTTAACTCGTTGTATTTAATTAATGCATAATCAATTAATCCAGTTAACACTAAATTTAACCACATAGAAACATAGAAAAAAAGAGTTGGATAGCCCAACTTTTGGGTTTACATAGCTATGATTTTCTATAATAAAGTGAAACGTCTTTCAAAAATTATAAAATTTATGTTTCTATGTGGTTAAAAAACCATAAAAATTGAATTACAACCAATTAGTAAGTAGTTTTATTATATTTGAACTAAATAAAACAGCAATGAATGAGATTATAAATTATTTTTCAACTATTCCTTCTTCACACAGAGCATTAATTTTGGCTGGTGGAATTGCTTTCTTTTGGTTGGTAGAAACTGCTGTTCCGTTGTTTAAATTCAATTATAATAAATGGCAGCATGCAGGAATTAATATCTTTTTCACGGTTACCACTATTATTGTAAATTTTTGTTTGGCTTTAATTTTATTAAAAGCGGCTGATTGGACTAATGAAAGTCATTTCGGAATTTTAAATTGGTTACCCCAATTTAATATATGGATATATACAATTGTCGGACTGCTTCTTTTAGATTTAATCGGAGCTTATCTGATTCATCTGATTGAGCATAAAGTCAAATTCTTGTGGCGTTTTCATTTGATACATCATACCGATACGTGGATTGATACCACTTCGGCCAATAGACATCATCCTGGCGAAAGTGTGCTACGGTTTATTTTTACAACGTTCGGAGTTTTGATTTTGGGTTGCCCGATGTGGATGGTTTTTTTATACCAAACTTTATCGGTTGTGGCTACACAATTTAATCATGCTAATATTACTTTACCAAAGAAACTTGACATGATTTTAAGCTATTTTATTGTTTCTCCCGATATGCACAAGGTTCATCATCATTACGTTTTGCCTTATACCGACAGTAATTACGGAAATATTTTTTCTTTATGGGACAGGTTGTTTGGCACCTTTAAAACTCTAGACAGAGAAAAATTAGTTTATGGCGTTGACACCCACATGAAAGCTGAAGAAAATAACAAAATTTCAAATTTATTGATAATTCCTTTTCAGAAAACACGTTCTCCAAATTCTTAAGATTAAAAAAAATATATTGATGTTTGTAAACTAATTATTTTTTTTACTAATATTGGAATACAAATTAATGATTTAACATTCTTATTATATAAATGCTTTTACAGAAATGAAAAAAAGTAGACTAGTTGAACTTGACAATGAAGAATTAGAAAGAGTTGTCAGCATGGCACAAGAGGAAAGAAAGCCTTTTGAAGTAATTAAAGAAGAATTTGGACTTACTGAAAATGAAGTTACCGAATTAATGCGCAAACGATTATCAAAAGATAAATTTGAGCTTTGGAAAAAGAAAGCAACAGGAAGTAAGCCAAAACCTAAGCCTATCATTGATGATTTTGATGATTTGGACAGTAAATACTACATCAAAAATAAATTTGACTAAAAATTGAACTCTTGTTTTTGCAAGAGTTTTTTAATTAATTCAAACACACCCTTTACTATTTAGTTAATCATATCAAAAAAAATAAAATATTTTATAACTAATAATTACTTTTGAGGACTCATTTTAAAAATAAATTTTCACTAATGAACAAACTAATAGTAACTGCCTTTTTTGCTTTAATTTTTTCTGGCTATACGGCAACTGCACAAATGAAATCCTTGGTAAATAAAGGACAAGTCAAAGTAGAAGTAAAAAAGGATGCAAATTTAAATCAGGTCAATGTCATTATTGATTTAAATAAAGTAAATGACGATAAGGTTAGTGTAACCATTACACCGCCAAAGTTTACTTCAAACGAAATTATTTATCACTTTCCAAAAACAGTTCCCGGAACCTATTCTTCTGATAATTATGGAAAACTTATTGATGAACTAAAAGCATTTGATAAAAATGGGAAAGAATTAGCCACTTCAAAAACAGATGCTAATTCTTGGAAAATATCTAATGCTAAATCGCTGGCAAAAGTTACTTATTATGTAAATGACACTTTTGATTCTGAATCTGGAAAAGGTTTTGGTAAGGAGGATATATTTTCACCGGCAGGAACAAACATTCTGGCAGGAACAAACTTTGTGGTGAACAATCATGGTTTTGTGGGTTATTTTGAAGACAAAACCCAATTAACCGAAATTCCATATAATCTTACCATTCTACATCCGGCAGCTCTTCAAGGTGCCACTTCTTTAATAGATATTGATAAAAGCGATACAGTAGATACATTTGTGGCAAGCCGTTATTTTGATTTGACTGATAATCCGATTATGTATGCTAAAGCTGATATAGAAACTTTTTATGTAGATGGTATGGAGATTGTTTTTAGTGTTTATTCTCCAAATGGTGTGCATACTGCAAAAGACTTATTACCTGAGTTACAGAAAACAATGCGAGCTCAAAAGGCTTTTTTGGGTTCTATAAATGCTAATAAGAGATATACCGTTTTATTGTATTTATCAGATATGGCCAAAAACGATGCTAAAGGTTTTGGAGCTCTAGAACATCATACTTCAACTACGGTAGTTTTTCCGGAAGCAATGGATGTAGAAGCATTAGGAGAGCAATTAAAAGATGTAGTATCGCATGAGTTTTTTCACACCTTAACTCCGTTGAGTGTTCATTCTAAAGAAATTCAGTATTTTGATTACACTAACCCAAAAATGTCAAAACATTTATGGATGTATGAAGGAGTTACCGAATATTTCGCCAATTTATTTCAGGTAAATCAAGGCTTAATTACAGCTGACGAGTTTTACGAAAGAATGGCTGGCAAAATAAATAATGCTTCAACTTTAAATGATACCATGTCGTTTACCGAAATGAGTGCTAATGTTTTGGTTGAACCTTATAAAGATCAATATTTAAATGTATACGAAAAAGGAGCTTTAATCGCAATGTGTATTGATATTATCATTCGTGAAAAAAGTGATGGACAAAAAGGAATTTTAAGTATGATGAAAGATTTATCAAATCTGTATGGTATAGATAAACCTTTTGATGATGAGGAACTTTTTGCTAAAATTATCAAGTTGACTTATCCTGAAGTAGGTGAGTTTTTAACTACCCATGTTGCCGGAAAAACACCAATTTCGTATGAAGTATATTTTACTAAAATGGGTGTTTCCAAAGCAAAAGTGCAGGTGCCGGAAAATCCGTTTCTGAAAGATAAATCAGTACCATTCATAACCGTAAATCCTTCAACAAAAGAAATTATTGTACTTCCTGAGACAAAATTGAATAGTTTTATGACTACTTTGGGATTAAAAGGAGGCGATATATTATTATCATTTAATGACAAAGCATATAATCTAGACAATATTTATGATTTAATAATGATAAGTCAAAGTTGGGAAAACGATGATGCTATCAGTATTAAAATAAAAAGAGACGGAGTAGAGCAAATAATAAACGGAAAAGTAAAATTAGATTTTGATGAAGAGGACGGATATAAGTTTACAGACGAATCAAAAAAGGCTTTAAATAACTATTGGTTAAAGGGATAATTAACTTCGTTCTGTTCTGCTTTTTAGCCTCGGGTCATAATAAATTGGCTATTAAATCCTCAATTTGTGAATCAGATTGAGGATTTTTTTTAGTAGTATTGCATAAATTATAAATTATGCGCAAATCAATAATAGTGCTGTTATCAATAGTAGTTTTCGCTTCTTGTTCCGAAAAGAAATCAACTAAAAACTTTGTTTTAACCGGAAATATTAAAGGCTTAAAAAAAGGGACTTTATACATTCAAAGAATAAATGACACAGTTCTTGTTGCTATTGATACTATAAAAATTAACGGCGATTCTCATTTTATCAGTGAGTTTGATCTACAAACTCCGGAAATGCTTTATTTGTTTTTAGATCGTGGCGTTAGCAATTCAGTTGACAATAACATTTCATTCTTTGCCGAAAAAGGAAATATAGATATTCAAACATCTTTAGATTTTTTTACCGCCGATGTTAAAATCACAGGTTCCAAAAACCAAGCGCTATATGATGAATACAAAAAAGTTGTTTCCAGATTCGTTGATCAGGATTTAGATTTGATAGAAAAACGAATCAATGCCTTAAAGAATGATAAAATAGAAGAGGCAGCCAGAATAGAGGAAGAACAAAAGGGAATTCTAAAAAGAAAATATCTCTATACTACCAATTTTGCAGTCAATCACGGTGATTATGAAGTTGCTCCCTATGTGGCTTTGGCAGAGATTTATGACATCAATTTAAAGTATATGGATACCATCCAAAAATCAATGACACCAAAGGTTGCCAAATCCTTATACGGAAAAAAATTAACCGATTTTATTGCTGCCAGAAAACGGGATGAGAAATAACGTATTTTTGTTTGTTATCTGACACAAATGAAAGACCTACTTTTAATCACGCCACCATTTACACAGCTCAACACACCTTATCCGGCAACGGCCTATTTAAAAGGTTTTCTGAATACAAAAAGCATAACTGCCTTTCAGATGGATTTGGGTATCGAAGTGATTTTAAAACTCTTTTCAAAAGAAGGGCTTACTAGTATTTTTTCAAACGACAAACGACAAACGACAACAGAAAACCTTAAACGAATCTTCTCATTACGCCAAGATTACATCAATACTATCGATGCGGTCATTGCCTTTCTCCAGGGAAAAAACCAAACCCTGGCGCGTCAAATTTGCGCTGGTAATTTTCTTCCTGAAGCATCACGTTTTGAACAGTTAGACGATATGGAATGGGCATTTGGTTCGATGGGCATGCAGGATAAAGCCAAACATTTGGCCACCTTATATCTCGAAGATTTATCCGATTTTATGAAAGAAGCGATTGATGAAAACTTTGGTTTTAGCCGTTATGCTGAACGATTGGGTAGAAGCGCCAATTCATTTGATGAACTATATTCTAATCTGCAAAGCGAGTTTACGTATATTGATGGTATTACTCTTCCTATTTTAGAAGAAAGGCTGAAAGAAGTGCAGCCTAAGTTAGTTTTAATTTCTGTTCCATTTCCTGGTAATTTATATAGTGCTTTTCGTTGTGCGCAATTCATTAAAAAGTATTATCCACAAATAAAAACTGCTATGGGTGGTGGTTTTCCAAATACGGAACTTCGCGACTTAAAAGACAAACGTGTTTTTGAATTTTTTGATTTCATAACGCTTGACGATGGCGAATTGCCTGTTGAATTGCTTCACTATAATGTTTGTCAATCTGAACGAAGTGAAGAATCTCTTTATAAAAGAACATTCCTCATAGAAAACAATGAGGTGGTTTATAAAAATAACACCATCCGATCTGATTACAGACAAAGTGATGTTGGCACACCTGATTATTCCGATTTGCTTTTGGATAATTATATTTCAGTTATCGAAATTGCCAATCCCATGCACAGTTTGTGGAGTGATGGACGTTGGAATAAACTAACAATGGCACATGGTTGCTATTGGGGGAAATGCACCTTTTGTGATATATCTTTAGATTATATAAAACTCTACGAACCCATAGCGGCTAAAACTTTGGTCGATAGAATGGAGGAAATCATTGCTCAAACAGGAGAAACTGGTTTTCATTTTGTAGATGAAGCGGCACCGCCGGCATTGATGAGAGAAGTAGCTTTGGAAATACTGCGAAGAAAACTAACGGTTTCGTGGTGGACGAATATTCGTTTCGAGAAAAGTTTTACTGCTGATTTGTGTTTGTTGCTCAAAGCTTCTGGTTGTATTGCTGTTTCTGGCGGATTAGAAGTAGCCTCAGACCGATTGTTAGAACTAATTCAAAAAGGAGTGACTGTAGAACAAGTCGCGCAAGTCACACGCAATTTCACCGAAGCCGGAATCATGGTGCATGCTTATTTGATGTATGGCTATCCTACACAAACGGTTCAGGAAACGATTGATAGTTTAGAAATGGTGCGTCAAATGTTTGAGTTGGGTATACTGCAGTCGGGTTTTTGGCATCAGTTTGCTATGACTGCTCACAGTCCGGTTGGAATGATTCCTTCAGCGTTTGGTGTAATTCCTGAAATGAAAGATATTACTTTTGCAAACAACGATATACAATTTAAAGACATAACCGGAATCAATCATGATAAATTTAGCTTTGGATTAAAGAAATCGCTGTTCAATTTTATGCACGGCATCTGTTTTGATTACGATCTTCAGGATTGGTTTGATTTTAAAATTCCGAACACTTCCATTCCTTCCGATTATATTGTTTCCTGTCTGGAAAATGAAAATACTTTAGCGACGAAACCTTCAGCAAAAATAGTCTGGATAGGAGGAAAGTCCATAAATCAGACTTTTACAAAATCTAAAAAAGGCAACACTTGGGAAATGATGCGATTGACCTTTCACGATAAAAGAGAAATGATAGAAATTTCACTAGAGTCAGCTAAAG
>CANKLK010000086.1 GCA_947482805.1 Flavobacteriaceae bacterium
CTTTATCATTAATTTTAAAACTAAAAAAGGGTTCTTAAGTTCTAACAGAGATGGAGGACAAGGAAGCGATGATATCTATAAATTTGTAGAAACAAAACCTATTTGGTGTGAGCAAATTCTACATGGTGTTATAACAGATGAAGATACAAAAGCAGTTTTACCCAATACCAAACTACAACTCTTTGATAACAAATTCAATAAAATTAAAGAAACAACCTCTGACGCCGCAGGAAAATACGAATTCACCGAGGTGGAATGTGGCAAAAAATATTATGTAAGAGCTTCTCTTGAAGAGTATACAACAAAGGAAGTATCTGTAATTATTAAAAAAGAAACAGGAAAAACTGAACTTAATATTGAGCTTAAGACCGAAGGTTGTAAAGTTAAAATTGGTGATAATTTAGCAAATTGCTTCAAAATAAATATCATTTATTTTGATTTAGACAAATGGAATATCAGACCTGATGCAGCCATCGATTTATCGAAATTATTGGATGTGTTAGAACAAAATCCATCAATGAAAATAAATATTCGTTCACATACCGATAGTAGAGCTTCTGATAAATACAATGATGTATTATCTAAAAACAGAGCAAAATCAACTAAAGATTGGTTGATCAAAAACGGAATTTCCGCAGATCGTTTAACCTCTGAAGGTTTAGGTGAAAAAGAATTGGTAAACAAATGTGCAGATGATGTACAATGCTCAGAAGCAGAACATCAACTTAACAGACGTTCTGAATTTATAATTACGGCACTTTAAAAAGTAAAAACAATATTTTGAAAGCACCCAGAAATGGGTGCTTTTTTTTATCTTTGAAATATGAAAATCACCAAACTTTTCAAAGATTTTTTTGAAAGTGAAAAAGCAGGAGGATTTATATTAATTGCCTGTACACTAATTTCCTTATTTTTAGCGAATTCCACTTGGAGTGAAAACTATTTACACATTTGGCACTTTCATTTAGGAAATTATCCGGTAGAACATTGGATAAATGATGGACTAATGACCATTTTCTTTTTGTTAATTGGTTTGGAATTAGAACGCGAAATTTATGACGGAGAACTTTCCGATATCAAAAATGCATTACTGCCAATCTCAGGAGCACTTGGCGGAATGCTGCTTCCTGCCGGGTTGTTTTTACTTTTAAATTTTGGAACCAATACACAATCCGGAGCAGGAATTCCGATGGCAACCGATATTGCTTTCGCATTAGGTATTTTATCTCTTTTAGGAAATAAAGTTCCCACTTCATTAAAAATATTCTTAACAGCTTTGGCAGTAATTGATGATTTAGGCGCAATTATGATAATTGCGATTTTCTATACAGGGGATTTAAATTGGATAAATCTAATCATTGCTTTATCCATTTTTGGAGGTTTGTTAATTTTAAACAGATTGAAAGTTCACAACCTCATTCCTTATTTAATTGGAGGTATATTTATGTGGTATTTTATGCTGAATTCGGGAGTTCATGCCACAATTACGGGAGTTCTATTGGCATTTGCAATTCCGTTTAGTACAGGATGTAAAAAATCGCCATCCATAATTTTACAACATTTTTTACACAAACCTGTAGCCTATTTTATTCTCCCAATTTTTGCATTGGCCAATACTGCAATTATTATCAATTCCAATTGGCATTTTGCTTTGACTAATAATTATACATTAGGAATTGCTTTGGGACTAATTGTCGGAAAACCAATTGGAATTGCACTATTTAGCTATTTAGCAGTGAAATTAAAAGTTTGTAACCTTCCGGAAGACATCAATTGGAAAGCCATAATCGGAGTTGGATTTTTAGGAGGAATCGGATTTACCATGTCAATATTCATGACGCTTCTAGCCTTTCAGGATGGGAAACATATTGATAATTCCAAAATTATGATTTTGGTTTCTTCTTTAGTTGCTGGAACTTTAGGTTTATTATTTTTAAAATCTTTTTTGAAGAAGAATTATAATGAAAGTAATTGATAATTGTTAATTGATTAATACCAATTCCTTCTTTTGAAATAATAAATCATACCCAAAAGCAATAAAAGCATACATCCCAAAATAATAAAGTATCCGTATTTCCAGTGTAATTCTGGCATATTATCGAAATTCATTCCGTAAATACCAACAATAAAAGTTAGCGGCATGAAGAAAACCGAAACTACAGTCAAGGTTTTCATTACTTCATTCATCTTGTGGTTTTGGGTCGAAAAGTAAAAATTCGAGGCACTATCGAGAGAGATTAAATCATATTCAATTTGCTCTAAAAGCTCCAAACTTTTTTGATGTAAACGTTCAAAAAAGCTGTAATTATCATGCTCGATAGCATTGAAAACATTATCGTCTTTAATACTTTTTATCGAGTATAAAGAATCCCGTAACGGAATAATAGAACGTTTTAAAAAGTTATAATTATCCCGATGTTTCTCAATTTGCTCTAAAATTTTTGGATTGGTACTAGTCTTTGACAAATTAATTAACTCCTCAACTCTATCTTCTTCACTTTCGATTGTAATGTAAAAATTTTCCATAACAGCATCGAGTAATAAATATAATAGATAATCGGCTTTTTTGTCTCTTACAATTCCAGAATGTGTAGTGATGCGTTCTCGAATGTGCGTAAAAAAATCACTTCTTTTTTCCTGAAATGAAACCAATATTCCATTCTTCAATAGAAAACTAATCTGCTCAATATTTATGTTATCACTATTCTCAATGGGTAATAAGGATTTGATGTTAAAAAACAAAACATCGTGATATTCATCTAACTTCGTTCGTTTGGTCGTATTTAGAATATCGCCAAGCATAAAATTATCCACATTCAAATATTCACCAACCGATTTGATAATTTCAATATCATTCAACCCGTGAATATTTAGCCAATTAACTTTCGAATTATCGAAACACTTATTTAATTGCGCCGTTCTAAATTCGGCATACTCTGTCAAATCATTGGTATCATAAACAAACAATTGCATTTCTGTTTTTATCGATTTATGACTTCCCGTGTATTCTAAAATAGTCGGCTGAACTTTTCTTCCTTTTTTGTATTTAATTTTTCTCACTAATTCTAAATTTGTTTAAATTTAATACTATTTCTTTTTTTAGAACTATTTTTACCAAAAATCATTTTATGCAAACGTTAATCATCAACATAAAAGAACTGCTTCAAGTTAGAGAAACTCCGCTAGATAAAGTTTCTGGAAACGAAATGGCAATTTTACCTACAATCAAAAATGCGTATTTGTTGATAGAAAATGATTTGATTGCTGCTTTTGGTCCAATGGAAAACTGTCCCAAAATAAACGCTGATAATTCGATTGATGCTACCGGAAAAATGATTTTACCATCCTGGTGCGATAGCCATACACATATTGTTTATGTTGGCAATCGCGAACAGGAATTTGTTGATAGAATTAATGGTTTGACCTATGAAGAAATTGCCAATCGTGGTGGAGGAATATTAAATTCTGCAAAAAAACTAAACAAAGCTTCAGAATTAGAAATTTACAACCAATCCAAAAAAAGACTAGAAGAAGTCATAACACAAGGAACAGGTGCAATAGAAATCAAATCGGGTTATGGATTAACCGTTGATGGCGAATTAAAAATGCTTCGCGTAATTAAAAAACTAGCTGAAAATTATCCTGTAACTATTAAAGCAACTTTCCTTGGTGCTCATGCTTTTCCTTTAGCTTACAAAGAAAATCATGCCGGGTATATTGATTTATTGATTAATGAAATGTTACCCAAGATTGCAGAAGAAAATTTGGCTGATTATATTGATGCTTTTTGTGAAACGGGTTATTTTTCAGTAGCAGAAACCGAACGAATTATGAACGCCGGAAAACAATATGGTTTGCGTTCCAAAATCCATGTCAATCAATTTACAGCCATAAATGGTATAGCTGTATGTGTAAAACACAACGCACTTTCTGTCGATCATTTAGAAATTGTAACCGATGAAGATATTGAAGTTTTAAAAAATACTGAAACTATGCCTGTAGCATTACCAAGCTGTTCTTATTTTATCAGCATTCCATATACACCGGCACGAAAAATGATCTCCGCTGGCTTGCCTCTTGCCTTAGCTTCGGATTTTAACCCGGGAACTTCGCCTTCCGGAAATATGAATTTTGTGGTGGCAACGGCGTGTATCAAAATGAAAATGACACCCGAAGAAGCTATTAATGCTGCCACTTTAAATGGTGCTTATGCAATGGGAATTTCGGATACTCATGGAAGTATAACTGTTGGTAAAAAAGCGAATCTCATCATTACAAAGCCTTTGAACTCTTATTATGAATTGCCTTATAATTTTGGCACCGATTTAATTGAACAAGTGTTGTTAAATGGAAAGTTAATTTGATAAAAAAATCCCCCCGTTATAACGAGAGGATTAGTCATTTAAATAAGATAGTGATTATCGTAAACTAAAGCTGCTTTTTGAAACCAATTCTCCTTTGTCAAACACATTTACAAAATAAGTTCCTTTAGCAAAATCTTTTCCTGGTAATTGTTCTGAAACTTCCACCGTTTTATTTTCGTATTTTACTGTTGTGGTAAAGCTATACGTTAGCGAGGTTTCCCCAAATGAAATCGTTGCTTTATCACCCAAAACATTATTTTTAGAATCAATTACCTGAACATAATAAGTCTTGTCACCAGATTTAGCAATTTTATTTTCGGCTATTGTAAAGTTAACTTTAAGCATGTCAGTACTACTTGCTCTGTCAGTTGCAATTTGTTTTCCTGAACTTCTCACTTTATAAGAAGCTGTTTTTAAATTGGTAATTGATAATTTAGATCCTAGCTCAACTTTTTTGGCTAAATCTTCATTTTGACCAACTAGAACCTGATTGTATTTTTTGTTATCTTCCAATACTACTGTTGTACTATCCAAATTTGTGGTTAGGGTTTGATTTTGTTTTTTCAAAACAGCAACTTCCTGCAACAAATTTTGCATTTTTTGCTCCATTGCTTTATACTGCGTTTTGTATTTCTGCAAAGATGCATTGTCACCTTTAGACGCTTTTAAATCTGCCATAAGTTGTACTACTTTGTCTCTTTCAGCAATCAACTCATCCGACATAATGGTATTTTCTGCAATAGCTACATCATAATTAGTCTTCAAATCTGCCAAATCCTTTAACACAGATTCTTTTTCAGATTTTACATTGGTAACTGTAGTTTGTAACGTCTTTGCGTCAGACGTTAGTTTAAAAATGTAAATTAAACTACCTATTAATAAAATAGCTAATACTGCAATAATAGCTTTTAGTTTCGAATGATTGTCTTGATTTTGCATGTGCTAATTTTATTTGTTATGTAATGTCACACTATTTAATATAGTAACGAAAGGTAAACAATTTTATTATATTTTTGGTGAAATATTATTTCAGATGGAGAATATAATTCCGTTTTCAATTACCGATTTAGCTAAAGTAACCAACCACCGAAGTGGTGAAGTGAAATTTGGCGAAAAAATGCTAACCATTCCCAAAGGCGAGAATTATCATGACTATTTGAAAAACTGCGAAGCACAATATGTACTGTTTGGAATTCCAGAAGATGTTGGTATTCGAGCGAATTTTGGTCGCCCAGGTGCAAATTCAGCATGGAAAAGTGCCATTGCAAGCATAGCAAACATTCAGCACAATCGTTTTTGTAAAGGAAGTCAAATTTTAGTTTTAGGGTCTCTCGATGTTGCTGAAGAAATGGAAGCCGCAAAAGATTTAAATTTCCACAATACGGCAGACCGAAAAAAATTAAGTTCTCTTGTTGAAAAAATTGATAAAGAAGTTGTGCACATTGTTAGTTGTATTATAAAATACGGGAAAATCCCAATAATAATTGGTGGTGGACACAATAATGCTTATGGAAATATAAAAGGAACTGCTCTCGGATTAGGAAAACCAATAAATGCCATCAATTTTGATGCGCATTCCGATTTCAGAATTCTGGAAGGAAGACATAGTGGTAACGGTTTTTCGTATGCATATGAAGAAGGTTTTCTGAAGAAATATTTCATCTTTGGGTTACACGAAAATTATACTTCGAAAAACGTACTCGATAATTTGAAGAATATAGAAGAACGAGTAACCTTTAATACTTATGATGAAATCAAAGTACGTCAACAAAAAAACTTTCAGCAAGAGTTAAATACAGCGATTGAATTTATTAAAAACGATTCATATGGTATCGAAATCGATTTGGATGCTTTACCAAATATTGCCAGTAGTGCCATGACCATGAGTGGTTTTTCGGTAGAAGAATTGCGCCAGTTTGTTTACTTTTTTGGAAAACATAAAAATGCAGCTTATCTACATATTTGCGAAGGCGCACCCGATTTGGGTGAAGAAAAAAACAATCATCTTATCGGAAAACTGATTGGGTATTTGGTTACCGACTTTATTAAATCGAGAAAGGAATTGATTTAGATGATGGTTTCGGGTTATGGGTTTCGGGTTCAAAACATAGAAAACCCGCAACACGCAACACCTAACCAATAAAACCCTATCTTTGCCTCGACTTACTACTTAACAGTAAGTATATTATATGTTATTCGAAGAATTATCATTATCCAAAAGTATTCAAAGGGCAGTTTTTGAAGAAGGATACACCAGCCCAACACCTATTCAGGAAAAGGCTATCCCATTTATTTTAGCAGGAAAAGATTTAGTAGGATGCGCTCAAACTGGTACCGGAAAAACAGCGGCTTTTGCTATCCCAATTATACACAATTTGCATCGCATGATTGGGTCATCCAAAAAAACAAAAGAAATTCGTTGTTTAGTGGTAACGCCAACCCGCGAATTGGCAGTTCAGATTGGCGAAAGTTTTGACACTTATGGAAAGTACACCAACATCAGGCAATTAACTGTATTTGGTGGTGTTTCGCAAGTGCCACAAGTAGACCAATTGAAGAAAGGTATTGACATTTTGATTGCTACACCAGGGAGATTATTAGATTTACACAAACAAGGTTTTATTGATTTTGATAGTCTGCATTATTTAGTTTTAGACGAATCCGATTTGATGCTCGATATGGGTTTCATAAACGATGTTAGAAAAATTGTTAAATTGGTTCCAACGAACAGACAAACTTTACTTTTTTCGGCAACAATGCCAATGGCAATTCGCGAATTAGCCGATACTTTTTTAAACAAACCAGAGTATGTTTCGGTAACACCAGTTTCATCGACAGCAGAAATTATTGAGCAGCAAATCTATTTTGTGGACAAGACAGACAAACGTGCTTTGTTATATCATTTGATACGCAATGAAAACCTCAGCAATGTATTGGTTTTTGTAAGAACCAAACACGGCGCAGACAATGTGGTTAAAGCATTAAAAAAACATGGAGTTAATGCCGAAGCAATTCACGGCGACAAATCACAAACAGCAAGACAACGAGTTTTAGACCATTTTAAAAACAAAGAAATCTCTGTTTTGGTTGCTACCGATATTGCAGCACGAGGTATTGATATTGAAAGTTTACCGTATGTAATCAATTTTGATTTGCCAAATATACCTGAAACTTATGTTCATCGAATTGGTAGAACTGGTCGTGCTGGAAACGGCGGAATATCGATTTCGTTTTGCAGCAAAGACGAGGAAACTTACTGGAAGGACATTCAGAAACTGATAAAGGTTAATGTAAAAACTATTAAAGACCATCCTTTTCCATGGAAAGATGCTGAACCAAATCAAGAAGCTAAACCCGATTTGAGAAACAAAAAGAAACCTGAAGGAAGTAATTCCAGAAAATCGGAAGCTTCAAAGAAGAATAAAAAACGCTGGTATTAATTAGCGGTTTCTCTTTTATTAACTTGATTTTGAATGACCTGAAATAACATTGAAGGCTCGAAAGGTTTCATCAAAACATCATTCATTCCAACAGATATAGCTTGTTCCGCTACTTCTTGTTTGTCAAAAGCAGTCAGGGCAATAATGGGAATAGTAATTCCTTTTTCTCTTATTTTTCGTGAAGTATCAAAACCGTTGATTAATGGCATGTTGATATCCATTAATACTAAATCAAACGATTCGCGTTCCAAAGCAACCAAAGCAGCAAAACCATCATCAACAATGGTGCAACTCATATTGCTTACCTCAATCATTTTTTTGGTTACAACCTGATTAATTTTATTGTCTTCAACAACCAATATGTTATATAATTGGCTAGTCGATAAATCTACCTCTATATTATTTATAATATCTTTTGATTTGTCTTCATCAAATTCAAATCCGATAGTGAATGAAAAAGTAGTTCCAACATTTTCTTCACTAACAATATCAATTTCACTATTAAATAATTTTATCAAACTTGAAACAATAGATAATCCTAAACCTGTGCCTTGATAATCTTCTTCTTTTCTTTCTATCTGAACAAACTTTTCGAAGATTTTTTCTTGATCTTCTTTTGCAATCCCGATTCCTGTGTCTTTAACTTTAAATTCAATAAAGTATGTTTTGTCTTTTACATATTTCAAATCGGCAAAAATAGCAACTTCGCCGTTCTTGGTAAACTTCAAAGCATTGCTTACCAGGTTCATAATAATTTGAGATAACCGAAGTTTATCACCAATTAAAAATTCAGGTATGGCTGTATCAATTTCAACAGTTAATACATCATTGTTCTTATCAGCGATGTATTCGACAGAATTTTTTATCATAGTGATTTCATCTGTCAAGTTGAAAATCAAACTTTCTAACACTATTCTTTTTTCCTCTATTTTATTGATTTGAAGAATATCATTAACCAAAGAGAGCAAGTATTTAGCAGAAAACTTTAAGGATTTTAAATGTGGACTATTGAACAATTCTTTATGTTCGTCTAAAATTATATTGGTAATTCCAATAACTCCATACAAAGGTGTTCTCAATTCATGAGTAATAGTAGAAACAAATTGTGATTTGAGTTGAGAGGCTTCTTCTGCTTTTTCTTTGGCCTCTATTAAAGCTTCATTAACCAATTGTAATTCTTGATTAGCTTGTTCTCTAATTTTTACGTTTTTATATAAAGTCAATAACAATAACAATAAAATTATTAAGATAATTATAAATAGTATTATGATTAACTTAGAATCTTTTTTACTTTGTTGATGCTTTTCGTTTACTAATTCAATTCGTTCCAATTGGTTTTTGTATTCGTCTAGCTCAATTTGCAAAGCTGCTTTTTGTAGTTTATTTAACTTATCTTCTGAATAAACAACTTTGCTTAGTGAATCTGATTTTTCATTATACTTTTTTGCTTTTTCAGGTTCTTGATAGCGTTTGTAATGGTGAACTAAGTTATCATAAATACTAATTAAGTATGAGTCGTATCGAATCTCCTTAGCTATTTCCTGGGCTTTAGCA
>CANKLK010000087.1 GCA_947482805.1 Flavobacteriaceae bacterium
AAAAAATCTAGAGTTTCTGTTAAGTTTGATAATCGAACTACTCAAAAACCTGGATTTAAATTCGCCGAATGGGAATTGAAAGGTGTTCCGGTTCGAATTGCTATTGGACCAAAAGATTTAGAAAATGGAACTTTTGAAATTGCAAGAAGAGATACGTTATCTAAAGAAGTCAAGTCAAAAGAAGGTATTGTTACCCATATTGCGAATTTATTAGAACAAATACAAAGTGATTTATTTAATCGAGCTTTAGAATATAGAAATACACATGTTACTGAGGTAAATACTTTTGAAGAATTCAAAGATGTTTTGGAAAATAAAACTGGTTTTATTTCAGCACATTGGGATGGAACTCCTGATACGGAAGAAAAAATCAAAGATTTAACCAAGGCAACCATCCGTTGCATACCATTAAATAGAGTTGAAGAGGATGGAAAATGTGTTTTTTCTGGAGTTAAATCAACTGGTAGGGTACTGTTTGCAAAAGCATATTAAAAAAAAATAGTTTTTTTTCATCTTCACTATTGTGAAAATAAAAAATAGTTGTATTTTTGCATCCGCGTTGAGAAAGATGGCCCGTTCGTCTATCGGTTAGGACGCCAGGTTTTCATCCTGGTAAGAGGGGTTCGATTCCCCTACGGGCTACAATTTTAAATAAAATAAAAGAAAAAAAATGGCAAATCATAAGTCAGCTTTAAAGAGAATTAGAAGTAACGAAAAGAGAAGAGTATTAAATAGATACCAACACAAAACTACTCGTAATGCCATAAAAGCATTAAGATTGGCGACAGATAAATCCGATGCTTCTGCAAAATTATCTTCTGTTGTTTCTATGATAGATAAATTAGCTAAGAAAAATGTCATTCATGATAATAAAGCATCTAATTTGAAATCTAAATTAACTAAACACGTTTCTAAATTATAATTGAGACAAATTTATAAATAAAAAAAGCACTCTATTTAGAGTGCTTTTTTTATTTATAAAAATTGATGTTTTAAATTTTCTAACATTTCTTTGGTTATTGGTTTTGATAAAAATCCTATAACAGGATAGGCTTTAGATCTGTTAATATCATAGGGATCAACTGAAGATGAAAGAACAATAAATTTAGTTGAACTAAACAAATTATCATACTCCTTACGTATATATGTTTCCAGAAATTCCCATCCATCTAATACAGGCATATTTAAATCTAAAAGCACCAACTTTGGATATACAATTGAATCATTTACTTTACTTTCTTCAAATAGACTGTCAAAGTATTCAATTGCTTCTAGACCATGTTTGGCTGTAATTATTTCTTTTGCAAATCCAACTCTCTCAACAACTTTTTTACAAAGCATGAGCGTAATTGGGTCATCGTCTACACAGAGTATTTTATCTAACATATTACTTAATTATATTTAAAAACAATTGTAAAAGTAGTTCCTTTTCCAACATTACTGTCAACTGAAATAGTTCCCCCCATACTTTCTACTTGTGATTTAACTAAATACAGCCCTAATCCTTTACTTTCTGGATAATGGTGGAATCGTTGATATAGTCCAAAAATTTTATCATTATTTTTTTCTAAATCGATACCTATTCCGTTGTCTTTGAATGTCATAAATAGGTTGTTGTCTTCGACTTTTGTGGCAATAGTAATTCTTAATTGTCTACTTGGTTCTCGATAATTTATAGCATTCGTCAATAAATTTAGAAAAATACTTTCTAAATATGACTTGTTTATGTCAAAAATAGTTTCGACTTCCAAATCAATTTTCAAAATAGGTTTGTTAGCACTAATTAAGAAACTCAATTGATTAAAAACATTTTCGAACACATCCTTAATAAATAATTTTTCTTTTTGAATCGAAGGGTTGTCTTTGATAATAATTACCTTAACTAAATCATTTATCGTCTCATTTAACAAATGAGTTGATTTTGAAAACCCGTTAATTATTTCTTTTAATTCTGAATCTTCAATTGGAATATCTTCAATAAGATTAAGTAATCCGGTTAAATTAGATAAAGGGGCCCTTAAATTATGAGAAGTGATATAAGAAAACTGCTTTAAATCCTTATTATTTTGAGTTAATTCCCTAATAAGTTGTTCTCTTTCTTTCTCTCTTTCTTTTTCTACCGTGACATCTCTCTGAATAGAAATCCAATGAGAATGTTCTCCTTCTTTATCAGTTACAGGAATCATCGAGAAGTTGATCCAAAATTCTTCACCACTTTTTTTGTAACTTATAGTTTCAACAAAACATTCTTTATATTCTTGAACGGCCGTTCTGAGTTTGTCAAATTCTAAAAAATCTGATTTTTTTCCGAATAATATTTCTGGAGATTTCCCAATAACTTCATCAGCTGGATATCCGGTAATATCCGTAAAAGCTGAATTGACGAATATTATATTTGGAATAACATTTTTTGATGTGTCAATATCCGTAATCATTACGGCGTCCTTAGACTGTGTAATTACTGTTTCGAGTAATCTAAGTCTTTGTTCTTCTTCTTTTTGTTTGGTAACATCTTGAATAGCTCCAATCATTCTTATAGGTTTTCCATTGTCATCTTTAACCAAAAAACCTCTGTCAAAAACATACTTATAACTACCATCAGCGCACTGAAATCGATATTCATCTTGCCATTTTTCAGTTTTTTGTTCTAAAAACGAATACAGTTTGACAGACATTTTTAAACTGTCTTCTGGATGAATTCGGTCAAACCACCATTTAGATGTTGAACCGACATCTTCTTTTTGGTATCCAAAAACACCATAAATTCCTTTATTCCAAATTATACTATCGTCTTCTATTTTCCAATCCCAAATGGTGTCACTTGTTGCTTTAGCTACAATATCATATCGCTCGTTTGATTCTTTGATTTCAATATTGGTAACTTTTAATTTTTTAAAGACTGATTTATTTCTAGTTTCATTTTGATATAAAATGAATTTTAGAATTAAACCAGAAAAAATAATATAGATTAAATCTTTAGTAAAACTGTATTTGAACAGGGTTTCGTTAGTAGAGTCTGGAAAATAAAAAACAAATAATTTATGGCCAATTATAGCCATAAACATCAGAATAACGACGTATATTATTGTGATTTTATTAGAATTATTTTTCATTTCTCAAATATATATAATTTCATATGAGTTTTAAAATTTAACCAAAAACTTATTAAGGATTTTATAAACGGAACTTCCGCTATTATTAAAAAGTAAACTAATTGTTTATTGGTTTTTTATCTAAAAATAAAGTGTACCTTTGCACCTTCAAAAAAACAAAGATGGAATCTATCAGAAACATTGCTATTATTGCTCACGTTGACCACGGAAAGACTACGTTAGTTGACAAAATTATGTATCACTGTCAGTTATTTCGTGAAAACGAAAATACAGGTGATTTAATTCTTGATAACAACGATCTGGAGCGAGAAAGAGGAATTACGATTACTTCTAAAAACGTTTCTGTTGTATATAAAGGAACAAAAATCAATATTATTGACACTCCCGGGCACGCTGATTTTGGCGGAGAAGTTGAACGTGTATTAAATATGGCTGACGGTGTATGTCTTTTAGTAGATGCTTTCGAAGGACCAATGCCGCAAACGCGTTTCGTATTGCAAAAAGCAATCGACTTAGGATTAAAACCTTGCGTTGTTATCAATAAAGTAGACAAAGAAAACTGTACTCCGGAAGAAGTGCACGAAAAAGTTTTTGATTTGATGTATGAATTAGGCGCTGAAGAATGGCAGTTGGATTTCCCAACAGTTTATGGTTCTGCTAAAAACAATTGGATGTCTGATGATTTTAGAAATATCACTACAAACATAGAACCTCTTTTGGATATGGTTGTTGCTCACGTACCTCCACCAAAAGTTTCCACAGGAACGCCACAAATGTTGATTACTTCTTTAGATTTCTCTTCATTCACTGGTCGTATTGCAATTGGTCGATTGGAAAGAGGTGAATTAAAAGAAGGCATGCCTATTTCTTTGGTTAAAAGAGATGGTAAAATCATAAAATCAAGAATTAAAGAATTGCACACATTTGAAGGTCTTGGACGTAAAAAAGTAGAAAGCGTAATTGCCGGAGATATTTGTGCTATTGTTGGAATTGAAGGTTTTGAAATTGGTGATACTATTGCCGATTTTGAAAATCCAGAAGCATTACAAACCATAGCAATCGACGAGCCAACAATGAGCATGTTGTTTACAATTAACGATTCGCCTTTCTTTGGTAAAGAAGGAAAATTTGTGACTTCTCGTCATATTAGAGATCGTTTGACTAAAGAGCTCGAGAAAAACCTAGCAATGAAACTTGGTGAGACTGATTCAGCTGATAAATTCATGGTTTTTGGCCGTGGTGTGTTACACTTATCAGTTCTTATTGAAACGATGAGAAGAGAAGGTTATGAATTGCAAATTGGACAACCACAAGTTATCATCAAGGAAATTGACGGTAAAAAATGCGAGCCAATTGAAGAGTTAACAATCGATTTACCAGAACATTTATCTGGAAGAGCAGTTGAATTCGTTTCTATCCGTAAAGGTGAAATGTTAAGTATGGAAGCTAAAGGTGAACGTATGATTGTGAAATTTAACATTCCTTCACGTGGAATTATTGGATTGAGAAATCTTTTGCTTACAGCTACTGCTGGAGAAGCGATTATGTCACACCGTTATATTGGATACGAACCTTTCAAAGGAGAAATTCCTGGAAGAAACAACGGTTCTTTAATTTCTATGGAAAACGGAAAAGCAATTCCTTATTCTATCGATAAATTACAAGACAGAGGTAAATTCTTCGTAAATCCAAATGATGAAATATACGAAGGTCAGGTTATCGGAGAAAACTCTCGTAGCGATGATATGAGTATCAATGTTACTAAGGCTAAGAAACAGTCAAACGTTCGTTCTTCTGGTAATGATGAAAAAGCAAGGATTATTCCTCCGATTATTTTCTCATTAGAAGAAGCGTTGGAGTACATTCAAAAAGATGAATATGTTGAGGTTACACCAAAATCTATTCGTTTGCGTAAAATCTATTTGACAGAAAACGATAGAAAACGCAATAAAATATAATAAACTAGTCATTCCGACAAAGGAGGAATCTCATGTAATATAACCCATTCGTAACAGAATGGGTTTTTTGTTTTTGAAGCTGCTCCGGCTGTCCACTATATCTTTTTTGTTTTGTCACCCTAAGCGCAGTTGAAGGGCTTTTATTAAAACAAAAAAGGATGCCGTTACCATCCGGGCTAGGGCTATTTCTTCAGCACGAACTTCAACGGAATGTTCAAACGCTCTGCCCATGATTTTTCAGAATGGTCTTTTCCTTGAAAGAATTTGGTTATCCAGTTTTTATTGGTAAATCCTTTTTCGGTCATGATGATATCTACTTGTTTCTGCAATGTTGGATAAAGTGAATCCAATGTTTGGTCGCCATAATCAAAATAGATTTTATGATTTTTCGGATTCGGTAAATTGCTTTTCAGATAATCGTAAAATGCTTGTGGTACAGGATTATTGTCAATTTGAAAAATCCCCGTCCAATGTGTCGAAAGACATGCGGCCGCTCCAAAAACATCGGGATACTCACAAATGGCATATAACGAAATCAAACCACCCATGCTAGAACCGGCAATAAACGTATTGTCTTTATCCTTTAGTGTTGAAAAATGAATGTCAATAAATGGCTTTAATTCGGTAACAATAAATTTGAGATAGTTATCTGAAATAGGATTAAAAGTCTCATTTATCCTTCCTTTTAATTTTAAACTGTTGGAGACAAACTCTTTTTCTTCGGCAGAAAGTTTTCTGAAAGCTTTTTGAGGGAAATACTCAAAATGACGTTTTTGTCCATTATTCCAAATGCCAACCACGATGAATTTTTTAGTTTTACCCTCAGCATTCAACTTACCTGCAGTTTCGTCCACTTCCCATGCTTGCTTATTCCAAGTCGTTTCAGCATCGAATAACATTTGACCATCGTGCATGAATAAAACGGCATATTTCTCTTTGTCAGAATAGCTATCGGGTAACCAAACATCAACGTTTCGGGAATCAACATATTGCGATTTGAAATTGGTAAAACATTGTAATTTACCTGATGTGACTTTTACTTCCTGTGCTGTAGAAATCATACCAATGAAAATAAAAAAAGCAACAACTTTCATATTTGAATTAACGTTTTAAAGTAAAATGCCCTTTGGCACTTCTTCCGTCTTCAAACTTGATGTTATACCAATAATCATCAGCAGGCATTAGTTGTCCGTTAAATGTTCCATCCCAACCTAAGCCTGTAGTTCCTATTTGTTTTAATAATTTTCCAAAACGGTCAAAAATGTATATAGTAGAAAGATAATTGAATTGTGCACTTACACCTTTTACATTCCAATAATCGTTGTAGCCATCTCCATTTGGTGTGAAATATTGCGGAATTCCGAGTACAGCAACTGTAATTGGACCAAGAGAACCACAACCATTTTTGTCACGTACATAAATATCATGAAGGCCCATAGGAACATTTTCAAAGAAATTGCTGTCGCGATAAGGTCCGTTGACATCATCAAGTGCAAATTCATAATCGCCTAAACCTGTTACATTTATTGTTATAGAATTAACATCAGCTAAATCAATTACATCAATGGATTGAATTGTGGCAACTTCAGAACCGGTTACAGTGATTACTCTGGTTTTTTTACATCCAAAAGTATTTGTAACATTAACACTATATACATCTGGTGTAGTAACGAGTAACGTTGGTGTTGTTATTCCTAACGGAACAGTATTAGTAAACCAATTAAACTGATAGTCAGTAGTTGGTGATCCATCTAAAATTCCTCCATCAATTAGCGCATCTGTTGTAGGTAAACAAATAATGATGTTTTCCTCTAAGTCAATTTTTGGAGTTGGATGAACAACAAATGGAATGTTTAATTGTGCCTTACAAGCTGTATTAATTGGATTTTCAACAACCACTCTTACATTTTGTGTTCCTGTTGTAAAAGGATTTGGCAATTGATTGGGAGTTGTACTTGGAATGAGCACATTATTTTCATCATAATAATATACATTCATTCCTGTTTGTAAACCAATAATGGTATTTAGAAAAGTACTTGTATCAAAATCGATAAATCCATCTTGGTCAATTGGATTGGGTTCATCGTCACATCTTGATGTTAAGTTAGGGTCAATGGCAAACGCTTGGGGTAAATCATCTACAATAAATTGGAAAGTCACTTCATCAAAACATGGACCATCTGGGGCTTGTGTTGAAGTGTTTACAACTCTTGCAGTAATTGTTGTTTGAATATTTACAGGAAAAGGATTTGGTAACGGATTATAAATGGTGCCAAAATTATCAGTATAAATTACGTCAACTCCATTTTGACCTTGTAAAATAGTACTTTCAATTGTAGAAGTATTAAAATTAAAAATACCATCTTGATCGTCATCACATTGACGGATAAGATTTATTGCATTAATTGGATTGGCAGTTGGCAAAGCTTCTACCACAACATCAAATGTTTTAAATCCATAGCAGGAATTGTCTAAAGTGCTTTCAACCCGAACCCAAATCGTTTGCGTATTTGGGAAACCAATGTTTCGATAAGTTGTAGTGTTGGTTATTTCCAATGAATTTCCTAGAGCATCAGTTTCAGCAAGGAAATCAGCTTCGGTTTTATAATATTTTATACTGTAATTAGCAGTTGGTCCAGGCAGAAAACCAAGTAAATTATTGGTAATGCTGGTAAAATTATAAGGTCCCGAAATTCCATCTCTATCATCATTAACGGCATCCAAATAATCATCACATAAATATTGATTTGGAATAACATAACTTGCCGGTATTTGAGTTACCGAAACTAATAAATCAATTCGGGCTACCCTAAAACATCCATTGCTATTTTGAACTCGTGCGTAGACGCTTCCACTTCCTGTAGTATAAGCAATTGGATTAGCAATTATAAAGGTATTGTTTTGAGTATTAGCTGCCGCAAGTGTTGTATAGTAAGTTAATGTTTCGATTAAATAGTTAGCAGAAATAACATCATTCTTTTGAGTTAAATTGAAAGTTGAAATTCCGTCAGTATCATCGTCACATTGTTTTAATGAGATTGGCGTTGTAACTACGGGTAAAGGATATGTTGTAAGTATGGCTGCCGATGAATTTAGCCCACAAGTATTTCCGTTTTTATTTAAGAAGCAACGATACTGATAACCAACCATTGATGGAGTCACATTAGACACTGTCAGTGCATTTGTACCCGCACCGGAATAAGTGGCATTGTCTGAAATAATTGACCAGGTTACTCCGCTATCGATAGATAATTGCCATTGATAAGTGTTTATTGCATTCGTACTTATTGTTAAAGTGACGCTTTGCAGCTCGCAGGCAGTACTATTTTGTGGTTGAGTGTTTATAATTATTGGTGCTGCTATTATGTAATTGGGGTTTGGATTTCCATAACCAATTCCACTTGTTACAAGTCCGAAGTTATTAACTGTTGGCGGTGTTGTTCCTCCTAATAATCCGTCAAGATTACTGTCAAAATAACCTGCTTCGATTACATCATTGCACAGATCATTATCGCTGTCCAATTCTATAGCGTTGTAAATTCCATCCGCATCTGTATCGGCAAGCACATAAATTGAGTTTATAATGCCACTATCAGTAGCTGTTTCTATAGGATTAAATAATCCGTTTGCACCAAAATTTGCACCATCAATTATTCCATTGTTATCAGCATCTGTAATAGTAAACCCGGCTTCATCTAAATCGTGAATTCCATCATTGTCTGAATCTAAATCTAAATAATTTGGAATGCCATCTGTGTCGGTATCAGCCAAAATAATTCCTGTACCAAAAACATCGTCAATTCCATCGCCAGTGACGTCAACATTAGAAAGTGTTATGCCACTTTGTGCTTGCGCTTCAAATAAATCAAGAATAGAATCATTATCACTATCCAGATCGTTTTGGTCAGCAATTCCATCACCGTCAGAATCTTTTGGGATGCAGGTGGCAAATAAATTCAAAGCCACTCTGCTTGTGGTTGTGTCTGAAAGATTGATGTTGGTAATTACAATTGAATTTATAAGATTTCCATTTATAGAAAATGTGCCTGTACCGGCAGGTAATGAAACACTACTATTTAATCGAATACGTATTTCAAAAGAGGAATACTGCGTGATGCCACTTTCAAAAACCCCATCATAATTGGTGTCAATTAGTAATTGGTTTGTTGGGTTTAAAATTGTTAATGTTTTATTTACGGGACACGTTATTCT
>CANKLK010000088.1 GCA_947482805.1 Flavobacteriaceae bacterium
CGGAAACATTAAGTGAACCGATAGTTCCAAACATAGGTAATTTAGCTTTTTCATCTACTATCTTTAATACCGATGGATTGATTCCTCTGTCTTCACTTCCCATAATAATGGCTACAGGTTCGTTAAGAGAAATATCGTAAATATTCTGCTCTGTTTTTTCAGTGGCGGCAACTGTTTTTATGCCGCTTCCTTGAAGATGGAATATAGCGTCTTTGATATGTTCGACTTTACAAATAGGAACATTGAATACCGCACCAGCAGAAGTCTTTACAGTGTCGCCATTAACGGGTGCAGACCCCGCTTTTTGAACAATAATTCCGTCAACACCGGTACATTCGGCAGTTCTAATGATAGCGCCAAAATTCCGGGCATCACTTATTTGATCAAGAATTAAGAATAATGGAGTTTTTCCGGATTCCAACACTTTTTCAATTAGAGTTTCCAAATCATGAAAGGCAATAGGAGAGATTGTAGCCACTGCGCCCTGATGATTATTTGAAGTTAATCGGTTTAGTTTTTCAACGGGAACATAAGAGAAATTGATGCTTTTTTGTTTCATCACTTTCATTAATTCTTTCATTAATTCGCCTTGTGTGTCCGATTGAATAAATACTTTATCAATTGCTGCACCAGCTGTTATGGCTTCAATAATGGCTCTTATTCCAAAAATTTGGTTTTCTTTTTCCATGGCGCAAAGATATAAAAAAACCACCAGTGAAAACTGGTGGTTTTTGGATGTTCTTATTTTAATTTGTTTTTATTTTTTAATCTCGCCCTCCTTATTTCGTGCGCTTTTTGTTTTCCTTGAAATACAGTTGCGCCATCAGGATCAGTAATGGTGTATATTGTGCCAGATTTTACAATAGTATACTCAATTAATGCATTACCATTACCATCATCCAAACCTCCGTCTTGCATTGGGAAGAAATCAGAAAGATCATATGTTTCGTTAAAACTACTTCCTGGTTTTATAAATGTTAAATTAGCTGGAATGTTTACAGTTTCAGAATATCCAGAAGTTGTCCATAAACTAGCATCTAAATAATATGTTCCATCAGCTAAAGTGGATGTTTCTAAAATTAAGCCTTCTGGACAATTATAGTAACTAAAATCTAATAAATTAAAATTGGAATCGTACAATTCTAAGTCCATATCAAGGGTACAATTGTCAACAGTCTCTGTTCCCGAAGTAAAAGTTCCACTCCAGTTTAATCTGATGTTTAAATCATCTGAAACAGCGTTTTGAATAGTGATATCGTAAAATAATTCATTAACAGTTCCGAGTAAAGTTCTGTTGGATATTACTTTTAATTTTAAATTTTCGTCTCCTTCACTAAGGTCATCAAAAATGGTAGTAACGTTTACGATATATTCAGTCGTATAAGCAGGAATTTCAAAAATATAACCCACGGGTCCGCCATTTTCTTCGATAGCTACACAATCAGGATCGTTGCTTCTGCATCCCGGAATTACGTAATCTTCTTGGTCTGTAGCAGAACTTTCGTCCAAAATTACCAAGCGGTATTGAATAGGTTTATTTATTGCTTTGTCAAGTTTAAATTTTAGCACAGCATCTGTTCCTTCAGTTACAGTTATTGAAGTATCTCCATTAGCAGTTAACTCTGGTTTTTCTTTTTTTCCTAAATTTTCTTCTTCATTACATGCGATAGAAAAAATTCCTATGAATAGCAATGACACTATAAGATATTTTAAATTTGATATTTTTTTCATAATTAATTTTTTAGAGTTTTGTATAAACAGCTGTAAAATATCTTCTAGTAACTCCAGAAGAGAATCCTCTAATCGAGTAGTTCATTGTAATTGAAACTACTTCTCCTGTAACAGGGTCAAGAGTAACCGATCCGGAATCCTCATCGCCTTCTACAAGATTAGAATAATAATCGCCCAAGTTTTGCTCATCTATGGCAATAGATTGGCAAACATCTTTAAATATAAAGCCATTTCTTGGAGCGCCGTCATTGGTTAAATCATCATAAGGACCAGTACTTGATGTTTCATATACCCCTAAAGCTAATTGTGTGATTACTTCATTTGGGAAATTATAAACAACACCATTATCTTCTCTGGTTACTTCCAATGAATACGTTCCTTCTAAATCAGAAGCACATTTAGCAATTGTAACCGTAATGGTTTTTTTATCATCTGCAACTACTGCACTTGCGGTAGATGGTTGCCCTAAATTGATAATGATAGTTTTAGGAACATTTCCGGGTAAAACGCTTGGGTTAATTGTGAAAGGCAGTTTTACAAAGCTTGAACCCGCTTCTAACGTTACGATTCCGCCAGTTGCTGTAATAGTATAATCTGTTCCTAAGATAGCTGTACTCGTTACATCAATAGAAAAAGGGATCGAAATATCAGTATCAGAGGTTGTACCATTACTTCCACCAACTAAATCGATAGGTTCAAAAACTTGAACTGGGTCGACATCATTATCAGTATAGATATATGATGATTGTGAATTCTTAAATCCAACAACATAATCACCTTTGCTATTATTTTCTACATCATCCTTAACACAGGAAATGGTGACTGTTAAGGTTAAAAGGGTTAAGAATATTATTTTTATATTTTTCATATCTGTTTTTATTATTGGTTCCAAAATATTTTACTTGTGAAAGCTTCAGATTCATTCTGTTGGGGAACATTTGCAGTATTACCTGCAATTTCAGAGCTTGGATATAATAAACGAATTGGTCTTGATGTACTTGCTGCTACTGGAGAAAGTGGCACATGACTTGGAAAGCCAGTTCTTGTGTTTTCAATCCAAATTTCTCCACCATTAATACCATTCAAGGCAATCCATTTTTGATTTATAATAGCTTGTATTTCATTTCCAGTTGAGCCATTCCAACCTACAAGATTTGTTGCTTGACTGTAATAAGTAATTGCTTGAGTCGCACTAAGTCCTAATAATTTAAATGATTCCGTTATTCCGCTTTCGTACAAACTCTTAGCAGAACCGTTTAAATACCCTCTTTGAACTGCTTCAGCTTGTAATAATAAACTTTCTGCGGCGGTAAATACCATGCCATCTTGAGCGGAATTTTGAAGTAAACCAGGGCCAACATGCGAAACAGGGTAGTTGGTAGACGTGTTCAACACATCGCCTTGTTGATGACCATTATAGTCAGTAGGTCCAGCAGATGTTGCCGAGTATATTCGGTTCAGTCTTGGGTCATTAGTGTTTTGTAAATAGCTTACCGTATATTTTGTAGCAGCGGTAGATGACCAGTTATTTTTGTATGTATCATTTATAGTTAAAAACATAGCTGCAAATCCGTTTTGTTTATTTGTAGCTGCGCTAAACCCTGGGTTAATGGTTACATTGTCATCAGGACCCAAAAATTGAGCACCGCTGCTTTGTAACTCAGCCATTTCTGAGGTAATGTAAGCTGATGATGCCGTTCTTTTACACTCTCTTAGAAGTATTCTTAGTTTAAGCGTATTAGCAAATTTTTTCCACATTCCCATATCACCAGAAAGCATAACGTCATTTTCTCCTGGATTTAGCGAACTAGCGGGTGCATTATCTATCAAAGCAACAGCTTCTTCTAATTGCACGACTAAATCTCTATAAATAGTTAATGCATCATCGTATTTTGGTGCCAAATTATCGCCTCTTTTATGAGCCTCCGAGTAAGGAATATTTCCATATAAATCTACTAAATATTGAAAATAGAATGTTTTCAATATTTTTGCTATAGCTTTATAATTATCATATCCTGGCTTAGTTGTGTTTTGAATAAAAGTGTAATTAGAAGTTCTTAAATAAAGATTTTCAAAAATACCAGAATAGAAATCAGAAGTTACATTATAGGTATGTTCATTAAAATAGTAACTTGAATTTGATGCCCCAACATCTCTAGTCCAGTTATTCATCATCAGATTTCCTAATTGGTTCATATTGTCTTGAACTGCATTTGGATTGAACTCAGAAACATTTCCAGCTAATACCCCATAAGTATACACTTGGGTTGCGGCAAGAACGATTTCAGGATTAACATTTTCAGATGAAGGATTATTAGGGTCATCATTTACATCAAGATAATCATCACAAGATTGTAAAGATGCACTGATTAATATGCCGCATAATACTTTACTATATATATTTTTCATTTTCATAATTATTAAAAAGTTATATTGATATTGAATCCGTATGTTCTTGTTGGTGGCGCTTGAGCTCCTGTGCTTAAACCAACATTGTTTCCTGTTGTAAACGAAAATTCAGGGTCTGTATAGTTCCTGTTCTGTTTTGGAAGTATCATGAATACGTTTCGTGCATTTAGCCCTAGAGACAATCCATCAACGTGTAATTTCTTTACTATTTTATCTGAAAAAGAATAGGAAAGTGCAATTTCTCTACATTTAAATGCTGTTGCATCCAAAACGAAATTTTCATCGATTTCTCTATAAATCCCAGTAAAATAATCTTGATTTCCCGAAGTGGTTACACTAGTGTTTTGTGTAAAAACTCCAGGAGATGTTTCGATTACAGAATTTGGAAAAATAAAAGGTTCTCTTCCGTTTTGAGCTGTAACTATATCAGAACCATTTTGAATTAAACCATCTTTTACCCCGGCATAAAAAACATGACCTGTTCTATAGTCAAAAACTCCAGTTAGTTTTAAATTTTTATACCTAATATTGGTTGTTAGGCCAAGAATATAGTCTGGAGTTGTTTTTCCTAGTTTTACATTAGTTGCTTTTAATGGATCTCCAGTTGAGGCATCAATAACTACATTGCCATTATCATCTCTCTGGTAACCAGTTCCAACAAGCATAGGAAATTGTTCTCCTCTAATAGCAGCAATTCCAGCTGTGCCAAGGTATTGTCCAACAGCAACTTGGTTAGACTCGTCAGTTACTTTTGTTACTTCTGTTTTTGGAGCACTATAACCGAATCTGAAATCCCAAGTAAAGTTTTCAGTTTTAATAGCTGTTACCCCTAAATCAAATTCAACACCTTGAGATATTGTTTCCCCAACATTAACAGTAGCTAAGTTAGCACCTGAAGTTGTTGATGGAGAAATTTCAATGATTTGATCACTATTTTTTGATCTAAAATAACTAGCGTCAAAAGTGACTCTTTTTTTATAGAATTCTAAGTTCATGTTAAATTCTATTGAGGTATTGGTTTCTGGTATTAAGTTTTGATCTGCAATACTTGTATTTTGATTAAAACTGTTAATTAAAAATGGAAAACCCGCAGACGTTGCGCTAACAAATCGGTCATTTATGTCGTAAGGACCAACAACACTATTTCCTACCTTAACAAAACTGGCAGATAATTTGGCAAAAGTAAGTGTTTCGCCTCCAAAGTCAGCAAAAGCTGTTGTAGGTATAAAGGAAACACCGACACTTGGATAAAAGAATGGCTTTTTGATAACAGAAGTCCAATCTTTTCTAGCGGTAAGATTCAAATACAAATAATCTTTATAACCTAAATCTACATTTGCAAAATAGGAATAACTTCTTTGTCTTGATTTAAAATCAGACGGTAATGCATTTCCTGTAATATTAGAAATGTTATACAATCCAGGAATTACTAATTTTTCACCTTTAACTGATAATGAATTGAATTCAGCATTAGTTACGTTGTTACCAACGTTTGCTTTAAGTGTGATGTCTTTTGTTAATTCATAGTTAAAATTGACAAGCAAATCGGCATATAAATTTCTACTATTGGTGTTTCCCACTTCATAAGAAGAAACATAATCAAACGGGGAGTCCCAGTAAACAATATCTGTTTTATAGCCATTGAAGAATTCTACTCTATTGAAAGAAGTACTTCTGTAACTAGCTCTATAGGTAGCGCTAATATTTTTATTGAATTCATAGTTCAATTCTCCAACACCTTCAAAAGTTTGACCTTTATTAGAAATCCTTTCGTTTTTCAATTTCCAATAAGGACTTAACTCCCAGTAGGTCCAGTGGGTAGCATTGTCTGGATTGCTAAATAATTGAACAGGAACGTTAACGGGTACTTGAACCAAAGATCCATATATTGAACCTTCTACACCTCCTGCTGTATTTTGATTAGTAGTAGTATAGGTAGCATTAGCATTAAAACTCCATTTGCCAATTTTTTTTCCAGTACTTATATAAAAGTTATTTTTAGTAAACTTGTCTCCAGGAATAATGCCTTCCGTTTTTTGATTTCCTAGAGTAAAATTCAAATAGCTATTTTCATCACCTGAAGATATAGCTACAGAGTTTAGTAAGGTGTTTCCATCTGTAAAGAATGGTTTGTAATTATCTTTTATGAAGGAGTAAGGGAGAAGTGTTTGTTGCAAACCTGTTGGTTGTAATGACCCATCGAGTTCAGCCCCCCAGTTGGTGTTTTCAGTAAAATCTTGAGCTCCTTGATAGCCTTGGCCAAATCTGTTTTGTAGAATTGGAAACATAGACGCTTCTTCTGCGGTAAAAGTAGTGTTAAGTGTGATTTTGAATTTTTCAGCATCTTTAGTCCCTCTTTTGGTTGTAACAATAATTACCCCATTTGATCCTCTTGAACCATATAAAGCGGCACCATTAGAGCCTTTCATCACATTAACAGATTCAATAATCTCAGGATTTAATTCGGCAAAAGCACCTGATGTTGAGATTACGCCATTAATAACAATAAGCGCTTCGTTATCTCCTGTAATTGATCTAAACCCACGAAGTTGTATTCTTGTGTCCGGATTAACTCCATTGTTGACTGTATTAATTTGTAAACCAGACACTTTTCCAACTAAACCAACTGCTGCATTTGTCGCTTTTGCTTGATTTAATTCGGATGACTTAACTAATTGAGTTGCCGTAGTAATTTCATTTGGTTTTCTTTTGATACCTAAAGCAGTTACAACTAGTCCTTCTAATTCAACAGCATCATCTTTCATTGTAATACTAATTGTTGTTGAAGAAGCAACAATTTCCTGAGATTTCATACCTATGAAATTGAAAACTAATGTTTCAGTTGAAGAAGCTTTTATTGAAAACTTACCTTCAAAATCGGTTTGTGTTCCAATATTGGTTCCTTTAACTAATACATTTACTCCAGGTAATGCTTGGTTAGATACATCTGTTACAGTGCCTGAAACCAACCTCTCTTGTGCAAAAGAGATTTGCACCAACAACGCTATGAAAAGCGTTAAGAATCCATTTAACTTTGTTTTCATTATTTAATTTGGTTATAATTAGTTAACCAAAAGTCTTAAATATTTCTTAAAAAACCTAATTAAATTCAAATCATTAACATTAAAACTAAAAAATATTAAAAAACAGCTTTAAAGCTTATGTGCACAATAGAGTTGGAGAATTTTATTGTCTGATTATTTGTACTTCCGTTGGCATAAACAAGATTGAAAAGTCCGTTTTTAGATAGTAAACCAAAACCGAATCCTAATCCAAAAAGATTTCCGCTGCTATCAGAAGTTTTGTCTTGAATATATCCATAATCAATAATCGAATGAACATATAGATTTGAAGTAAGTATATATCTGTATTCCGATAGAATTGAACTAAACACGTTCCCCTGTAGACTATTTTCGTTAAAACCCCGAATGGAATTTATTCCGCCAAAGCGTTGCAACTCATTTATGATGTAGTTACCGCTTTGTAAATAGAAATTTTGAGATTTGATGTTTACAATGTTTTTCTGATTCAGATAGAAATTGTGTTTTATAAATAAACTCCCGAAAAATTGATTATCAGAAATAAGTTTAGCATCTCTTTTTCCGGTTCCGATTTTCAAATCAAATGAAGTTTTTTCAGGAAAAAGAAAATCATCATTCTTGAAATCGATATATTCGAACGCAGTTGTTAAATATGAATTATTAAAATCGCTTAAGGTTGATGAATTCACATTCTGAATGTCACTCGACTCTGTTGCTTGATAGCCAACATAAAAACGTGTGTTATAATTAAAATAATACCCTAAGTTAATAGCTGTTTTTGAGTTCTGAAAAGTACTGTCTTGTTTGAATATATTTAATTCTGCTTTAATTCCCAATGGGCTTTTAAAAATATAGGGAAGTTCCATCCCCAGATTAAATGTTTTTTGGTCTTGACCGTCGCTTTTCCAATACAGCGATAATTTTTCTCCGGAATTCAATACATTGTTCAAAACCAAATCCAGATATCCACTAAAAATAACTTTCTTGTTTTCGTTATTGTTGAAACCTACAAAACCATCAAAAGTGTTTGGTTTTGTTTTTTCTAAATAGACATAAATTTTGGTAGAGTCTTTTGTGAAAAGAATTTCAGGATATTTACTTTGTTTGACAAATCGGAACTTTTCAAAATCATTGTACAATTTGTCTAAGTTCTTTTGATTGAAAACTTTATTCCGATATAACCGTATGATATTTTTTTTATGCCCTTCCGGAAATTTATCATAACCGTTAATGACAATATCGTTTACCTGTCTTTTTATTTCAGTTGTAATTGACAAGTCGGCAGAAAGAAACTCTTTTGTTTTTTGAATGTTAACAAGTTTTACTTTCGCCATAGAAAAACCAGTGGTTTCTAATTTTTTTAAAGTGGCATTTAAAAAGGCTTCTATTTCTTCATATGGAATTTTCAAGGTATCGTTTTTTATGCTGTAAATTCCGGCGACGCTTTCTTGCGATTTTATACCTATATATATCTGCGCATTATTTATTTTTTTTCCAAGATTGTATTTGAAGTAAAACGTGGAGTCATTTAGCTTAAAATTTTCGGCAAGCTGACTTTCCATATATCCTTTTTTGGTAAGCTTTTCGTAAAATAAATTATTCTCGTCCAAAATTGATTTGGCGTTTTTGTGTTTCAAAACATAGCCTATACTGTCTATAATTTTGTTTTCTTTTTCGTTTTTCCCAATAATTTTCAGACGGAATTCCTGAGCAGAAATGTTTCCGCTGATTATAAATATAAAAAAAGAGAGAAAAATCTTTTTCAAAATGCCTAATTGTTTGCTTCAAAATAACGCAAAAAATCTGTTTTTATTGTTGTTTATCGAATCTAAAAAGAATGTCTTTTAAAATTAATTAATTATGATTTGTTTCATTGAAAATAATTACTACATTTGCAACCCCTAAAAAAGCGGGAATTTAATAAATAAAGAAAAATTAGTATTTAATTATGCCAACAATTCAACAATTAGTAAGAACAGGAAGAACTCAGATCACTAAGAAGAGTAAATCGGTTGCTTTAGATTCTTGTCCTCAAAGAAGAGGTGTTTGTA
>CANKLK010000089.1 GCA_947482805.1 Flavobacteriaceae bacterium
CAACTGTGAAATTTCTTCTTTTCTAATCTCTTCATTACTAAACTGTTCTGGGTAAACAGATCTTCGATTTCTTATATAATCACTAATATTTTTCATGTTATTATTTAAAAATTTAAAAATTATTGATTGCTTTATTAATGATTTCACATGCCCTTACAATTTCATCTTCATTTATGATTAAAGGTGGTGCAATGCGCATAGCAGATGCGTTAAACAGAAACCAATCAGTTATAAGTCCATTGTCAATACATTTTCTTATCACTTTTGTTAGTTGTTCAAAATTATCCAACTGTAAGGCCATGAAGAGACCAGCACTTCTAATTTCTTTAATTTTTGGATTTTGCTCTAAAAGGGATTTAAATAATTTTTCTTTTTCGGGAACTCTAGCAATTAGTTCATTGTAATTTTCAGACAAAGTATTCATTGTTGCCAAAGCAGCCGCTGCTGATAGTGGGTGACCACCAAAAGTAGTGATATGGCCCAAAACCGGGTCTTGTGTGAGCGATGACATTATTTCTCGACTACTGATAAAGGTTCCAATAGGCATACCCCCACCAAAGCCTTTTGCCAGCAGAAGAATATCTGGAACAACATTGTAGTGTTCATAGGCAAACATTTTTCCAGTTCTTCCGCAGCCTACCTGGATTTCATCAAAAACTAAAAGTGTTCCAGTTTCACTGCATCTCTTCCTCAATTCTTGTAAGTAATTTTCAAGTGGAAGCTCTACCCCACCCTCTGCTCTGATGGGTTCAACTATAACAGCTGCACAGGTTTCGTCAATTTCTAATAAATGCTCAAAATTATTAAATTCCAAATGTCTTACTCCAGGCAATAAAGGACGATATGGCGCCGTAAAATATTCATCACTCATAAGACTGAGCGCGCCATTTGTACTGCCATGATAAGCATTTTTAAAGGAGACCAGATTTTTTCTTCCAGTGTATCTTTTGGCCAATTTAATTGCTCCTTCAGTAGCCTCAGTACCAGAGTTAACAAAATAAGCGCAGTTTAGCGTTTCGGGCAAAAGCTCCGCAAGTTTTGTAGCAAGTTTTACCTGTGGCGATAGTACAAATTCTCCATAAACCAGTGTGTGAAGATATTTTTCACTTTGCTCGGCAATTGCACGCATTACATTTGGATGGCGATGCCCCAAATTACTAACTGCTATGCCCGAAATGAGGTCGATATATTTTCTGCCCTCTGTGTCATAAAGATAAAGTCCCTCCGCTTTTTCAATTTCCAGCGCTAAAGGCGCATCGCTTGTTTGTGCCAGATGTCGAAGAAACAATTGTCGATTACTTATCATTTTATAATTTATTACAAAAGTTCCACGTGGAACAACCATCATTTATTACGAGCAATAGTTTCTTTGTTCCACGTGGAACAAAGACTAATTGAGCGTTTTTGTTACGTCGCCCTTCCTACAGATAAATTTTTTAATACCCGATTGACTATGAAACGATATAAAATTTAACTGGGTGGCTATTTCAGATAACAAAATAGTGTTTTTTATGCTCAACAATGTTGATTTTTTGCATTTTTTTGTCTCCAGATAAAAAAACATAGCGAACAAATCGGCTTTATCGCCAGATTCATGTCCAATAAAATTATAGATCAATTCTTTATTATTGTTGTATAGAATCAGATTAGCCTTTAAGTATTCAAATAAATATTCTTTGGCCTTTGGGTGCTCTTTGTCTGTTCCAAGTTCTATTTTCGCTTTGTATTTTTTTTCAAAAACTTTTTCAAGGTCGTCAGCAAATATTTTTACAGAAATCTGATATGTTTCGGAAGTTGTGTTGTATTTAATTTCAGTGTTACTGATGTAAATCGGATGTGTTTGTTGCACAAAACCCGATGATAAAAGTATCGAAAAAAGTAGGCTTTTTGTCAATAAAGCTAGCATTATTGGTGTATTTTGATAAAATAATTGTAAAATTACATTGTCATTCAATAAAGTTACAAAAATACAGCCAATACTTTAGAATAATGAATTTTGGACTTTATTTAAATTTGGGGCTTGAGCATATTACAGACCCATTAGGTTATGATCATATTCTCTTTATCCTGGCAATGAGCGCAAACTACATGTTGAGGGAATGGAAAAAATTATTGATATTAGTAACAGCATTTACAATTGGCCATTCCTTAGCATTGGCCATGGCAATGCTTAAAATAGTACCAGTTAATGCAGCCTTTATTGAATTTTTGATACCCTTAAGTATTTTTATTACCTGTTTGTTGAATATAAACAAGCCCTTATCAAACCAAATAAGCTTTCTTAATATAAATAAGGGTAAAAACCTGATGAACTATTTTATTATTCTAGGCTTTGGATTGATACATGGACTTGGATTTTCGAATTTCTTAAAGGAAACATTAGTAGAAAATGAAAGCCTTTTTATACCCTTACTTGCTTTTAACCTGGGTCTTGAAATTGGGCAAATATTTATTTTAGGCATTTTCTTAATTTTCAATTTCATTATCCTCGAAGTTTTAAGAAAACAACCTCGAGATTGGTCAATTTTTATCTCCGGAGCTATCGCATCCTTATCGTTTTTGATGCTTTTGGAAAAAACTTGGGCAATTTTAGGTCTATCGGTGGGTTAAAACTTTATGTTATTAAAATAATTGTACTATTTAAAATATTGAATATTAGGGCCTTATAATACTTTTTTGTACACTAAAATCATTCGCTATTAGAATTGAATAAAAATGAACATTCGGTACCTATGCCCGTTTTATTAAAATCTAAACCAAAATAAAATTTATCAAAATAGTCTATATGAACACATTTATTCGTGTATTAATGCTAGGATTCATTATTTCTTCATGCAATTTATTGACAGCACAAAACAGAGGATTTGAAAAATTCAAGCAACTTGAAGAAGAGTTACCAACACCAAATCAATATCACAATTCTGCCGGTGCACCAGGACATGAGTATTGGCAACAAAAAGCAGACTACGATATTCGTGTAAGTGTCGATGATGAGAAACAAAGAATTTATGGTGATGAGACAATAACTTATTATAACAACTCACCCGATGTCCTCACCTACCTTTGGCTTCAATTAGATCAAAATCTTTTCGAGGAAGATTCAGATAGAGCATTGACGTCTACCAAAAAATTGGATCCTAATAATGGACTTCAACAACTTTATTCTTTACATGAAAAATTTGATGGTGGATTTAAAATTGAAGAAGTAAAAGCAAAAAATGGAGCACCATTAAAATTCACCATTAATAAAACAATGATGAGAATCGATTTGCCGACCCCGCTTAAACCAGGGGCAAGTATTTCTTTCTCCGTAAAATGGTGGTTTAATATTGTGAACGGATTAGAAACAGGTGCGCGTAGTGGATATGAATTTTATCCGGAAGATGGAAACTATATCTATAGTATGGCGCAGTTTTACCCTCGCATGTGTGCATACAATGAAGTGATGGGTTGGCAACATAAACAGTTTTTGGGAAGAGGTGAATTTACTTTGAGTTTTGGTGACTATAATTTATTTGTAACGGTGCCCGAGGATTTTATTGTTGGTGCAAGCGGAGAATTACAAAATTCTAAAGAAGTATTAAAGAAAGAACATTTCGAAAGAATTGAAAAAGCAAAAACTGCCGAAACCCCAGTTATGATTATAACAGATAAAGAGGCTGCAGATAATGAAAAGAAAAAAGGAAAGGGAACAAAGACCTGGCATTTCAAAGCCAACAATGTAAGAGACTGCGCATTCGTGGCTTCGCGAAAATTAATATGGGATGCTCAAGGTGTAAAATTCGGTGATAAAACAGTAATGGCTATTTCATATTATCCAAAAGAATGTATGGGACTTTGGGATAAATACTCTACCCGAGCAGTAGTACATACATTAAAAGTATATTCACGATATACTTTCGATTACCCCTACCCTGTTGCTATTTCAAGTCATGCGAATTTTACAGGTATGGAATATCCGATGATCTGTTTCAATTTTGGAAGACCTCGAGCCGATGGTACTTATCCCGAAAGAATCAAATACGGTATGATCAGTGTAATTATTCATGAAGTGGGACACAATTATTTTCCAATGATTGTCAACTCGGATGAAAGACAGTGGACTTGGATGGACGAAGGATTAAATTCATTTTTACAATATCTGGCAGAAGATGAATGGGAAAGAGATTATCCGGTTCGTCGTGGACCAGCTCGAAATATTGTAGAATATATGTCAGGTGATAAAAATGGACTTGAGCCCATTATGACAAATTCTGAATCATTAATACAATTTGGAAACAATGCCTATGGCAAACCTGCAACTGCTTTGAATATTTTACGCGAAACGATTATGGGCCGTGAATTATTCGATCATGCTTTTAAAGAATATTCTAATCGTTGGAAATTTAAACATCCTACACCAGCCGACTTTTTTAGATCAATGGAAGATGCCTCAGGTGTTGACCTAGACTGGTTTTGGCGTGGGTGGTTTTATGGAATCGATCATGTAGATATTGCTTTGGATGAAATAAAATGGTATAGGGTTAATACCATGAATCCGGAAAAAGAAATGAGTTTACAAAAAGTTTGGGATTCGAAGGAACCGGAATATATTTCTGTAAAAAGAAATAAAGAATCAATAAAGCAAACCCTAATGGAAACAAATCCAGAATTAAAAGATGTATACAACGATCGGGATAAATACCGTGTTACAGAAGAAGATAAAACAAAGTATAAAAACGCAGCTGCAAAACTAAGCGAAAAAGACAAAGAAATTGTCAGTAAGGAATATAATTACTATGAAATAAAATTCAAAAATATTGGGGGACTAGTCATGCCTATCATTATAGAATTGGTTTTTGAAGATGGTAGTTCAAAAGTAGAATTTATACCTGCTGAAATTTGGCGTTTTAATGCAGAAGAAGTAAACAAAGTTTTTGTTACTGAAAAACCAGTAAAGGAATTTATATTAGATCCTTATTTAGAGACAGCAGATACAGATAGAAATAATAATTATTTTCCACAGAGAATGAGTCCAACGAGATTTGAAATGTTCAAAAATAAAAACTAATTATTATTGTATATCAATTTTCTTAAAATTGATTTATTTTGTGAAATTAGTTTAATAAAATAGGTGCCCGATACAGTGTTGTCGGGCATTTTAATTTTAATTATATTATTTTTTATTTTTGTGTACAAGACTAATTTACCATTAATATCATATATTTTTAAATCGGTAAAGGCTTCAGGAATATTATCAATTTGAATATAATTTGAAAAAGGATTAGGGTAAATAAGTGGTTCAATAGCATTTGTAATTTTATCAACAGCTGTATTGGGTAAAATCCTTATACAATAATCTTCAGTTTCACCATTCTGATATTGTGTACATAAGGTTGGATATGTTGACCATTGCAGCGCAACACGCATTCGGGTTACCCCAGGACTTGCATTGGCCGGTATATTAATAAGTCCAGAAATACTGTCAGTAAAATTTAAGATTCCTTCAAAAACTTTCTCGTCTGAATCGTTAAAATCATTATCTCTATTAAGATCGATCCAAATTCTGACAGCTTCCTGAAAATTATTTCCCTGTTCAATAGAGAAATCTACGGTTTCCCCAGCAGAAACTGTTTGAATAATGGTATCGAATAATTCATATCCAGCACTTTTTCCTGAAATATTCCTATAATCAACAAGTCTAAAAGATTCGATCCAATCAAAATCTGTTATGGTACCGGTCATAGAACAATATGGAGTTTGTCCACAACTATTACAACCTGTAGTTGTAAATATAAAACTATTTGAATAAGCACTAAGCGTGTCTCCACAATCTGATCGAACTTGTAACTCATAAATTGAACAAGGACTGAGGTTTATAAACTGATAATTGTTATTATTTGAATTGATAAAATTCCAAGCAGCTTGTCCATAAAGCCTCCAACGCAAATTATAGGAAGCATTTAATGAAGGTAAATTCCAGCTAATCTGTGCTGAAAAATCTGTAGTATTATTTTGAATTATTTCAGTTGGAATACTACAACATCCATGGGTTTGAAAACTTAAAACTTGGCTACTTCCTATTGTTCCGTTACAGAAACCACTGACAAAAACATCATATTCCTTACAACGGTAAAGATTATTAAAAACATGGGAATATTGATCAGTAACAACTGAATCGAGCCAGTTTAGTGTGTTTTTATATCGTAATCTGAGACAGGCGCTATCTTGGCCACCAGCCCAATCAATTAAAACATTGGAATCGGATACTGAGTAAATATTCAATCCAAAAGGTGCAAAACAGCTGTCGAGCGGACAGGCATTTTGTATTTCTAACAGTGTATTATACATATTTAATTGTCCGCCACTAAGGGTTGATCCATTTAAGATAGAATTAGAACGAACACCATTAATAATGGCATCTTTCATCCACAATGCAGCCTGATTTGGATAAAGTCTAGACAGACTCATAAATTCTCCACAGGCAGCTGCATAAGCAAGGGCAACAGTTCCAGATACATGAGGTGTTGCAGCTGAAGTACCGCCAAAAGTTCCATAATTATTGAAGTTTAAGGTAAAAACACCATCTCCAAAGGCACCTAAATCAATATTCTGTTGACCAAAACCTCCATTACGTGTTCCTAAACGATTGAGATTTGTTACGGCAATAAGATAGTCACTCGGGCAAGTTGTGGGTAAATCTCCCTGTGTATCAACATTTACATTATTGTTGCTTGTAGAAGCAACGTTGAGAATGCCATATTTGCCTAAGGTATCATAAAAAGCACACCAGATAGGAGCCTGTGCAGGAAAAGCATTATCAACACCCCAGGAGGCATTCGTAACTACCACAAATGAACCCTCACTCCCATTGGTTTCGTTGTACATTTTCCTTTGAGTAAGTGCATATCCATAAGATGTCAATACATTTGCTTCAGTTGTATTAAAATTATTACGAATAAGCATGAGTTTTACTTTCCAATTTACACCGCTTACGCCTAAATTATTATTTCCCAAGGCACCGATTATCCCTGCAACTGCAGTACCATGTGCGCCAGCACCATTGAGATTGACATTATCGTCTGAAGTATTGGTATTCCAGCCAAGGTAATCGTCTATATAGCCATTGTTATCATCATCGATATTATTATTTGGTATTTCTCTCCAATTTATCCAAATATTTTGTTGTAAATCGGGATGATTAATGTTGGCCCCATCATCAATGACAGCAACTACGATGGTATCATTTGCAGCGGTAATACCACCTGTTGATAAATCCCAGGCCAGATCAGCATCGAGGTCCATATCGATAGTACCTCCACCTTGTCCCGTGTTTACATACTGCCATTGGGTTGCAAATTGAGGATCATTAGGGATGGTAGAACGCAGACTTAGTTTATGATTTTTTTGGACTAGCTTTAAATCTATGTCATTATCGATATAGTCTAAGAATTCCTGAACTGTAAAAGTCTTATCAAATTCCAAAAGATAATAATTCATATTTGGAATGAGCTTTTCAGAAATTTTAAGTCCTGTTGATTTAGAATCAAACATTGAATATTTCTGAACAAAAGAGCGAATATCGGAATCCTCTTTAAATTCAATTAATAGCTGTCCAGTTTCATAGTTTTGTGAATATGAATATGAATAGATGAAAAAAAATAAAAATAATGAAAGGTGTACCTGTTTCATTCGAAGTAAAAATATACTGACAATGATAACGAAAAAACCCATCAAATTGATGGGTTTGAGGGAAATAAAAGGGTAATTTATTTATGTCTAGAATTTATACAAAATTTCAGAAAGGTTGTCAATAATTAAGTCAGGTGATGCCGATTCGAGTTGTTCTCTATTGTGTGCGCCAGTTAAAACAGCAATATTCAAACCACAAGCAGCATTTTTACCTTCCTGTATATCAATTATGCTGTCGCCAACTTTAGCAATTTCAGAAGAATTTTCAATAGAGAACTTTTCTTTTGCTAATAAAATCATATCAGGTGCTGGCCTTGCATTTAATACTTGAGATGCGGTAATGAGTGCATCTATATCATTACCAACAGACCAGTTTAACTTTTCTAATATTTTATTTGCAGTCTCTTGATTATAACCGGTATTTAAAACAACTTTTATCCCTTTTTCTTTTAATATTTTAAACAATTCTTCGGCGTAGGGTTGAGGTTTAAAATCGAGGGTATCATATGCTTTATTAAGAAGTTTTAAAAATAAACTGTAAATTTCATTAAGCGGGTAGGAGTTAAAATTGGCTTTAGCCATAATATCTTTTAATGCCTGCATTTTTTCTTTACCTGCACCATGATCTAGTACAAATTGATAGTTTATATCAAAACCTGAATTCTTTATAGACTTATGCAATGTTTTATACACAACATTATCCTCGTCTACAGTAGTACCTGCCATGTCGAAAACGATCATTTTGATTGTCATAAGCATTATATTAGAAAGCAAAAATTTTATTGATATTTTCAAAAGCATAGCCGGGACTGGCTGTCATACCTTTGCCACCAATACCCGTAATTATATGTACTTTGTTGTCAATGATTTTATAATAAATATCATTTTCTTTACATTGTGAATAAACGCCTAGCCATTGATTGTCAATATTCCAATGTTCAAGATGCATTATATTTTTTGCTTCCTGAACAAAATATTCACTTATAGAATCCCTAAGGTAAAAGTCAATCTCATCTTTTTGCTTAACATCGGCATATTCATGAGAATCACCCAAGATTATACTTCCATCGGCTTCCTGTTTAAAAAGAATATGAATACCCCAGTTTTTCCAGAAACTATTTTTCTCTTCATTTTCTTTAATTGATTTAAATGAAGGGCAATCATAAAAGCTTTCATAACGCCTGATTGTTAGACCTGTAAGTATATTACCGGGTATTTTAATTTTATTTTGAGGTAATAAACGCAACATTTGAAGTTTTACCATTACAATGTCGCTTTCATAAAATTCTTTAAAATAAAGCTGTTCAAATTCTGCTCCAGAGCAAACTATACAAATGGAGGCTTTATAAACTTTATTTAAACTGTCACTTATAACACAATTTTCGGAAGCACTGTCGATTTCTTTAATAAGTGTATTAGGAAAAAAACTGAAATTTTGATTCAATTTTAAATAGTCGAGCACTCGGTGAATCATTATTCTGGGATCAACTGATATTTCATCAGGAAAAAATAATCCGGCTTTACAATAATTGCTATTCA
>CANKLK010000090.1 GCA_947482805.1 Flavobacteriaceae bacterium
AAATAATACCAAACAATGTTTGAACAAACTTTCAAGAATATAGATGACATCTTACACAAAGATGCTGGATGCGGTAGCGAATTAGATTACGTTGAACAAACCTCTTGGGTGTTGTTCTTAAAATACTTAGATGATTTAGAAAATGACAAAGCAACCGCTGCTGAATTAACTGGAAAACAATACAAGCCACTCATTGATACCGAATACCAATGGAATGTATGGGCAGCTCCAAAAGGAGCTGATGGTAAGATAGACCACAACGCCGCCTTAACTGGCGATGACCTTGCCGATTTTGTAAACATTCAACTATTTCCTTACCTTAAAAAATTTAAGGCAGATGCCGTTAGTGCAGATACTATTGAATATAAAGTGGGCGAAATATTTAGCGAACTAAAGAACCGCATACAAAGTGGTTACAACCTTCGTGAAGTAATTAACCGTATAGATGAACTTCGTTTCCGTACACACGCTGAAAAGCACGAAATGAGCCATTTGTATGAGTCTAAAATACAGAATATGGGTAATGCTGGGCGTAATGGTGGCGAGTACTATACACCAAGACCATTAATTACCACTATTGTAAAAGTGGTTGCTCCAGAAATAGGCAATACAATTTACGATGGTGCTGTGGGTAGTGCTGGTTTCTTATGTGAAGCTTTTGCCTATTTACAAAACAGCAAAAAATTAACCACTACTGATGTAGAAATTTTACAGAAAAGAACCTTTTACGGTAAAGAAAAAAAGTCATTGGCTTATATTATTGGTACAATGAATATGATTTTTCACGGTATTGAAGCACCTAACATTGTACACGCCAATACACTTGCTGAAAACTTAGCTGACATACAAGAAAAAGACCGCTTTGATATTATATTAGCGAACCCTCCGTTTGGTGGAAAAGAACGAGCCGAAGTACAACAAAACTTCCCTATTAAAACGGGTGAAACCGCTTCTTTATTTTTACAACACTTTATTAAAATACTAAAGGCGGGTGGTAAGGCTGCTGTGGTAATTAAAAATACCTTTTTGAGTAATACCGATAATGCTTCTGTGGCATTACGTAAAGAATTGTTGGAAAGTTGTGACTTACATACTGTATTAGATTTGCCTGGTGGAACTTTTACTGGTGCTGGTGTAAAAACAGTGGTGTTGTTTTTTGAAAAAGGAAGTGCTACTAAAAACGTATGGTTTTACCAATTGAACTTAGACAGAAACTTAGGAAAGACAAATGCTCTAAACGAAAAAGATTTAGCTGATTTTGTAGCACTACAAAAAACTAAATCCAATAGCAACAATTCTTGGAGCATTGCAGTAAAAGACATTGACCAAACTACCTTTGACCTTAGTGCAAAAAACCCTAATAAAAAAGAAGAGTTAGCTTTACGCCAACCCCAAGAAATTTTGGAGCAAATGAAAGCCTTAGATGAAGAGAGTGCAGATATTTTAAAATCAATTTTTGAACTTATATGAAACAAGGCTGGGAATTAAAAAAATTGGAAGATGTTTGTTATTGCAAGTCCTCAAATGTTTCTCAAAATAAATTAGTAGATGAAATTGGTGATTATCCAATATTTGGGGCAAGTGGTTTGATAAAAAATGTTAGTTTCTATCATAGAGATAAGCCATATTTATCAATTGTTAAAGATGGTTCTGGTTTTGGTAGAATTACCAAAATGGATGCTTTTACTTCTGTAATTGGAACACTTCAATATATTTTACCAAATGATGAAATTGATTTAGATTATCTAAATTATTCATTGATGTCTGTAGATTTTAAAAAATATGTTCAAGGTGCTGCAATACCTCATATTTATTTTAAAGATTATAAGAACGAACCGTTTTTGTGGATGCCACTTCCAGAGCAACAACGCATTGTTGCCAAATTAGATGAAGCCTTTGCCGTCATAGCAAAAGCAAAAGCCAATGCCGAACAAAACCTCAAAAACGCCAAAGAACTTTTTGAAAGTTACAAAAATGAACTTTTTGATAATAAAGGGAAAGGGTATATTGAAATAGCTTTAAAAGAAATTTGCGATAAAATTACGCAAGGACCAAATCCAAAATATGACAAGAACGAAAATGAAAAATTCAGGGTTTTAAAAACTAAAAATCTTTACGATAAAAACATTTTTTATGAAGAGGCGGACAAGGTTAGTGAAAGTGTTTTTAATACTTGTCTTTCTTCAGAATTAAAAGACGGGGATGTTTTATTAGCAATAGTTGGTCAAGGTTCTATTAATAAATGTAATGTTTTTGAAAACAAGACTCCGTATAGATTTATTTATACAAGGGCACTTGGTCTTATTAGAACTAATAATTTAAAGTTAAACCCATATTTCTTAAAAGCATTTCTGCAATCAAAAAGAGGTAAAGATTTAATTGATTATGGCATTGGCGGAACATCTGGTCAACAAGTCGTAACAACCACACACATTAAAGCATTAAAAATTCCATTACCATCATTAAAAGAACAACAAATCATTATTCAGAAACTTGATGCCTTATCAATTGAAGTGAAAAAATTAGAAGTTATTTATCAGAAAAAAATAAATGATTTAGAAGAACTCAAAAAATCAGTTTTACAAAAGGCGTTTAGTGGGGAGTTGAAAACAGAAAAAATTGTAGTATGAACGAACAGCAACTCATAGAATTGGTGAATGAATTGGTTAAACAGCCTAACGAAAGTGAGTGGGTTGAGTTTAAACTTAACTTTCATTCAGAGCAAGAGATTGGGGAACGCATTTCTGCCTTATCCAACGGTGCCGCTATTGTTAACCAAGATTTTGGTTATTTAGTTTTTGGTGTTGAAGATAAAACACACATCATCAAAGGCACTACATTTAAGCCTAAACAACACACAAAAGGGAAAGAAGAATTAGAGCATTGGTTAGCTCAACGTTTAGACCCAAGAATAGATTTTCGCATTTATGAATTTGCATATGATGCAAACAGAACTATTTCCATTTTTGTGATTCCTGCAACACAAGCAAGACCAGTAAATTTCTTTCATCAGGCTTATATTAGAGTGGGAAGCATTACAAGAAATTTAACAGACTTTCCAGATAAAGAAGCTAAAATTTGGCGAAAGAAAGCTAAGCCTTTTGAGCAAGAAATTGCAAAAGACAATTTAAGAGCGAGTGACGTAATCCAATTATTAAGTACCGAGACTTATTTTGATTTAATGAGATTACCTTATCCATCAAATCAGTCTGGTGTTATTGAAAAATTCATGGATGAAAATTTGATTGTAAAGTCACAAGGCTATGCAATAACCAATCTCGGTGCTATATTGTTTGGAAAGAGTTTGCCTGAATTTGAAACAGTGGAAAGAAAATCAGTTCGTGTTATTGTTTACAAAGGCAAGAATAAAGTAGATACGGTAAGAGAACAAATAGGTGCTAAAGGTTATGCGTTAGGTTTTTTAGGATTAGTGGAATGGATAAACAGTCAATTACCTGCCAATGAAGAAATAGGAAAGGCATTTCGAAAAGAATCAAGAATGTATCCTGAAATTGCCATACGTGAGTTAGTAGCAAACGCGCTAATCCATCAAGATTTATCTGTAAAAGGATTTCCAATGATAGAAATATTCAGCGATAGAATTGAAATTTCTAATCCTGGTAATCCATTAATCACACCCGACAGATTTATTGATTCCTACATCTCAAGAAATGAGAAGTTGGCTGATTTAATGAGAAGAATGGGCTTTTGTGAAGAAAAAGGAAGCGGTCTTGACAAAGTTATTTTTTACAACGAATTATATCAATTACCACCAATTAATGTCATTACAGATGAAAACAGAACGCGTGTTACTATATACAGTTATAAATCATTGAATGACCTTGACAAGAAAGAGAAAATAAGAGCCTGTTATCAACATTCGTGCTTAAAATGGGTCTCAAATGAGAAAATGTCAAATCAAAGTTTGAGAGAACGTTTTACTATTGATGATAAAAATGCAGCTATAGCCTCTCGGATAATAAAAGACACTTTTGAAGCAGGAATGATAAAAGAGGATGACCCAGAAAATAAATCACGAAAACATAGGAGTTATGTTCCTTTTTGGGCTTAAATTTTTATTTGATGGTTATTTGATAAATTATGTTAATAAACATGCTAAAATGTTGATAACGTTAGGTTTCTTATTTGATGGTTATTTGATAAAAGGATGATAAAAGTAAAATTATGAACGAAGCAGAAACAAGAGCAGAACTTATAGACCCTAAGTTAAAGGCTTGTGGTTGGGGTGTTGTTGAAGGTTCTAAAATCCTTCGTGAATACAACATAACTGCTGGTAAAATACAAACTGGTGGCGGTAGGTCTAAAAAAATTATTGCCGATTATGTATTAGTTTACAAAGGCATTAAGTTAGCTGTGGTAGAAGCCAAGAGCAATGATTTAGTCGTTGGAGAAGGTGTGGCACAAGCCAAACAATATGCTGAAAAACTAACTTTAGAAACCACTTATTCTACCAACGGAAAAGAAATTTACAGCATCTGTATGAAAACAGGTGCAGAAGGTTTGGTTGATAATTACCTTACACCAGAGGAACTATGGCATAAAACTTTTGCCGTTCAAAACGAATGGAGAGAAAAATTCGCAAATGTTCCCTTTGAAGATAAAAGTGGTAGTTGGCAATTGCGTTACTACCAAGAAATTGCAGTTAAAAACACTTTAGAAGCTTTAGCAAACAATAAAGAAAGAATTTTACTTACCCTTGCTACTGGAACTGGAAAAACAGCAATTGCCTTTCAAATTGCGTGGAAATTATTTCAAACACGTTGGAACTTAAAACGTGATGGCAGCCGCAGACCAAGAATATTATTTTTAGCAGATAGAAACATATTAGCAGACCAAGCTTTTAACTCATTTTCCGCATTTCCAGAAGATGCTTTAGTTCGAATCAAGCCAAACGAAATTAAGAAAAAAGGAAACGTACCAACTAACGGAAGTATCTTCTTTACCATCTTTCAAACCTTTATGAGTGGTACTGATAAAGATGGTAAACCAGCACCTTATTTTGGAGCATATCCAACAGACTATTTTGACTTCATTATTATTGATGAGTGTCATAGAGGGGGAGCAAACGATGAAGGCAATTGGAGAGCCATTTTGAATTATTTTGCACCTGCAGTACAGTTGGGTTTAACTGCTACACCTAAACGACAAGACAATGTTGATACTTACAAATACTTTGGCGAACCAGTTTACATTTATTCGCTAAAAGAAGGCATTAATGATGGTTTCCTTACTCCATTTAAAGTTAAGCGTATTCAAACCACGTTGGATGATTATATTTATACCAGCGATGACCAAATAGTAGAAGGAGAAATTGTAGAGGGCAAAACCTATACCGAAAGTGATTTTAACCGCATTATTGAAATAAAGGAAAGAGAGGCAAAACGAGTTCAAATTTATATGGACGAAGCCAATCAAAAAGAAAAAGCCATTATTTTTTGTGCTACACAAGACCACGCTTCGGCAGTTCGTGATTTGGTTAATCAATACAAAACAAGTACTAATCCTAATTATTGTGTTCGTGTTACCGCCAATGATGGCGAAATAGGAGAACAGTTTTTAAGGGAGTTTCAAGACAACGAAAAAACAATTCCTACGATATTAACTACTTCGCAAAAATTATCTACTGGAGTAGATGCAAGAAACATTCGTAATATAGTTTTAATGCGTCCAGTAAACTCAATGATTGAGTTTAAGCAAATTGTAGGTCGTGGTACTCGATTGTTTGATGGTAAAGAGTTTTTTACCATTTATGATTATGTAGATGCCTACCATCATTTTGCAGACCCAGAGTGGGACGGAGAGCCATTAGAACCAGAAGAAAACACAGAACCTAAACAGCCAAAGCCACCTTGTAAAGTTTGTAACGAAAGACCTTGTGTGTGTGAGAAGCCAGAAAAAGAACCTTGCGATATTTGCGGTGAATTATTCTGTAATTGCAACAAGCAAAAGAAGGTTAAAATAAAATTGCGTGATGGTAAAGAGCGTGAAATCCAATCAATGATTTCAACCTCGTTTTGGAGTGCAGATGGAAAACCAATTTCGGCAGAGCAGTTTTTGAATAATCTGTTTGGCGAGTTGCCGAATCTTTTCAAAAGCGAAGCAGAATTAAGAACACTTTGGAGTAACCCAATGACCAGAAAAGTGTTATTAGAAAAATTGGATGCAGCTGGATTCCCTAAAAGTGATTTATTGATAGTTCAATCATTGGTTAATATGGGAAATAGCGATTTGTTTGATGTGTTGGAGTATGTTTTCAATGGCAACTACAATTCACTAACGAGAGAGCAAAGAGTTGCGGCATCACAAGCAACTATTTTTGCATTGATGGACAACAAACAAAAAGAGTTCATAGAATTTGTGTTAAGCAAATATGTTGAAACTGGCGTTGAAGAATTAGACCAAGAAAAATTACCAATTTTATTGACCAACAAATACCAATCATTGGAAGATGCTATAAGAGCACTTGGTCATACAGGTGAAATAAAAAAGCTTTTTGTAGATTTCCAGAAGTATTTGTATGAGGAGAGTGTGGCTTAGCAATTTAATAAATAAATATAGGTGCATCAATCTTAATTCTATAAAAAGTTGAAGTTTTAAGAGTTGGAGATGATTGATAGGTATTGATAAGAGTTTTAAAAAATAAGTTATGGATAATCAAAAATTATATGATATCAAAAGTAATTTTCTAAAAGAATGGCCTTTAAGTCGTATTCAAAATATGACATTAGAAGAGTACACTAATTTAGAAAAAACATCTTTTTGTTACTGGCTAGAAGCTATTACTTCACATGTTGGTAGTATTTGGGGAGGTTCTGCCTATAAATTTGGTATTTATAAAAGAAGAGATACCAGTACAACAATAACTGTTGATAATCGCATTACAGATGGTGAATACGCTTGGTTTCATAAATATGGGAAAACAAGAGATGAAGCCTTTCAAACTGTAAAACAAATTATAATTAAGATTATAAATAACTCTTTAGAAAATAAATTTGAAGAAATAGATAGTATTGATTTAGGTGATGCATACAAATGGAAAATTGCTTTTTTGTATGGAGATTTTAATTTAATAAATATTTTTAAAAACGAGTCATTATTTGAAGCAGCTTTATCACTTGGCTATAAAAGAAATGACAAGAGTTATTCAATATTAAATCGTTTTATTCTTTCTAAGAAAAATAAAGGTCAAGAATTTTTTGAATTTACACAAGAATTATGGCAAAAGACATCTTTAGCCAACCCCAAAAAATATTGGATTTATGCTCCGGGTGAAAATGCAAATAAATGGGAAGAGTTTTATAATGAAGGTATTATGGGACTGGGTTGGGATGAGTTAGGAGACTTGGATAACTATGCTTCAAAAAAAGACATAAAAATTAGATTACAAGAACTTGAAGGTGTAGAAAGTTCCAAACAAAACGATACTGCCGCAAATTATGAATTTCATAAAGTTATAAAAGAAGGAGATGTAATAATAGTAAAAAAAGGTATAAATCAATTGTTAGGATATGGGATTGTAATCTCTGATTATTATTATGATGAAATTAAGACTTCCTATCAAAAATGTAGAAAGGTAGAATGGAAACTAAAAGGGAATTGGAAACTAGATTTTAATTTACCTTTAAAAACGTTAACTGATATAACCAAGTTAACTACTGAAGACCCTATGTTTTCAAAGTATTATGAAAAATTATTAAGCATAATGGAGAATAATACAGTTTCAAAATACAATTATAAGGAAGATTTTAGTAACTGGATAAGATTAAAAAAGCCTAAAGATAGCGGTTCAATAAATTCATATTTAAGGGCAATTGAATTATTATCTGAAACAATTGGATATCAAATTTTTGAGGAAAATGAAGTTGAAAAATTGCAAAAATTATATGAAAATTTAATTGAAGAGCAAAAAATTGAAGGAGGTAAATATTGGAATTCAAAATCACCATCCTATGGTATTAAAGGATTCTATTCAGCAGCAATAAGAACATACGTAGAATTTCACAATGAAATAAAAATAGCCGATATGAGTAATAGTTTAAAATTAGCCCCATTAAATCAAATACTATACGGTCCTCCTGGGACTGGAAAGACTTACAACACCGTTTTAGAAGCTGCTAAAATTGTTACTGGAAACGAAGCAATTACTTATGTTGATGCATTGAAAATATTTAATGATAATCTAGGTAATCAAATAGAGTTTATCACTTTTCATCAAAACTACAGCTATGAAGATTTTATTCAAGGAATCCGACCTGATACTGAAAATGGAAAGGAACTTACTTTTGAAAAGAAAGATGGTGTTTTTAAACGCATTGCAGATAGAGCATTAGATAATTTATTTGATTCTGAAAATCCAGCAAGAGTTAAGAAAGATTTTGATTTGGTATTTAATGAGGTAATTCAACCATTAAATGAAGGTGATATAGAAGAAATTGAAATCAAAATGAAAAAATCTTCTTTTTTCATTACAGAAGTAGGAGAAAAATCAATTGATTTTAGAAAAAGCATTGGTGATTCAAAGCATACATTAAGCATCAATACCCTTCGTAAAATGTATAACACAGGAAGTAACGATATTATTTTAGGAGGCTTACAACCTTATTATAATCCTATTTTATCATTGCTTTTAGAAAAAGGTAAAAGCCAGGAAATTGCTGTGCCAATTAAAAATTATGTTATTATAATTGATGAAATAAACCGTGCAAATATCTCAAGAGTTTTTGGAGAATTGATTACCTTGATTGAAGACGATAAGCGTTCTCACGGAGCTATTCCAATGAGAGTAACATTGCCTTCTGGCGACCCATTTATAGTTCCTTCAAATCTGTATATTATTGGAACTATGAACACAGCAGACAAGTCGATAGCTTTATTAGATATTGCTTTAAGAAGGCGATTTGATTTTGTTCCTATGTACCCTTTATACGAAGGGCTTGAAAAACCAATTAATGATGTTGAAATACTACAGAAAATCAATGATGCTATTTTAAGTAGAAAAAATCATGATTTCACTATTGGTCATGCCTATTTTATGGGAATTGATTATACTCTTGAAAATACAATTAATAAAAAAGTGATTCCACTTTTGTTAGAGTA
>CANKLK010000091.1 GCA_947482805.1 Flavobacteriaceae bacterium
ATAAAAATTTCGAATTATTTAATTTCTTTATGAACAGTCATTCTCTTCAAGATTGGATTAAATTTTTTAATCTCTAATCTATCCGGAGTATTTTTTTTGTTTTTGTTTGTAATGTAACGAGACGTTCCAGGAAGACCTGTTCCTTTGTGCTCTGTACACTCTAAAATAACTTGTATTCTATTACCTTTCTTTGCCATCTTACTTTATTTTTATTGGATTTGGAAATTATTTAATAAATCCTTCAACTTTTGCTTTTTTCAAAACAGCAGCCAATCCATTTTTATTGATTGTTTTAATTGTAGACGCAGCTACTCTTAGAGTAATCCATCTGTCTTCTTCAGCAAGATAGAAACGTTTTTTAACTAAGTTAACAGAAAATTTTCTCTTAGTTTTATTCATAGCGTGAGAAACATTATTTCCTACCATCGCTCTTTTTCCTGTAAGGTCACAAACTCTTGACATTATACTTATCTTTTATCGTTATTCAATTCGAGGGTGCAAACTTAAGAAAAATAAATCATTGTAACAAAAATATTATTACAGATTTTTTGCTTTTTTTTAATTTGCTTTTTTTAGGAAGAAAAGAATACTTTTATTGAACAAATTTATTAATAAGTAAGTTTTAATTAAAAGGATTTTTTAAAATTTCCTTCTGTAGTATTTCCAATGCTTTATTTGTTGTTCTATCTATCACTTTATCTCGCGGTTGGCCAAAATTAAACGCTGAAGTAAAAACGGTTGTAGGTGTTGCTAATGCAATAAAAACAGTGCCAACTTCAGCATCAGCATCACCTTTTGATGGCCCGGCATTTCCAGTAGTAGCAATTGCATAATCTGCTTTCATTAATTTTTGAATTCCCAATGCCATTTCAGAGGCAACTGCTGCGCTTACCACTGTATACTTTTCTATTGTTTGAGCACTAACGCCTAATACTGAAATTTTAGTGTCTGTGGCATAACTTACCACACTTCCTCTAAAATAATTTGAAGCACCGGCAACTGATGTTAGTATTTGAGCAATTTTTCCGCCTGTACAACTTTCTGCAGTTGCTATTGTTTTGCCTTGTTGACGAAGTAATCTTCCAATAATGACTTCGATGGTTTCATCTTCGTCAAAACCTACTATGATATCTCCAATAATTGTGGTTAATGATTGTATGTTCTCTTGAATTGCTTTTTGGAGTACTTCTTCGTTTTCACCACGAGCGGTTAGCCGCAATCGCACTCTACCCGGACTTGGTAAATAGGCTAATTTTATATATTCTGGTAAATTATTTTCCCAGTTTTCTATACGTTCTGCCACCATGCTTTCTCCCTGTCCGTATGTTAGAATTGTTTTGTGAATTATATAAGGCCTTTTGTATTCAGATATTATTTTAGGAAGTAATTCTTCATTCACAATTCCTTTCATTTCATAGGGAACACCGGGCATCGAGACAAAAACTGTTTTACCTTTTTTCATCCACATTCCGGCTGCTGTTCCGTAATTATTTTTTAAAACTAGGGCTTTTGATGGCAAAAGTGCTTGGTCTTTATTAATTTGGGTGGGTATAAAATTTAGCTTAGTAAACAAAGCTACTATATGGTCTTCAACTTCTTGATTCCTAACAAAAACATCCTCAAAATAATCGCAAAAGGTTTTCTTTGTTATGTCGTCTTTTGTTGGTCCTAAACCTCCAGTAATGATAACCAAATCTACTTTGTCTTGCAATGAAGCAAAGGTATCTAAAATGTGATTTTTATCATCGGAAATGGAAAGCATTTCGGTGGTTTGAACACCAATCTTATCCAATGCTTTGGCAATATATCCTGAATTGGTATCAACAATTTGACCGATTAGAATTTCGTCGCCAATGGTAACTATTGTTGCTTTCATTTTTTTGAGTAGCTAAGTTGCTGAGTGACTGTGTTGCAAAGTTTTGTTTACAAGAAGAATATTGAAACCTATTTAGCCCCGATGGCAAAACTATCTTGTAGTGCGGACAGCGGGAAATCGGAGATTCAGCATAGCTAATTGCCATCAATGATAACTCCCGAACCAATCGCTTCAAATTTTACAATTCGAAATCTTTTTTAATTTCTTTTACTGCTTTTTCTATTTGACTTTGAATGCTTGCAAAAGTGTCATTAATTTCTTTGCGTTTGCCTTCTGCTTTTGTCCAGGCTTCTACTTGCAGAATTTCTTCAAAAGCGACGGTCATTCCTAATAAATCAAGGCTTGGTTTGATTTTGTGAGCATAGCTATACGCTAATTTATGATCTTTTATTTTGATACCTAGATCAATTTGTTTTAAGTCTTCAGGAACTTCAGTAACAAACAGTGTAATGATTTGCATTACGAATTCAGGGTCGTTGTCTGAAAGAGCGTAAACTTTTGCGAGGTTGTAGTTTATTGCCATTATTTAATGTGTAATCTTAATACTTTTTTGTTTTCTATAAATCCTTCAAGAATGTCATTTGGTGCCACTTTGGCAACACCTTCGGGTGTTCCTGTAAAAATGATGTCACCTTTTTTGAGCGTAAAAAACTGTGAAACATGTGAAATTATCTCGTCAATTTTCCACAACATATGACTTGTGTTTCCGGTTTGAACAGTTTTTCCGTTGTTTTTCAATTCAAAAGTAATATTTTCTATTGAATTAAAGTTATTTTTTGGATGAAAGTCACCAATAATCGCTGAACCATCAAAAGCTTTTGCTTTTTCCCACGGCAATCCTTTCTCTTTCAATTTATTCTGAATATCTCTTGCCGTAAAATCAATTCCCAAGCCTATTTCATCATAGTATTTATGAGCAAATTTAGTATCTATATACTTCCCTACTTTAGCTATTTTTACCAAAATCTCCACTTCATGATGAACATCATTACTAAACTCCGGAATGGTAAAAGGAGTTTTCTTTGGTAAAATAGCAGTGTCGGGTTTCATAAAAATCACTGGTTCATCCGGTCGCTCATTATTGAGTTCGGCAATATGATTGACATAATTTCTTCCGATGCAGATGATTTTCATATTCTTTGAGTTATCAGTCGCAGTGTCAGTTTACAGATATTATTTAGAACTGTGACTGAAAACTGTGACTATTTAGTGTTCAATTTCCTCAATTTAATTCCGGTTAAAACTTTCTTAGTATATAATGGAAATTCCGCATTTTGTATCCAACCAAAATAACCCGGTTCTTTATCTAAAACCTCATCAACCAAAGCACCTTTATGTTTGCCGAAAGTAAAAATTTCTTGTCCTTCATTATTCAATGCGATGAACCCGGCAAAATCGACTGTTTTTTTTCTGGTAGTATAATCAGCCAATGTTTTCATGTCATTTTCTAAATCTACATATCTATCCAATTGGGCTTTAAGAATTTCGTAGGTTGCCATGGTATCTGCTTCAGCACTATGAGCATTTTCGAGACTTTGATTACAATAAAATTTATATGCTGCACTCAAGGTCCTTTCTTCTTTTTTGTGGAAAATAGTTTGCACATCAACCGAAACTCTGTTTTTCATATCAAAATCGACTTCGGAGCGCAATAATTCTTCGGCCAAAAGCGGAATATCGAATCGATCTGAATTGAATCCTGCCAAATCTGAATCTTTAATCATGGCATGTACTTGGGAAGCCAGCTCTTTGAATGTTGGTTCGTTAGCTACTTTTTCATTCGTAATGCCATGTACAGCAGTAGCAAGTGCAGGAATTGGAATAGTTGGGTTCACCAGCCATGTTTTGCTTTCCTTATTTCCGTTGGGAAACACTTTAAATATTGATATTTCCACAATTCTGTCTTTGGCAACATCAATACCTGTGGTTTCCAAATCAAAAAAACAAATAGGCCGTGTAAGTTTTAATTCCATCTTAAAAAGTTAATTTACAAATATAAAATATTGAAGTCACTATTGGTCGATTACTGTGTTTTTTTTAAACAAAAAAAATCCCGATTGTAACATCGGGATTGTGCTATAATTAGTTACGATTAATACTCTCTATTCACATCAAATGCTTCTAGATAATCGGCTACGCGTTTTACAAAACTTCCGCCTAGCGCACCATCTACCACTCTGTGATCATAAGAATGCGACAAGAACATTTTTTGTCTAATTCCGATAAAATCACCTTCCGGAGTTTCGATAACTGCCGGCACTTTTCGGATGGCACCAAGCGCTAATATTCCCACTTGAGGCTGGTTGATAATTGGCGTTCCAAACACAGAACCGAAAGTTCCAACATTAGTAACCGTATAAGTTCCGCCTTGTGTATCGTCCGGTTTTAGCTTTCCGGCTTTGGCACGATTTCCTAAATCGTTTACGGCTTTTGCCATTCCAAATAAGTTTAGTTGGTCAGCATTTTTAATTACCGGAACTATTAAGTTTCCATTTGGTAAAGCTGCTGCCATTCCCAAATTGATGTTTTTACGTTTAATAATAAAATCACCATCAACTGATATATTCAATCCAGGGAAATCTTTTAACGCTTTCGCCACAGCTTCCATAAAGATTGGTGTGAACGTTAGCTTTTCACCTTCGCGTTGCTCAAAAGCATTTTTAACTCGGTCTCTCCATTTTACAATGTTTGTAACATCTACTTCTATAAACGATTGTACATGGGCTGAAGTTTGTACTGAAGCGACCATGTAGCCTGAAATCAGTTTTCGCATACGGTCCATTTCTACAATCTCGTCTTCTCCGTTTACTGAAACCGGTTGGGAGCTGGAAGATGGAAGTTGGGAGTTTTGTTTTGTCGGTTGAGATCCTGCAGATTTTGAACTTCCAGCTTCTGACTTCCGACTTCCAACATAATTCAAAACATCTTCTTTAGTAACTCTGCCATCTTTTCCTGAACCCGCAATTGATTCTAATTCTGTTAAAGAAATTCCTTCTGAAGTAGCAATGTTTTTAACTAACGGCGAATAAAATTTATCAGATGATTTTAAATCGGCAGGAGCCACTGCAGCTTGAGCTACTTCTACAGTTTTTATTACTTCTTCTACAGCTGAAGTTGAAATAGATTCTGTTTTAACTTCCGCAACAGGAGAGGGAGCACTTGCGCCTCCTTCAGTTTCAATAATAGCAATGGTTTGTCCCACTTTTACAACATCGTTTACCTGAAATAAAATCTCGGTTAATGTTCCAGAAACTTCGCTTGGCACTTCGCTGTCAACTTTATCAGTTGCTATTTCCAAAACAGCTTCATCAGCTTCGATTTTTTCGCCTACGCTTTTTAACCAATTTGTAACGGTTGCTTCTGCAACACTTTCACCCATTTTTGGTAATTTCAATTCAAACTTTGCCATATGTGTAAACTAAAGATGTGTTGTTTAATTTTGATTGCAAAAATACTAATTGTTTTGAGCAAATACTAAGAATTATTCAATTTTTGATAAATTTATAATTATTCCTTTATCGTTTGCGTTATTGCTCCCTATTAAAAAATTTGACTCAGGTAGAAACATTTTGAAAGTGATATTTATTGCTCTAACTGTATTCATATAATTTATTATTTCATAAAATGAAAATGACTGAATATCAAATACCAATTCGTACTTAAATGATGGATTAATTTTTAATTCTTCAAATTTTGAATACATAAGCGTTTCTGAAACATATGGGAAAGTAAAAAGTTCTTTGGAAAAAATAACGGTTTGATCAGAATAAAATACTTTATTGTGCTGTTGGTTTTTTTTAATTTTACTAAAAATAAAACTTCCTATTTGCATCATCCAGTCAAACACAATTGATTTTCGAAAGTGCTTTTTATAGAAAAACTGCATCGCCTCTTGAAAATGCATCATGTATTTTTGATCCCTAGTTGTGCTTTCACCTTTGTAATGGATTACTGTTGTTTCAGCAAAGTAGTAATTGGATTTTCCATTTTGTAGCGCCCTATAGCTCAAATCAATATCGTCTGCATACATAAAACAATTTTCATCAAAACCGCCGAGCTCATTATACAACTCTCGCTTCATCACCATAAAAGCCCCTACAAGTATATCCACTTTCCCTGTTTGGTTTTCACCTAAATGCTGGGCATAATATTTATTAAAAAACGATGACTTAGGAAACAACTTGTACAATCCAAAAATCTTGGTAAACGCCACCCAAGGTGTAGGAATACCGCGTTTACTTTCGGGAAGAAAGTTTCCTGTTCCGTCTATCAGTTTGCAACCGATGATTCCGAGTTGCGTGTTGTGGGTTGCGAGTTGCGAGTTTAGAATTTTTTCAAAAGTATCTTCTGCAACAACCGTATCTGGATTTAGGATGCAGATGTATTCGCCTTTGGCTGCTGCAACTGCAATGTTATTCCCTTTCGGGAAACCAGAATTTTCTTTGTTTTGAATAAATTTGATATTGGGAAATCGCTGTTTCATCATCTTACAACTGTCATCCGAAGAATTATTATCAATGACAATGATTTCGGCATCCAGATTTTGAATGGCTTTTTGCACACTCAACACACACAACTCTAAAAAGTAGCGCACATTGTAATTAAGGATGATGACGGATAGTTGCATTTGACAAATATAATAGAATCAATTTGAAGATTTGAAGATTTGAAGATTTTGATTGCTGCTTAAATAGCTTACTTTTGCATCTATTATTTTCAAATTGCCTCATTTTCAAATTTTCAAATTAATCCATGAATTACCTTTCAGTAGAAAACATATCAAAATCCTTTGGCGAAAGAACATTATTTAAAGACATTTCTTTCGGCATCAATAAAGACCAAAAAATTGCCTTCATTGCTAAAAATGGTTCAGGAAAAACCTGTATCATGAACATTATCAATGGCGAAGATGAGCCGGATACCGGACAAGTTGTACTTAGAAAAGGATTGAAAATGGCTTTTCTTTCTCAAAAAAATAATTTGCAAGATGAACTGACTATTGAGGAAAGTATTTTCGCTTCGGATAATGAAATCTTGCATGTGATTGAGCAATATGAAAAAGCATTAGAAAATCCGGAAGATGAAGAAAAGTACCAATTGGCTTTTGATGAAATGGACCGTCACAATGCGTGGGATTTTGAAACGCAGTTCAAACAAATCTTGTCCAAACTAAAACTAGACGATCTAAAACTGAAAGTGAAAAGTCTATCTGGCGGACAAAAGAAACGTTTGTCTTTAGCTATTATTCTGATTAATCGTCCTGATTTATTGATTCTAGATGAGCCAACCAATCACTTAGATCTAGAAATGATTGAATGGCTGGAAAGCTATTTTGCAAAAGAAAACATTACTTTGTTTATGGTGACTCACGACCGTTTCTTTTTGGAACGTGTTTGTAACGAAATCATCGAATTAGACAACGGGAAATTATACCAATACAAAGGCAATTATTCATACTATCTTCAAAAGAAAGAAGAACGGATTGCTATGGAAAATTCAACTATCGACAAAGCACAAAACCTTTTCGTAAAAGAATTGGCCTGGATGCGTCGTCAGCCAAAAGCAAGAACAACCAAATCAAAGTCGCGCCAGGATGATTTTCACCAAATTAAAGCTGTTGCTGAAAGCAGAAGAAAAGAGAATGTAGTTGAGCTTGAAATCAACATGGAACGCATGGGCAGCAAGATCATTGAGCTACATAAATTGTATAAAAAATTCAAAGACAAAGTCATTTTGGATAATTTCACTTATGACTTCCAACGTGGCGAACGTATAGGAATCATCGGTAAAAACGGAACCGGAAAATCAACTTTCTTAAATATACTAACCAAAACTATGCTTCCCGATGCCGGGAAAGTAGTCATTGGCGATACGATTAAAGTTGGTTATTACACACAAAGTGGCATCAATCCGAAACCGGGACAAAAAGTAATAGACATTATTAAAGAATATGGCGATTACATTCCGCTAACGAAAGGAAAAATCATTTCGGCTTCGCAATTGTTGGAGCGTTTCCTATTTGATGCAAAAAAGCAATATGACTTTGTAGAAAAATTAAGCGGTGGTGAGTTAAAACGTTTGTATTTATGTACAGTATTAATTCAGAATCCAAATTTTTTAATTCTCGATGAACCGACGAATGACCTGGATATTGTGACGTTGAATGTTTTGGAAAGTTTCCTGTTGGATTATCCTGGATGTCTTCTAGTGGTTTCGCACGACCGTTACTTCATGGACAAAATTGTAGATCACTTGTTCATCTTCAGAGGCGAAGGACAAATTGAAGATTTCCCCGGAAATTATTCCGATTTCAGAGCTTATGAAGATTCGGCTGAGCCTAAAAACTTATCGAGCGTTAGTACTGAAAAAGTAAATTGGAAGCAAAATAGTTCGACTGCTACCGGATTGAATTTCAACGAACAAAAGGAATTCAACAAAATTGAACGCGAAATTAAAGACTTAGAATACGAGAAAAAACAAATCGAAAACTTATTTTCTGAAGGTAAAGTAGCCGATGCTGATATAACGGCTAAAGCAAAAGAACTAGAAGTTATCATTAAAAAAATGGAATTGAAAGAAGAACGTTGGTTTGAATTGTCTTCAAAAATGGAGTAATAAAAAGTTTACAGTCTCAGTCTCAGTTAGCAGACTGAACACTGCGACTTAAAACTGCGACTTAAAACTGTGCTACAAATAATAAAATCATATTTAAACTTCCTTTGGAACTCCAAAAACGAACACGGAGTGCATTCGCCATTTGTGTTTAATTTGGTTACCAAATGCTTTTATGACAAGAAAAAATATCCCGAATATTCTATCTTAAAAAACTACAGAAATTCTCTTTTACAAAATAAAAACACCATTGAAGTTACTGATTTTGGCGCAGGTTCAAGAGTTTTCAAAAGCAATACTAGAGCAATAAATCAAATAGCCAGAAATGCCGGTATAAGTAAAAAAAGAGCAGAATTGCTTTTCAGGATTACCAATTATTTTCAACCTGAAAGCATTTTAGAAATAGGAACTTCATTAGGAATAGCTACTTCTGCCCTTTCGCTTGGAAATGTAAAATCTAAAATCACTACACTAGAGGGATGTCCTAATACATTGCATGTGGCTCAAAAACAATTTGAGGAATTTGGTTTTAAAAACATTACGTCAATCAATACAGAATTTTCATGTTATCTAAAAAATTATCAATTAGCA
>CANKLK010000092.1 GCA_947482805.1 Flavobacteriaceae bacterium
AAAGGCAAATCGACTATCATTTCGCCTTTTAAACTGAACATGACTACAATCGTAAAAAGCAATGCAATCAATGTAATCGGAGAAACAAAAGGAATAAACTTTTGATTGAACCATTTATCTCCAACATATTTTTTAATAATAAACCGACTGATAACGGCCAAGGCAAAAGGAATTCCTAAATAGATTCCAACCGTTTTCGCAATCTCAGCAATCGTTATATTTAATTCTAACCCTTTGATTCCGAATAGTGGCAACATAATTTCCAAATAAAAATAGGCATACAAACTGAAAAAGAACACTTGTAACAAACTATTGATTCCTATTAAACCTGCAGTTAATTCACGATTTCCTTCGGCTAGTTCGTTCCAAACAATTACCATGGCAATACATGGTGCGATTCCGATGATGATTAAACCGGTCATGTATTCTGGATACTCTTTCAGGAAAAAAGTAGCTAATAAAAACATTAAAAAAGGCCCGACTATCCATGTGATAAAAAACGAGACTGTAAGCAATTTTGGCTTTTCAAACATTTTAGGCACTTGCGAAAAATCGATTTTGGTCAATGGCGGATACATCATCAAAATTAACCCAATTGCTAAGGGAACATTGGTTGTCCCTGAAGAAAACGAGTTAATGAAATCGGCTGAATTTGGAATAAAATAACCTATCCCAACACCTATCAACATCGCTATAAATATCCACAGCGTCAAAAAGCGGTCTAAAAATCCTAATCTTTTTTTCATGTTATTACTTTATTTGAGAAAAAACATAGAACATTTCTCTAGCAATTTGTCGACAACGTTCATCGTATTTTTCATTTTGTTGCGGTGTATTGTCAAATGCTTTAGGATCTTGATAAGGCAAGCCTAAACGGAAATCGGCACCTGGAACAATTGGGCAAGATTCATTCGCTTCAGCGCATACCATTACAGCACCAAAATTTTGAGACGGATTGGTAGAATCGGTATACACTTTTGAAAATAAAACCATTGGAGTGAATTTAACACCTGTAGACGCTAACCAAACTGGGTTTTCACTTTGTTGATGTGACTGTAAAACAATTCCCGTTTTTTCAAGTGCTAGAAGCGCATTTTTATTGACTTTAGTTTTTTCGGTTCCACCAGAAAAGGTACTCACCTTCTTTACCTCATAATAATAGGACGCAATTTGAGACCATACTTGGGCCATATGACTTCGCCTTGAATTACTTGTGCAAACAAAAACTAAATTGATTGCTTTTTGTGACTTTTGTTGTTCGGCAATATAGCTTACGAGTTCATTTAAATATTCTTTCCGATCAGATGGAATTTGATTAAACTCTGATGAAAGAGATGAACAATAGTGTAACAAATCTGAATTTAGATTTGCTTTCTGAGCTTGAACAGAGAATAGAGTGAATAAACAAAAGATGAGTGTAGATTTTCTTACCATTTTTAAACTATTTTATTTGAGAAAAAACATAATACATTTCACTAGCAATTTGCAAACTGCGTTCGGAATATTTTTCGTCCATTAATTCAGTGCCGTCAAATGCTTTTGGATCGTCATATTTTATAGGGAAACGCGCTTCAGCGCCAAAAACCATTGGGCAACCTTCATCGGCATTATTGCAAGTCATTATGGCTCCAAAATGACTTTTCGGATTGAAATCATCGAAATAAGCCTTGGAAAAACAGATAATCGGATTTTGGTTTTCATCAAATTTAACAGCATATACCGGATTCTGTTCTTGACTTAACTTCTGAATTTGAAACCCTTGATTAGTCAATGTTTCTCCTACTTTTGGAAACATAGCCGTAGCTTCGGTTCCGCCCGAATAACAAATAACATTTTTAATTCCGAACTGAAACGCCATAGTTTGTGCCCATATTTGCGACAAATGACTTCTACGAGAATTGTGTGTGCAAATGAAATTGAGTCGAATTTCTTTGTTGGCAGTTACTTTATTTTGAATGTACTCTACTAAAGGAAGTAACACTTCTTTTCGTTCATCTGAAACGGAAATTTCAGCAATAGCTTCAATGGTTTTGGATAAATTTTCTAACATATTACTTTTTAATATAATGACAAAAGATAAAATTTTGAAATGTATTGAACGGTGTTTCGTGATCTTGAGTGAAGCTTTGTTGCAAATCAAAATCATTCGCAAATAACTTTTCAAACTTAGCTTCCGAATATTGAGAAACTTCTAATCCACTGCATTTTAATGGTCCATTCTCTGAAAATGTTCCCAAAAATAAATACCCTTTATTGTTCAGCGAATGGATGACAATATCACTATATGTTGAAATATCTTCGGGTAAGGTTAAAAAATGAAACGAAGCTCTATCGTGCCAAACATCAAATTTAATTTCAGGTTTGTACTCTAAAATATCGGAGACTATAAATGTAACTTGGCTAGCTTCCTCGCCTAATCTTTTTTTAATTCGATTAATTGCATTCTCTGAGATATCCAAAAGATACACATTTGTATATCCCATTTCCAATAAATGGTCAATCAAATAACTGTCGCCACCGCCAATATCAATGATTTTTGCATCTTTTGGAATGGCATTATTATTAAAAAAATCTAAGGAAGTCTCAGGTTTTTTTTGATACCAACTTACTTCATTTTCTGCTTTCGTAGTAAAAACCGTTTCCCAATGCACTTTTTTGTCTGACATGTTTTTTTTATTTAATGAAGAGTAAAAAGGAATGTGTAAATAACTAACAACATTTGTTTTTTAATTTATGGCGAATAATTCCAAAATGGTTTTCTATTTTATCGATTGTATCTGGATTGATGCAATAACATATCGCTGTTCCATCTATAGTTCCTTTGATGATGTTGGCGTTTTTTAACGCGGCTAAATGTTGGGAAATGGTAGGTTGTGCTAAGGGCAATTCATTTACAATATCGCCACAAATACATGTATCAACCGAAAGTAAATAATCTACAATGGCTATTCTGGCTGGATGCGAAAGCGCTTTAAATAAGGTAGCTATTTCGTTATGCTCTTCTGAAAATGAATCGGATTTTGAAGCTCCCATTTTTTATAAATTTTTATATTGCAATATTACGATATATAAATTGTATAAAGCAAACATTTTTGATAAAATTTGATAAAATACTAAACCGTATATCCTAAATATTTTTACTACTTTTGGAACTCAAAATTTATAAAAAAATGGCAACAGTAACTTTAGGAGGAAATCCAATACACACCAATGGTGAATTACCAAAAACAGGGTCAAAAGCACCTGATTTTAAATTAGTTAATACAGACTTAAGTATGGCTACACTAGCTGATTTTGCTGGTTCAAAAGTAGTCTTAAATATATTTCCAAGTATCGATACAGGTACATGCGCTACATCGGTACGAACTCTTAATGCAAAAGCGAGTACCTTAGCTAATACCAAAGTGTTATGCATTTCACGTGATTTACCTTTTGCTCAAAAACGTTTTTGTGGTGCTGAAGGATTAGAAAATGTAATCAATTTATCCGATTTTAATACAGGAAGTTTTGGAAAAGACTATGGTTTAGAAATAACCGATAGTGTTTTGGCTGGACTACATTCCAGAGTTGTAATTGTTTTAGATGAAAATGGCGTGGTAAAATATACAGAGCAAGTTCCGGAAATTGCTGATGAACCAAACTACGAAAATGCTTTAGCTGCATTGTAATAAAAGAATAATGAAATTTCAAAAAGACAATTCATTCTTTTCAGGGCGATTAAAAAGTATTGGTTTTGCTTTAAAAGGTGCTTTCAAACTCGTTACTACTGAACATAGTGTTATGGTGCAATCCTCTTTGGCACTGCTAATGATTATTGCTGGTTTTTATTTTGAAATTGACCGTTATGAATGGATGATGCAAATCCTGGCTTTTGGTTTGGTATTAGGAATAGAAAGTTTAAATACGGCTGTTGAAAAAATCGCTGATTTTATACATCCCGAATTTCATGACCGCATAGGATTCATTAAAGATATTGCTGCAGGTGCTGTTATGTTTGCGGCTATGGCAGCAATGGCTATAGGATTATTAATATATGTCCCTAAATTTCTATAATCATTCGATTAAATTTCTATTTTTATAGCGATTACAATTAACCTATGGCAAAAACAGTAAAAAAAGAATCTAAAGAAAAAAATCCTCAATCGGATATTAAAATTTTAAAGACCAAAAAGCAATACCGAATGTTGTTTGGCTTTCTTTTGATTTTGTTGTCAATTGCATTTTTGGTTTCCTTTATTTCATTTTTTGTATCTGATAAAGGTGTTGGTTATGGTCAAGCCGATCAAAGTGCTGTTGATTCGTTAACAGACAGAAGCGAAAATGTAGAAAACTGGTTTGGTAAGCTTGGCGCCTACATAGCCGATTTATTTATATACCGAGGTTTTGGTGTTGCATCCTTTTTATTTGTAAAACTTTTCTTTTTAAGTGGTGTCTATTTACTTTTAGATTTGCCTATCAAGAAACTAAAAAATACCTGGTTTTGGGATTTGTTTGCAATAATAGTATTGTCGATAACATTTGGCTTTTTTGCTACTACTATTCCAGAATTAGGAGGAACAATTGGCTATGAAATCAATCAATTCATACAGGATTATATAGGAAAAACAGGAACACTACTCGGAATCATATTTGCGATTGTTATCTATTTAATTTTCAAAATCAAAATTTCTCCTGATGCGCTTAAAACGTTCTTCGAAAAAAAGCACAAGGACATTAAGGATAATTTAAACGAATTAACCGTAGCCGAAAATGGAGCTGATTACAATCTAGAAGAATTTGCGGTTAAGGAAGATGAAGGGTTGGAAGAACCCACTTTAAAACCTTCTCAATTCGAAATCAATAAAGAAGCCTTAAAGCCAACAATTGAAAATGCTTCCGAAATTAATTTGGAACCAACAATTAAAACGCCCGAACCAGAACCAGAGATTATAACAACTAATGATGAAGTTTTTGTAATTGAACAAGCGGCAGATGAAGATGTCATTGAAGAAAATTTAGCAGCTAAATTGGTAGCCGACTTTGGTGAATTTGATCCGACCTTAGAATTATCCAACTATAAATTTCCAACTATTGATTTGCTAAAAGAATATACTTCAGTCGGCATTACAATCAATCAGGAAGAGTTAGAAGAAAACAAAAATCGAATTGTAGAAACATTGAAAAACTACAAAATTGATATAGCACAAATCAAAGCTACCGTTGGTCCTTCGGTAACACTATATGAAATTGTGCCAGAAGCAGGAATTCGTATTTCCAAAATTAAAAGTCTGGAAGACGATATTGCTTTGTCACTGGCCGCTTTAGGTATTCGTATCATTGCTCCTATTCCCGGAAAAGGAACGATTGGTATTGAAGTGCCTAACAAGAATCCGACGATGGTTCCAATGAAAACAGTGATTTCTTCGGCCAAGTTTCAGGAAGCTGAAATGGAATTACCAATTGCTTTAGGTAAAACAATTTCTAACGAAACCTTTGTGGTTGACTTGGCAAAAATGCCACACCTTTTGATGGCTGGTGCTACCGGTCAAGGAAAATCTGTTGGATTGAATGCTGTATTGACTTCCTTGTTATACAAAAAACATCCTGCGGAGGTTAAATTTGTATTGGTTGATCCAAAGAAAGTGGAATTAACTCTTTTTAATAAAATCGAACGTCATTATTTAGCAAAACTTCCTGATGATAGTGATGCCATCATTACCGATAACACCAAAGTAATCCTTACTTTAAATTCATTGTGTATTGAAATGGATAACCGGTATTCTTTATTGAAAGATGCGATGGTTAGAAATATAAAAGAATATAATGACAAGTTCAAAGCTCGAAAATTAAATCCTGAAAACGGACATCGTTTCCTTCCTTATATCATTTTGGTAGTTGATGAATTTGCCGATTTGATTATGACTGCCGGTAAAGAAGTAGAAACGCCAATTGCCCGTTTGGCTCAGTTGGCACGTGCTATCGGAATTCATTTGATCATTGCTACCCAACGACCATCAGTGAATGTAATTACAGGGATTATAAAAGCAAATTTTCCGGCTCGAATTGCTTTTAGAGTTACTTCTAAAATAGATTCAAGAACAATATTAGATACTCAAGGAGCTGACCAATTAATAGGTCGTGGCGATTTATTATATTCCAATGGAAATGATTTAGTGCGAGTACAATGTGCATTTGTAGACACTCCAGAAGTAGAAAAAATTGTTGATTATATTGGTTCACAAAAAGCCTATGCTAGTGCTTACTTATTACCGGAATATGTTGGTGAAGAAGGTAGTAGTGTAAATTTAGAGTTTGATATATCCGAAAGAGATAGTTTGTTTAGAGAAGCAGCAGAAATAATTGTAACAGCACAGCAGGGTTCGGCATCATTATTGCAAAGGAAGCTAAAATTAGGCTACAACCGTGCCGGTCGATTGATTGATCAATTAGAAGCTGCCGGAGTTGTAGGTCCATTTGAAGGAAGCAAAGCCAGAAGTGTTAACATTCCTGATTTAGCTTCGTTAGACCAATTCTTTACTAATGAACAAAACAATGATTAAAATGAAAAAAATAGCATCAATTGTTATTTTACTTTTTGTAACTTTTACTACTAATGCTCAAGATAAAAAAGCAAAAGAGTTGTTAGACCAAGTAACAACTAAGATTAAATCCTACGACAATATCATCATCGATTTCAAATACACTCTGAACAATTACAAAGAGAATATCAATAAAGAAAGTAAAGGCAATGTTATTATTCAAGACAATAAATATGTGTTGAATTTTATGGGTGTTACCAAAATATATGATGGTAAAAAAAGCTATACCATAGTCCCTGAAGACGAAGAAGTTACCGTTTCTAGCTTAACTGAAAAAGATGACAACGCGGTTACACCATCAAAAATGCTTACCTTTTTTAACAGTGGTTATAAATTCAGCTGGGATATTCTTCAGGATGTAAAAGGAAGAAAAATACAGTACATTAAGTTAGTACCAACAAATGCCAAAGACCAACGAAAAGAAATCTTGTTAGGCATTGATTCCCAAACTAAAAACATTTACAATGTGATTGAAATGGGTAAAAACGGAACGAAAACTACCCTTACTGTTAATTCTTTTAAAACCAATCAGCCATTATCAAAAAATCAGTTTACCTTTGTGTCCAGTAAATATCCAAATTACTACATCAATAAACTAGATTAATTTCGGGTGAAAATACTTGACAAGTACTTATTAAAATCCTTCCTCATTACATTTGCTACGGTATTTGTAATTCTTTTTTTCATATTCGTTCTACAAGTAGTTTGGCTATTTATTTCTGAATTGGCTGGTAAGGACTTAGACTTCATAATGATTTTGAAGTTCCTTTTGTTCAAAATGCCAAGTATTATTCCACTTGTATTACCATTATCCGTTTTATTGGCTTCAATAATGACTTTTGGAAGTTTTGCCGAGAATTATGAATTTGCCGCAATGAAATCTTCAGGAATATCGTTGCAGCGTTCGATGCGAACCTTAGTTTACTTTATTACTATTCTTAGTATTGTTGCCTTTTTTTTTGCTAATAATGTAATTCCATATGCCGAATATAAGTTTATCAACTTCCGCAGAAATATAGCTCAGGTAAAACCTGCAATGGCAATTGCCGAAGGACAATTCAGTCAAGTTGGAAATTATAATATTAAGGTTGAGAAAAAATCTGGTGATAATGGCAGATACCTCAGTGGTGTTACTATTCATAAATTATCCAACACTAGCGCAGGAAGTAATACCGTTATTAAAGCTAAAAAAGGTGAATTAATAAGCAATGAAAATTCAAACATCCTAAAATTAGTTTTGAAAGACGGAAATTATTATGAAGACATTATTCCAAAAAAATTTGAAGAACGCAATAAAGTTCCCTTTGCCAAAAGTGAATTCAAAACCTATGTTATTAATATTGACTTGTCAAAACTAAACAGTGCTAATTTTGACGAAGAACAAATTACCAATACTAATACAATGCTTACTGTAGGCGAACTAAAATTCACTCTTGATTCCTTACAGAAAAATTACAATAAAGATTTGGTTTCTATTGTTGAGAACATAAGCTTGCGCTCGTCAATGACCAATTCAAATTATACAAGCAGTACTAATTTTGTCAAACTTAATACGGACAACATCTTAGACGGTTTCCCTCAGAGTGATAAAGAACAAATGCTAAGGGTTGCGAGCAGCAATATTGATGCGACTAACTTTGCTTTGGAAAGTTCAAACTTTGAACTGGATGACAAACAAAAGAATATCAATCTGCATTTGATTGCATTTTATGACAAATTCGTAATTGCTTTTGCTTGTTTATTAATGTTCTTTATTGGTGCGCCTTTGGGTGCAATAATTCGAAAAGGCGGATTAGGATTGCCCATTGTATTTGCTATACTTATTTTTATCATATTTCACTTCATCAATACCTTTGGAAAAAAAGTAGCACAACAGGATGAGCTAACGCCTTTCCTAGGCTGTTGGATGTCTTCCTTTGTTCTGACTCCTTTAGCAATAATACTAACCAAAAGAGCTACTGATGATAAAGGATTTAGTATTAGTTTTGATTGGATAACCGACATTTACAATAGATTTGTGCCAGCCAAAACGGAAGTGCAATCAGAAACGCAAGAGGAATTATTACTCCATAATAACCTTTATGATGTGGATTATAGCAAAGTAGAAGAACTCCATAAACAATATAAAATCTATAGTAGAATAACATTTTTTGTCTATCTGATCTTGCTGGGAATATCTTTTCTTGGAAAGCCAGAGACTATTGTTTCGATTATTATTGTTATGGTTATTGCCGTAATTTTCTACTCAGTATTGATTAAGTCGCAAAAGCTATTAGATGAAATAGGAACAATTATGGGTAAGAAAGTAGATTTAAATGTATACTTAGTCATAGCAGCCGGTTTTCCATTCTTTATACTGTTTTATTTCTACAATAGAAGTTATTTAAAAGAAGTCATATCCGAATATACTAAAAGT
>CANKLK010000093.1 GCA_947482805.1 Flavobacteriaceae bacterium
AAAATGAGTTTTATAGATGTACATCAGGATGTGGTAACTATGGCTTCAAATGCTGCTCTCAAACTTATACAACAGGAAAATTTAAATCCATCTGAAATCAACAGAGTTTATTTAGGAACAGAAAGTGGCATTGACAGTTCAAAGCCAGTTGCATCTTATGTTTTGTCAAATTTGGAAATGCTTTTTGGCGAAGCAAGTTTCAGAAATTGTGACGTAGTCGATTTGACCTTTGCCTGCATTGGTGCGATTGATGCCATGCAAAATTGCCTAGATTATATTCGTTTAAACCCAACTAAAAAAGCAATTGTTATTGCTTCTGATAACGCTAAATACGATTTAAATTCTACTGGAGAATACACTCAAGGCGCAGGTTCAATTGCCATGCTAATTAGTTCAAATCCAAGAATTTTAAGCTTTTCAAATGAAGTAGGAATTGCAGCTGAAGGTGTATTTGATTTTTTCAAACCGAGAAGATATATTTCAAAAGAAGAAACTCTACAATTAAAAAATAATCCTGAATGGAATGGTGTTCTAGAAAGTGAAATTAGCATTTATAAAGAGCAGCCTGTTTTTGACGGACAGTATTCTAATCAGTGCTATATTAACCGGATTTGTGAAGCTTACGAACATTATAAATCCGAAAGCAATCAAACTGGAAAAGTATATGAAAACTGGACAAACATACTGATGCATCTTCCCTATTGCTTTCAAGGACGCCGCACTTTTATTGAGATTTTCGCCAAAGAAAATCCGGAGCTATTAGAAAATCAATTAGGTGAAACTAACAAAGACAAAATCAAAGCATTAACTAAAAGTCCAGAATATTTAGCGATTGTAAATGAAAAAATCTATCCATCTGAAATCGCTTCGGGGCAAGTGGGTAATATTTATACCGGTTCCATTTACTTAGGATTACTTTCTACTCTGTGTCATCATTTTCGAGAAAAATCAAATTTGACCAATGCCAAATTTGGTTTCGTTGCATACGGGAGTGGCTCCAAATCGAAAGTCTTTGAAGCTGAAGTTTCCGAAAATTGGAAAACTCAAATTGAAAAAGTAACTCTTTTTGAAACATTGGAAAACTCTACCGCTATTGACTTTATCACTTATGAAAGATTACATAAAAAAGAATTAAAGCGATCCGTCATTACTCCAAAAAATGAATTTTATATAGACAGTATTGAGAAAGAGAATCCGTTATTAATTGGGGCGAGATATTATAAGTTCAGTTAACAGTCGTACTATTCCGTTTATAGTTAAATAGTTCTGCAAACTGAGACTGAACTCTGAACACTATTTTATCCTAACCAACCCTCTCTATCCAAACTTCTATATTGAATAGCTTCTGCAATATGATAGGAATTTACAATTTCCGAATCTTCTAAATCAGCAATTGTTCTCGACACTTTCAGGATTCTGTCAAAAGCTCTTGCAGATAGATTTAAACGCTCCATAGCCGTTTTTAAAAGTTGTAATGAAATTTCATCCAAGGCGCAAAACTCGCGAATTTGCTTGGTACTCATTTGTGCATTATAGTGGATGCTTTCAAAGGCAAAAAAACGCTTTGACTGAATTTCTCTGGCAGATGTTACCCGCTTTCTAATCTCAATGCTGCTCTCGCCTTTTCGGGTTTCAGTAAGTTTGTCGAAAGGAACCGGCGTAACTTCAATATGAATGTCGATACGGTCTAATAATGGTCCGGAAATTTTACTCAAATAACGTTGCATTTCAGCTGGAGAAGAACTTACAGGCGAATCACTATCATTAAAAAAACCACTCGGACTCGGATTCATACTTGCCACTAACATAAAAGAGGATGGATATGTAATTGTGAATTTGGCTCTCGAAATCGTTACTTCTCGGTCTTCCAAAGGTTGGCGCATCACTTCCAATACTTCACGTTTAAACTCAGGCAATTCATCCAAAAACAAAACACCATTATGCGCCAATGAAATTTCTCCCGGTTGTGGATAACTTCCGCCGCCAACTAAGGAAACAGATGAAGCAGTATGATGCGGACTTCTAAAAGGTCGCTGGTTCATCAATCCGGTGTCTTTTACTTTTCCGGCTACGCTATGGATTTTGGTAGTTTCTAATGCTTCATGCATAGTCATTGGTGGTAAAATGCTGGGCAATCGCTTAGCTAACATTGTTTTTCCGGAACCCGGCGGACCAATCAAAATAATATTATGTCCTCCAGCTGCAGCAATTTCCATGCAGCGTTTGATGCTTTCCTGACCTTTGACATCGGAAAAGTCAAATTCAGGAAAATCTAATGTTTTATTAAACTCCTCTCTAGTGTCAATAATCGTTGGTTCTAAAGTGCCATTGCCTTCAAAAAAATCTATAACCTGCAACACATTTTCAATGCCATAAACGTCTAAACCTTCAACAATCGCAGCTTCTTTCACATTTTGTATAGGAAGAAAGAAACCTTTAAAACCTTCTTCTTTGGCCTTGATAGCAATAGAAAGAGCCCCTTTTATAGGTTGCAAACCACCATCTAGCGATAACTCTCCCATGATTAAATATTGGGCAACCTCATCGGCTCTTATTTGGCCAGAAGCTGCCAGAATACCTATTGCTAATGTCAAATCATAGGCAGAACCTTCTTTTCTCAAATCGGCAGGCGCCATGTTTATTGTGATTTTTTTTCCCGGTAAACTATAACCATTATTTTTCAACGCAGCCGCAATACGATAGCTACTTTCTTTAATGGCATTGTCGGGCAAACCAACCAAATGATAACCAACACCTTTATCGATGTTTACTTCTACGGTAATTGTAGTGGCTTCCACTCCAAAAACAGCACTTCCAAAAACTTTTACTAACATTTCTTTTATTTATTAACTAAAATAAAGTAATGCTATAAATAAAAAGTAGGCAAAAAGTGTACATTTTAAGTAACGAATAATAAACCACTAACTAAAATATACATAGTGTAATAAACTAATTAGCTTATCTCGTTGAATAAATTTAATTTAGGAAAACCAATCACTGCAAATTATCACTCATCAATTCGCTTTTGTTTTTGATATATTCATACCCTTGATGCCACCATTGTTTCATTTTTTCTTTATTAAAAATCAAAGCATTATTAGTAAGCTGTGTTGGTGTGTAGTATAAATTGAGTTTTACATTTTTATTTTTAGCTGATAATTTTCCAATGGTTATATCATGTTTTTCAACTTGGATTAGCAACGTTTGAAACAAATCAATCATCAAAGAAAATGGATTTTTGCCAATACTTTTAGTAGAAACCTGCATTTCGGTTTCTAATATCACCACATCAACTTCGGTGGCGCCACGATTTATAGCTTCTCTTATGGGAACCAAACTCGAAAATCCGCCATCGCCATATTCATAATTGTTCTTTTTAACCAAACTCATAAAAGGAATGTAATTGCAGGAAATCCAAATCCAATCACAAAATTCATTGTATTCAAAATCTTTAATCGACTTATACTCTACTTCGTTTTTAGACAAATTAGTAACAGTAACCACTATATCACAACCTAATGCTTTTAATTGGGTAAACTCCTTTAAAGTAAAGTTATCCCTGATGTATTTTCGCAACTTGTAGCTTTCGCCAAAAGTTCTTTTCCCTTTTAAAAATTGTAAAATCACATTAAAATGGTTTATGGAAACAACTTCAACGCCATCCTTATGCTTTACAACAAAGGGATTAATGTCGAAAATTTTGCTCATATCAACATTGGTATAAATGCTGTAAATTTTATCAACTTCACCCAAAGCCAAATGCGGAATAAGCAAACTTCCTGTAGAGCTTCCTATAAGTATATCATATTTATATTCTTTTTCCTGAAGTAAATACTGTGCTACACCGCCTCCAAATGCGCCTTTACTGCCACCGCCGGAAATTACTAATGCTCTCATTTCTTTTCTTCTAAAAGTTTATCTAATTGTGTCTTTTCCTTTTCAGAAAGCGTTTGATATATCATTTGAAATTGAGGTTTTGCACCGCCAACCAATAACTCTCTGATTTTATCGCGAGCAAATTTTGTAAACTGCCATTTGAAATGTGTCGTAGCATTGACCAAATTTTTCAACACTATTGGATCATTTTCATTAATGGCTAATGCATTGACAATGGCATTTTGACGAATAGAACTTTCATATTTTGGTGAAGTGTAATCAACCAACTCATTATAATACTTCTCTTTTTCAGGGCTTTGATTTTCGATGGAAAAAGTCAAAAATAATGACCGCAAACTTTTATCGTTACCGCCAATCCATTTCTCAGCTTTAGCTAAATAAACAGTCCTGCTTTCCGGAAAATTTTTCCATAAATTCATAAATGCAATTTCTCTAGTATCATAAGAAATATCATCTAATAATGTTTCATAATTAGTTTTGAACTCTAACGGAATTTCATCGGTAAACTCAGCCACAGATTGACGCACTTTTACATCATTTGTCTGTAACGCCAAAAGCAGTAATTCTTTTTTGTCTTTGAATGAAATATCTTTTATCTGATACATAATCTCCGTTTTCACAGGATAAAAAACATTGGACTGCAGTAATGCTGCAAATCTTTCTTTATTCTCTACGAATGGATTTAAACGCATTTTCTGGGTTTCAAAAAGTGTTCGGATGAATTCATTTTTCTTCAACAAGTCATTGGCTTCATCACTTCTGAAATGATACTCTTCTAACCAAACTTTCTTAAATGTTTCGGTGTCAAAATTGGATACTTTTCTAACTTCTGCAAGGAAATCATCGGTTTCTGCATTTTTATATTGGTATTTTTTTAAATAGTTTGTAATTGCTTTCTGAAACATTTTTGGTCCAATAGTTTCTCGAATTATGTGCAATGCCCAAGCACCTTTTTGATAAAATGAAAACGAACTTGCTTTCTCATTCAAAACTGGAATCGTATCTATTTTTGCAGCATTTCGCAATTGCAAAGAACTTCTATACAACTGATGGTAAAAATAATCATCGCCAAAAATCTGTCGCTCCGCTAATAAAGCAAAATAAGTAGCAAAACCTTCCTGCAACCAATGATGTTTTCCCGATTTTGCGGTAACCAAATTGCCAAACCATTGATGAGCTAACTCATGTGCATTGACATTTACATAATTTCGATCATTAAAACCAATGTCATCAATTACATAATCTTGGGCAAAAAGAGTACAACTGGTATTCTCCATTCCGGCATACAAAAAATCTTCCACCGGAACTTGCTTATAAATTTGCCATGGATACTTCACTCCTATTTCTTTTTCAAAATAATCAAAGATTTGTTTTGAATAGCGATAGGTTGGTTCAAACTTAGCGGTGTCTTTGGGTTGAATAAATAGTTGCAACGGAATGTGTGATTTAGAAGCAACTGTCTTATTAACATAATCTCCAATTGCAATAGCCAACAAATAGGAACTCATAGGCTTTTTCATTTCGTATTTCCAAATTTCACGACCACCAAATTTTACAATATCCTTTAAAACTCCATTAGAAATAATTACACGATTACTATAAATACCAACTGATTTTTCAAATGACTGGATATTCAAATTAAAAATTACCTTTTCATTCGCATCATCAAAACTCGGAAACCAATGACTCGTATATTTTCCTTGACCTTGTGTCCAAATCTGATTTCCAAAAATCCCATTAAAATACATGGTTTGTTTTGGAGTAGCTTCGTAGTTAAAAGCAACTGTATTTTTCCCTATTTTATAGCCTTCAAAAAGATTTAGTGTTTTTCCAGTGTTGGTGAATTTTACAGTTTTGTTGTTGATTTTAACATTGTTTACAATCATCTTCTGCGCATCTATTTTAATAGTATCGATGGCTTTATTCACTTCAAATAAATAGTTAACAGTACCTGAAACTTTTTTATCCATTTCATTTACAATAATATTTCCTGTAACAGTTTTAAAATCCACTTTAAAAGTTTGTTGTCCAAAAGTAAAAATGGTAAAAAGAAGAAGTATAGAAAAGCGCATGAGGTTTCATTATTTTATACGAATATAATCATTTTCAAATTGTCTCATTTTCAAATTTTCAAATTAAAAAACTATCTTCGCTTTAGTAAAAGACAAAGAGATGAAAGACGAAAAGCTGAAAGACAGTCTATCATCTATCTCTCTATCATCTATTATCTTAACAATGTCAAACTCGCTACTGCAAACTCCCATTGAATACTTAAAAGGCGTTGGACCACAACGTGGGGAATTGCTGCGCAAGGAACTAAACATCCATCGTTATGAAGATTTAGTTAATTTTTACCCGAACCGCTACATCGACAGAACTCGTTATTACAAAATCAACGAGTTACAAAAAAATGATAGCGAAGTGCAAATCATTGGCAAAATCATTCACATCAAAACAGTTGAATTTGGCAAAGCCAAAAAACGATTGGTGGCCACTTTCGTGGATGAAACTAGCGAACTAGAACTTGTTTGGTTTCAGGGACACAAATGGATTCGCGACAGTTTAAAACTCAATGTTCCGTATGTGATTTTCGGAAAAGTAACTTCGTTTGGCAACATTTTCAACATGGCACATCCCGAAATGGAATTGCTTGCCGAACATGAACAAAGTTTGCGCTCAGCTATGCAGCCGATATATCCATCTACAGAAATCTTGACAAATAGAGGAATTTCAAATAGAGTTGTCAATAAAATGATGCAGCAATTATTTTTAGAAACACAGGCTAAATTCGTGGAAACTTTGCCGAATTATCTTTTAAATGAATTGAAACTAATTCCAAAGAACGCTGCATTGTTCAACATTCATTTTCCAAAAAGTCAGGAGCTTTTGTCCAAAGCGCAATTCCGATTGAAATTTGAAGAATTGTTCTTTATACAACTGCAATTGATTACCAAGAACCTTGTTCGAAAACATAAAATCAAAGGACACCCGTTTACGGTTGTGGGTGATAATTTTAATAATTTCTTCCAAAATCATTTGCCATTTGAGTTGACGAATGCGCAAAAAAAAGTACTTAAAGAAATAAGAAATGACATGGGTACCAATGCCCAAATGAACCGATTATTACAAGGCGATGTTGGTTCCGGAAAAACAATTGTTGCGCTAATGGCCATGCTCATTGCGTTAGATAATGGATTTCAAAGTTGTTTGATGGCTCCTACAGAAATTTTGGCAAACCAACATTTTAATGGTTTAATAGAATTAGCTAAACATCTAAATATCAATATAAAAATACTAACTGGTTCAACCAAAACTGCAGATAGAAAAATCATCCACGAAGAATTAGAAAATGGAAGTCTTCACATACTTATTGGCACACATGCTTTGCTCGAGGACAAAGTGCAATTTCATAATTTGGGTTTAGCAATTATTGATGAACAGCATCGATTTGGCGTAGAACAAAGAAGCAAATTGTGGAAAAAAAATGATATCCCGCCACATATTTTGGTAATGACCGCAACACCAATACCAAGAACATTAGCCATGAGTTTGTATGGTGATTTAGACATTTCGGTGATTGACGAATTACCACCAGGACGAAAACCAATACAAACCGTGCATCGTTATGATAGTAATCGTTTAAAAGTTTGGAAATTTATTAAAGATGAAATTGCCAAAGGAAGACAAATCTATATTGTTTACCCATTAATCCAAGAAAGTGAAACCATGGATTACAAGGATTTGATGGATGGTTATGAGAGTATTTCGAGAGATTTCCCTTTGCCTCAATACAGCATTTCCATCGTTCACGGCAAAATGAAACCTGCAGAAAAAGATACCGAAATGAAACGATTCGCTGAAGGTAAAACCAATATTATGGTTGCCACTACGGTGATTGAAGTCGGTGTAAATATTCCAAATGCGAGCGTAATGATTATTGAAAGTGCGGAACGATTTGGTCTATCTCAACTTCATCAGCTGCGTGGTCGTGTGGGTCGTGGCGCCGAACAGAGTTATTGCATTTTGATGACCTCATTTAAATTATCCAACGACAGTAAAATTCGTTTGGAAACTATGTGTCAAACTAATGATGGTTTTGAAATTGCAGAAGTCGACTTAAAACTTCGTGGTCCGGGCGACATTATGGGCAAACAACAAAGCGGCGTTTTGCAACTTCAAATTGCCGATTTGGTCAGAGATAAAGACATTCTTTTGGTTGCTCGAAATGAAGCTTTGAAACTTTTGAAAAAAGACCCATCAATGACTTTGCCTGAACACCAAACTCTAAGAAGTGTTTTTATAGAACTTTCAAAAAAGAAGAATATTTGGAATTATATTAGTTAAACATAAAAAAGACAAGACAATGATATCTTACAACACTAAAGACTGGTTTACCTTTATTTTCCGTTTTCACAAAGCCGAAACCTTTAGAACATTGCTTCCAATAATGTTTGCGATTGGAGTTTACGCAGCGATTATTGGTTATGCTGAAGTGGAATATTGGAAATTAGCCGAAAATAGCTATGTTAAAAACATAACGATTATGCACGGAATGTTGGGTTTCGTCATTTCGTTATTGTTAGTTTTCAGAACCAATACTGCATATGATCGTTGGTGGGAAGGACGAAAACTCTGGGGAAGTTTGGTTAACAACAGTCGTAACTTTTCCATAAAATTATGCGCTATTTTGGAAGATGAAAATGATAAAAAGTTTTTTAGAAAAATCATTCCGAGTTATGCTAATGTATTGCAAAAACATTTAAAAAACGAAGATACAGCCAAACAACTTTTTGAAGATTTAGATTTGGAAATCGACCATCACAAACACAAACCTAATCAAGTCGCAATGTTGATGTTTCAAAAAATCAATGAATTGTATGTTGCCAAAAAAATAACCGGTGACCAATT
>CANKLK010000094.1 GCA_947482805.1 Flavobacteriaceae bacterium
CTAAACCTCAAGACTACGGTTAAAACTTCGAAAGAATTTTTAAAAGAAATTATTATCCTTGGAACTAAATACATGATAATTCAAGTTGGTTTGTTGTTTGTTTTTTCTTCTGATAATTATATACTTTCCAATGTTTTTGGTCCAAAAGACATTGTGCCTTATGAGATAGTAAACAAGTATTTTCAGTTTCCGATAATGATTTTGCTTGCTACACTTTCTCCATTATGGTCAATGTTTGCTAAGAATTATGTGGAGAATAACAAAGCGGTTTTGCTTTCCTCATTCAGAAGATTTAATCTTTTATTCATAATCATTTTTTTGTTTATTGTGGTTATCTCACTGATGTGCCCCTTTGTTATTTCTATTTGGATAAAAGATAAAATTACTTTGCCAAGTGGGTTAATATTCTATACTGCAGCAGCAACCACTTTTCGTGTTTTTGTTACTTTTTATACGTTCTTCTTAAATGGAATCGGAAAATTAAATAAATATATTATCCTTTTACTTTTAAGTGTGTTTTTAAAAATTCCGCTATCCTATTTATTTATACGTCTTGATTTTGGTATTAATAGCGTAGTAATCTCTACGGTTATTATATTACTAATTTGGGTCATTTTTATACCACTTGAGTGTTACAACATAATTAAAAAAATACCCTCAAATGAATAATTTCTTATACAAAAACAAGCGTTTTTTACTTAGTATTAAACGTAAATTTAATGCTCTCCTAAGGTTAGAAATTATCAAATATCCTACTCCTGAACTTGATCGAAGAATAAAACTTCTTAAACACTTTAATATCAATGTAATTATAGATTTAGGTGCTAATATTGGCCAATATGGGAGCGATATGAGGAACATTGGATACAAAGGCCGTATCATTTCCTTTGAGCCAACATCAGAAGCGTTTGAAAAGCTAAGTAAAACTGCAAAAAACGATCCTAACTGGGAAATTCATCATTGTTCATTAGGTGAGCGCGATGGAAAAGCGACTATCAATATTTCTAAAAACTCTGTGAGCAGTTCTTTACTGGAAAGTTTACCAGAATTAAAACAAGGTGGACCGAACACTTCTTTTATAAAAAAAGAGGAAGTCGATATCAAAAAACTAGACTCAATCTTTAACACTCTGAATGTTGAGGGGCAAAATATTTATCTGAAAATGGATACGCAGGGTTATGAAAGCTTTATTTTGGATGGCGCTAAAGAATCACTTAAAAAAATCTTAGGGATTCAATTGGAAATGGCACTAATTCCTTCCTATGATGGCGCAATGACTTTTCTAGAGATAACATCAAAATTGAACAGTCTTGATTTTAAACTTGCGACAATTGAAAGTGGGATCTATGATAAAATTTCAGGAAAACTAATGGAAGTAGAAGGTGTTTTTTATAAATAATTTAATCCAAAATATAAAAGTTGTCTATTATTATACCAGCTTACAACGAGGGAACAAATTATGAAAAAGGGGAAATTGGAAGGAAAGACTAATTTATAGATATTTATTTTATCCTGATTATGGTTTATTTAAATTATAAAAGTGAAAATCATCTTGTAAAAGCATGTTTACTTGTGCCAAATATAGTTAAGAAGATCTTTTAAATCAACTCCTTCGATATGATGGTTTATGTCTGCTATTTCCTTTTACTGGCTACAATTTTAAAGTATAAACCAAAACAAAATTTATTGTTGTCTGCGGTTATTGCCACTTTATTTTTATCGACTTTTATAGTTACTCTGACCGAATTATTAAGTTATTTTAAATGCCTTAATTTAACTTTTGTTTCAGTAAGTTGGTCAGTACTTTGTTTAATATTGATTTTCCTTGTATTAAAAAACAGGGCAATAACGCTTTCTGTTTTAAATTTTAACCGAAATAAAATCAATGATTTTTATAAATCTTTAGTCTACAAAGAAAAGATTGTAATTGGCACTGTGGTTCTTTTTATTCTATTGTTGTTTATTCAGGGAATTATTTATCCGCCAAATAACTGGGATTCACTTACATACCATATGTCAAGAATAATGTATTGGTTGAGTAATGAATCTGTGGCTTATTATCCAACACATATATTAAGGCATTTATATCAACCTCCGTTCAACGAATATTTTATTTTGAATTTAAACTTGTTAAATGGAAATGATTATTTATCAAATAGCGTTCAGCTATTTTTTTTAGTTAATGTTTTATTTCTAGTTTATAGCATTTTAGAATTCTTTAAAGCGCCACGTTTTTTAAAAATGTTGGCAATAGTGTTAGTTTTAACTATTCCTTCCGTTGAACTTCAATCTACTAACACAAAAAATGATATTGTCTGTGGGTTTTTTATAATTGCTACATTGTATTTTAGTATAAAGGCAATAAGTGAAAGTTCTTTTAAGAATTACTTATTTCTAGGGCTATCAATAGGTTTAGGAATGTTGACAAAAGGTACAGCGTATCTTTTCCTTATACCAATTTTATTTTGTTTTGGTATCGCCGTATTATATAAAATTGGGATTAAAAAAAAGTTTAAAACATTCGGGTATAGTTTAGCCACAATACTATTAATCCTGGCTTTAAATATTACACACTATTCCAGAAACTATAGTATAAATCACAGTTTTCTAAATGTTGATGATATAGAAGCCAAGGGCTATTCAAATGAAGTTATGGGAAGTTCATTTTTATTTTCAAATCTATTAAAAAATGCCGGTCTTCATTTAGGCTTTCCTATTAATAAACCTAGTGATTATTTAATCCGTTTCATTCATGCTAATATGAATATTTCTATTGATGATAAACGTTTAAACTATCTTAAATCACCCTATGAAGGTGCAAGATCCGGAACAACACATGAAGATTATGTTCCTAATACAATTCCTTTTTTTCTTACTTTAATAGCGTTTGCAGTAATTTTAATTAGCAGTTATAAAAACAAGTTTAAAAATAAAAAAGAGCTTGTAATTGTTGGAATTGTAATTTTTCAAATACTTTTGTTCGCAGGTTATTTAAAATGGCAGCCTTGGCATACTCGTTTGCATATCCCGATTTTTATTTTGAGCGTGCTAGTTATTGTTTTTGCTGCTCAAACTTCTAAAATATATCAAAAACTGGTTTTCTTTTGTATGCCAATAGTTATTCTTAGTTTCTTATTTTATTTTGTTTTTAATGACTTAAGACCTATCATTACCAATTCTAAATTTACTAAAAGCATAAAAATTACAGATAATCGCTTTAAAAAATATTTTTCTAATCAGCAACAGCTTTATATTGAATATAATGATGTGATTGAAGATTTGTATGATGTGAACCCATCCAAATTAGGATTAAATCTAAATGATTGGGAATATCCATTACTAAATTCTTATTATTATGATCATTTGAAGATTGTGGTCATAAATGTTTCAAACATTACTAATAGCATTCCTCAGGACATCTCAAATATTGATGTTATCATTTCAAACTATAATACGCCTGTATTTGAATATGACGGAATAAAATATACCAACCAAAATAGTAATCATTCGTATATTTGGCTTTACAAAAAAACAAATTAATGAAAATTGCAATAAAAGATTATCTTTTATACTCCTCTGTATTTGCGATATTTACTGAAGCTTTCTTTTTCAATTTTATTATTGATTGGAAGCTTTTATATCTAATCATTTTTGTCAATTATATTTTCTTATTTAAGACTAAACAAGTAGTTTTAAATAAGTACTTTGCTCTTTTACTGATATTCTTTTTTCTTCATGGGCTCATTACTTATACTATTATCTGGATTCCCTATAATTATATGGCTTCCCAAATTCTGGGAATTGGTATAGTAGGTGTTTACTATTATAATTTTACCTCTTTATACAAGCCAGCCGAAATCATTAAGGTATATGTTAAGATGTGTTTGTATGTGGCAATCATAGGATATGTTTTTTATTTCTTAGGATTCAATTATGCAGACGGAAGGTTAAACAGCATTTTTAAAGAACCTGCACATTATGTCATAGTAGTAATCCCCGCCTTTTATTATTATTTTAAAGAAAAAAAATATTTAAATTTTCTGTTAATCTTCGGGACAGTTATTTTGTCGGGGTCTTCTTTGGGTTATGTAGGTTGTGGGCTTTTATTAATAATTCCGAATTTAACTCTAAAAAGAGTACAATATCTTTTTGGCATGCTGCCTGTTGTAGTCGTGTTGTTTTATTTTGCATATAATGAATTGCCTTTTTTTAAACTAAGGGTTGATGATACATATCGTTCGTTAAATGTTATCAATACCGGAAAGTTTGACAAAGACACGAACTTAAGTTCGTATGTTTTAATTAGTAACATTTTCATTGCCAAAGAAAATATTACAGATCATCCTTTAGGGAGCGGAATTGGAAGTCATCATTATATGCACACCCAGCGCTATCTAAAAGAAATGAGGCCTCCTGAATATTTAAGAAAACAAGGGCGCCATGTTGATAACTCTTTCGATGCTAACTCATTATTCACAAGGGTTGTTTCAGAATTTGGGCTTATCGGATTTATATTGATTATTTACATTCTATTAATTGGAGTAAAATGCTATGAATCTCCTTCGCTTTACATGGCACAGGGAATATATATATATTTCCTTTTGAAATTATTCCGGGATGGACATTACTTCCCTCCAGAATTATTCTTTTTCATTTGGCTTTTTTACTTTTCTTTTAAAGAATATAAAGCCCAAAGACTTAATAGTGACAATCAATCCTAACTAAATTTATTATAGAAAAAGCTGTGAAGAAACTATATCATATTGCTGAAAGCGTAACATTAGAAAGCGGGGGTGTCAGGACTGTTTTAGAAAATCTTAATAATTATCTCAATGCAAATGAGAAATTCTTCTCAAGTATTGTGGCAAATCAAATTGAAGATAGCGATCCTCATCATCATTTTCCTTCAACTAAATTTAAGTTTTGGGGATATTCATCCGAATTGGAATCATTTCTAAAGTCTAACATAAAGCCTGAAGACTTACTTCATTTACACGGCGTGTTTATGCATGCCCAATATGTAACGAGTAAGTTTGCTAATAAAAGCAAAATGCCCTATGTAATTACACCACACGGAATGTTAGAGCCATGGCACCTAAATGACAAACAGGCCAAGAAGAAAGTATATATGGCTTTACTTCTAAATTCAATCCTAGCCAAAGCAAAAATAATCCATGCCATTACACCTTTTGAAAAAGCAAATCTCTATAAACTAACCAAACATAAGAATATAATTGAAATTCCGAATTTCATAAAATATTCAGATTTACCTAAAATTAAAGCTTATAATCCTGAAGAGGAATACCTTCTCTTTCTAAGCAGACTACATCCAAAAAAAGGGCTGGATATCTTAATTGAGTCTATGAGCAAAATTGAAGATAAAAAAATAAAACTTAAAATTGTTGGGTCTGAAAATGGTTATTCAGACGCTTTGAAAAATATAGTTCGAAAAGCTGGACTCGAAAACCGAATTGAATTTTTAGGAGGTGTTTTTGGTGATGCAAAATTTGAACTATATGCAAACGCTAAAGCTTTCGTGGCACCTTCTTATTCAGAGGCAATAGGTATGGTAAATTTAGAAGCTGCAGCATGTAAAACACCTGTAATTACTACTTTTAATACCGGTATAAACCCAGAGTGGAACAAAAATGGCGGGACTATGATAAATCCAACTTTAGAAGAACTGACCAACGCTATTAATGCTGCAACAAATTGGTCTAACGAAGAAAGATTTTCTCGTGGAGAAAATCTTTCAAATTTTGTATTAAATAATTACAGCTGGGAAAAAAAAGGCTATTTATGGAATGAACTTTACTCCTCGTTGTAATTTTATTTTGCTAAAATTGCTTCTAAAGCATCGCTACCGACTATTCTTGGAGGATACTCTTGGTCAAATAATAAATTATATCTCAAATTCTTTTCATCCCAAGTAAAAGCTGTTCCAAAGTTGAAATACTTTATAAAAGCCATGTTTCTTCCATTCACAATCTCTTTTCCATTGTTTAATATTGAAATGTCTGTAAGTTTTAATACCTTTTGTTCTTTATTGGTACTTACATCTACTTGAATATTATCGCATTTTTCTCCTAATGGAAATGGAACATTTACCATTTGTGAGTTGGGCTGCCCTTTTACTGCATATTTAGTCGGATGATCATAATCCCAATATCCATTTTTTTTGTAAACAAATGAAAGTTCATCATCTTTTTCATAGATTGCATTTAGAACAATCGAAAAATTATCTTTCGCTACAACTTCTTCATTAGGAACATCTGAATCATTTTTCTTGTCTTTTCCACAAGAAGATAATAATAAAGCGCCACCTAAAAACATTACAATTAGCTTTTTCATTTTATAAAAATTTATTGGGCAAATATATTATAAATTATATTATGTCATATATTTGATTACAAAAAATTGAACCCGTTTTTATTGGTTTTTTTGCTCTCTAATTAATAAAAAATAGTTTTCAACAGCATTCCAAAAATCACTTAGCCTAATAAACTTATATTTTTACCATCATCAAAAATGAAAAAAATTTCGTTAAAATTATTCCCTTTATTAATTTCAATATTATTTGTTTTCCCAATTTTAAAAGAAAGTTTATCGAGTTTTATTGTTATAGTTATCTGCATTAATGTTATTATTTATAAGGTTTCTGCCAAAGATTTTTCTTTTTTTGAATCCAAAAAGCTACTTCTTACTATTCCTTTTTGGATTATATTTTTCCGTTCTTTATTTTCCGACAACTTTGCTATCAGTGCGGAACACATTCAACATTCCCTTTTCTTTTTAATAATACCCGTTTTTTTCTCGTTAATACCTTCCAAGTTTTTTGATACGCAAAAACTTAATTTATATATGATGGTTTTGAAGTTAACTTGTTTACTTATAGCAATAATATATATAATTAGCTTTTTTTATGATTATTCAATAGCAGAATTTTTTATTGTTTTTCAACATGTTTCAAGTTTTAGAAGTTATATATATTATGAATTTAAGCTTTTTGTAATACATCCTACTTATTATACATCTCTTCTTGTTATTTGCTCTGCACACTCATTTGATTTAATTTTGAAACAAAAAAAGTACATTGAATCGATATTTATAATTAGTTTTTTAATTATATCATTTCTATTACTAACAAGGCTAAACATCGTTTTACTTATTTCAACATTGATTTTGATGATCTTTTTAAGAAGTGGCTTAAAAATAAAGCAAATGATATTCTTATCTTCATCAATGATAATTTTAGTGTTCGTTCTTGCTGTCTTAACACCTGGTATAAAGTATCGATTTGTAGAGCTTTTCCAAAGCTTTAACGTAAAACCCAAAAACGTTTCTTATGATTCAACAAACATTAGAAAAGCCATTTTTGATAGCTCTGTTGCTATTGCAAAGGAAAATTGGGAGTTTGGCGTGGGATTTGAAAATCTGCAAAACAAATTAAACGATACTTATAAAGAAAACTATGATTCATCATTTTATACGAATCAAAGTTACATGACTCATAATTATTATTTTTATATTTTCCTGTCTTCAGGAATCATTGGGCTGCTGATTTATTTGTTTTATCTTTTCAATATCGTTAAAATCTGCCTAAAATCAAATGTCTTTCTTTTTAAGGTTTTCTTATTTAACGTATTGATTCTTTGCTGTATAGAAGACTTCTTTTATCGACATTATGGGATACTATATTTTAACTTATTCCTTCTCTGTTTTATTCGATATTCAGAAAATCTAACGGAAGAAAATAAGTTGAAAAGTAATTTAAATTGAGTTTGTTCTTTTTAAACTTAGTTCCCAATTTTTAATTTCAAACCCAAAAGTGCTCTTGATTTTAGTTTTATCTAAAACACTGTATTTTGGTCTCTTGGCTGGTGTTGGAAAACTAGAAGTTGGAATTGGTTTTAAATCTATCTCGATTTTATTGATTTTGAAAATCTCTTTGGCAAAATCATACCAAGAACATTGTCCCTCGTTGCTGAAGTTGTAAACTCCAAAGTTGTCGGTTGTCGGTTGTTGCACTTCGACAAACTCAGTGTGACAAATTATTTTTACCAAACATTCGGCTAAATCAACTGCATTTGTTGGTGTTCCTATTTGGTCATTCACTACAGAAATGGAATCTCTTTCGGAAACCAATCGCAACATGGTTTTCATGAAATTATTCCCAAATTGAGAATAAACCCATGATGTTCTGATTATATAATAGTTTTCAAAAACTGCCTGAATTGCCTTTTCTCCGTCTAATTTGGTTTGTCCGTAAACGCCTGTTGGATTTGGGATGTCGTTTTCTGAATAGCCTCTCTCCCGATGCTTCGGGAGCGCTCGGGTTGACAATTTGGAAAAATCGCCATCAAAAACAAAATCGGTAGAAATATGAAGTAAGACGGATGAAAATTCTTTGCAAACGGCAGCTAAATTTTTGGGGCCAATAACATTGATTAAATTTGCTTTCTCTGGTTCACTTTCTGCTTTGTCGACTGCTGTATAAGCTGCGGCATTTATGCAATAATTGGGTTTTATTTTTAAAAAAACTGCTTGGCAACTTTCTAAATTAGTTATATCTAAATCGGAAGAAGAACAGAAAACAAAATGAAGTTCTGGATAATTTTTTGCAATAAATTGCAAACTCTGA
>CANKLK010000095.1 GCA_947482805.1 Flavobacteriaceae bacterium
ACAATAAAGAAAAATTTGTTCATAGCATTTACTCATTGAGAATGCTAATTTATGAAATTACTCCTGAACCAACTAATTCGTCATCAATATTCCACGCGACGAATTGCCCTTCAGTTATTGCCGATTGCGGTTCTTCAAAAGAAACATACAAACCACTTTCAAATTGATATAATGCCGCCTTCTGTAAAGCTTGACGATAACGAATACGTGCCATTACCTGCATAGTTTCTCCGTTTTTCAATGCTAAATCTTCGCGTATCCAATGAACTTCTGAAGGTTGCACTTTCAATGTTTTTTTGAATAAACCCGGATGATTTGTACCTTGACCGGTATAAATTGCATTAGTTTTTACATCAGTAGCTATTATGAAAAGCGCTTCTTTTGTTCCGCCAACATTCAATCCTTTTCGTTGGCCAATAGTAAAGTAATGTGCTCCTTGATGTTTGCCGACTACTTTCCCGTCTTCATGTGAATAGGAAATTGAAGTAGATTCAAAAATTAATTGTTCTTCTAGAGAATTAAAATTGGGTTGTTTTTGATTGTAAATAGAATTATTTGCATCAATTTCATAAATAAAACCTTCTTTGGGTTGTAATTGTTGTTGCAAAAATTCAGGCAGACGAACTTTTCCAATAAAACATAAACCTTGTGAATCTTTCTTTTCGGCAGTTACCAAATCCAATTTCATGGCTATTTCACGAACTTCGGGTTTGGTCAATTCACCAATTGGAAATAACGATTTAACCAATTGCTCTTGTGATAATTGACAAAGAAAATAAGATTGGTCTTTGTTGCCGTCTTTTCCAGCCAATAATTGATAAATTGGCTTTCCATCAACTTTGATTTCATTTTTTCTACAATAATGTCCGGTTGCCACATAATCGGCACCTAGACTTAAAGCAATTTTCATAAAAACATCAAACTTAATTTCACGATTGCACAATACATCCGGATTTGGAGTTCGTCCTTGTTCGTATTCGTTGAACATATAGTCGACGATTTTTTCTTTGTATTGTTTGCTTAAATCAACAGTTTGGAAAGGTATTCCTAATTTTTCAGCAACCAAAAGTGCATCATTGCTGTCTTCGAGCCAAGGACATTCATTAGAAATAGTGACCGAATCATCATGCCAATTTTTCATAAAAAGACCAATGACCTCATAGCCTTGTTCTTTTAAAAGATAAGCAGCAACACTCGAATCTACTCCACCGGAAAGTCCAACAACAACTCGTTTCATTTTATTGCTAAAATTTGCGGCAAAGTTACCGCAATTTCTGTATAATCTTATAATATAACATCCGTAAAAAAAATCAAGTCTAGACAAACTAATTTATCTTCCCAATTTTCTTTTGATTTCATTATCAATGTCTGGATTGGGTTTTTCAACATCTTTAACCTCAACCTTAACATCAGCCTGATTCGGCATTTCAGGTTTTTTGAATTTTATATTTTGATAGTTCATGTTGACATCTTTTAATTTTCCTTTCTCAAGCATTTTCCATATGCCTACTTTCTTGCCGTTATTAAAAAGACCTTGGGCTGCAATTTGATTATCAACATTTCTGTAGATTGCTTGTCCATCATATTCACCATTTTTATATATTGACTCTTCGAGTACTATTCCGTTTTCGGCATAACTTTTATATTCACCGTTTTTAATTCCATCCTTGTAGGTAGTTTCTTCTGCTATTTCTCCGCTTTTATAAAACACTTTTCTAATGCCATTCAATTTTCCGTTTACATATAATTCTAGTGTCATAATCGAAGACAAATCTTCATGGTAGTATTTCCATTCGCCTTCAAATTGCTTATTAACCACTTTACCTTCGCTTACTTTATTTTTATTTTGATTATAAAAAATAGTATAACACGAGTTGTCTTTTGCATTAAATTCTCTAGTTGCGATTACTGATCCCGCTTTGGTATCATCATAGAATTTGAAAGTGCCAATTTCTTTTCCATGCTCAAAAGTACCTTCATATCTTGGTCGCTTTGACCCTTCATGAAAGCCCTTCCACAATCCATTTTTTTTGCCGTTTTCGTCTAATTTATTGATGTCTTGAGCAAAAATTGAAATCGAAATTAATAAACTTACCAATAAGTATTTCATGCTGTTCTGTATATTATTTGTAAAAATATAGTAATTAAATTTCAAAATTAAACTTATTCAGTAAACGAAAAAATCTAATTTTTAGTATCAAATGACGCATTAAAAGTTCTCAAAAAATAAATTTTAAGATTTTATTAGCAATAATAAATAATTTTTATACTTTTGAATAAACTTTAAAAAAAATTAAAATGAAGAATTTATTAAGAAATTTTACTTTAGTAGTAATCTCTTTTCTAGCGTTTTCTTGTGGAGAAGAGGAAAATAAAAACTTACCATCTACCTCAATTGCAAAAATTATTGAAGTAACTCCAGAATTTAGTAAATTAAAAGAAGCACTAGATATCACTGGATTGACTTCTACGTTTGAAGAATCAGGAGATTTCACTGTTTTTGTTCCAACTAACGATGCATTTGCTGCAGTTCTTGGAGGTTTAACTGTTGAAGAATTTGAAACTGCCAATCCTGGAGTTTTAGAAAGTGTTTTAAAATATCATGTTTTAGGTGCTAGAGTTTTATCTTCAGATTTATCTGATGGTCAAGAAGCTGCTACCTTACAAGGTCAAAATATTACAGTTACTTTATCACCAAATGCTTTCTATCCGGAATATGATACTGATTTAGGTGACTTTGAAGAAACAAGTGTTTTTATTAATAGTGCAAGAGTTTATGCTAGAGATGTAAAATGCTCAAATGGTATTATTCATGTGATTGATGCTGTTTTATTGCCAGCTTCTTAATTATCAAATAATTCACAATAATAAAAGCTTCTCAAATCGAGAAGCTTTTTTTATGACCCTAATTCTTAAGCCCTATCATTAGTCTCTTTTATAGCTTCGATGATTGTTTTCTTAAATTCAAAAAACAATCACTATCATAATACAACAACATGACATTTGGCAAGAATACTAGATTTTGTTTCCTGTAAAATAAATACCATTTTATTATCATATACATTTTTCTTAAGTTGATTATGATATTTTGTTTAACTCATGGGAATGCTACTAAATAAAAAAACCATTAATAAACCTAAGGATTTATTAAAATAAGCTAATTTACAAATTAAACAAAAGTGTTAAATTTTTTATAAAACTTATTTTGTTTAAACTTTTATATTTTTTGTTAAACAAAATAATTTAGTTTTGCATTAAACATTAAACAAAATAACTATGGAAAAATTAACAAAAATTATCGGAATCGCATTTTTAGCGGTAAGTGTATTATCATGTAGTGATGATAATGAAAGTCAACCAACCATTGTGGATATTGCATCAGATAATGCAGATTTCTCAATTCTAGTAAGAGCATTAGAACGTACTGATCTAGTAAGTACTTTAGATGGCAGCGGACAATTTACAGTATTTGCACCAACGAATGCAGCGTTTAATACATTTTTTACTTCTCTAGGTGCTGGAGTGACTGTAGAAAATGTAGATGCTGTAGTACTTAAAAAAATATTATTAAATCACGTTATTGGTGATGAAATTAAAAGTGGCGAGTTACCAGCTGCCACATATGCTTCTACTTTATCACCTTTTAATACTTCTGTAAATGCACCAACTATTAGTATGTTTGTTCAAAAATCAGGAAGTGTAGTAACAATAAATGGTGGATCAGCAAATGGTGGAGCTACAGTAACCACTGCAGATTTAGATGCTAGTAATGGTGTGATACATGTTGTAGGCAATGTTATCGCTATTCCAACTATAAAAAACCATGCTGTAGCAAATCCAAATTTTAGTACACTGACAAGTTTATTAGTTACTCAAAATTTGGCTGCCACATTAGACGGAACTGCCGGTTCACCATTCACGGTTTTTGCACCTTTAAATTCTGCTTTTGACACAGCCACTCTTAATTTATATTCAGGATTGTCATCAGGAGATAAAACAGCTGTCTTATTGTATCATGTTGTTGGTGGAGTTAATGTACGTTCAAATGCAATACCTACAGGAGACATTACAACTTTACAAGGTCAGGCATTCAGTATAACAGGTACCGTAATTGATGATGCATCTAGTGTAAATAAAAATATTGTACTAACAGATGTGCAATGTTCAAATGGAATTGTTCATGCTATTGACAAAGTATTATTGCCAAATCTGTAAATTCAAATTGCTATGAAAAAGAAAGCGCAACTAGAACTAGTTGCGCTTTTTTTATGATCCTAATTCAAGTGCCCTATCTTTGGCTGCTTTTATAGCTTCGATAATAGTTGTTTCTAACATACCTTTTTCAAAAACCTGTAAAGCTCTTTCGGTTGTACCACCTTTTGAGGCTACTTTAGCAATCCATTCATGATTGGATAAGGAATAACTATTTTGTATGGCTACTGAGCCCATAAAAGTTTGGTTAACTAACAACTCAGCTTCCGATTCATTAAATCCAAAATCGACAGCCGCTTTTATCATAGATTGCATAAAATAAAAAACATATGCTGGTCCGCTTCCCGAAATGGCTGTGGCAGCATCAATCAAATTTTCATTTTCTACATAAACCGATTTTCCCGTAGTGTTTATTAGGTTTTGAATGATAAACAATTCTTTTCTGTCAACATTGGCAGAAGCAGTAAAAACGGTCATTCCCATTCCAATTTGTGTTGGAATATTAGGCATTGAGCGCACAATTTTTGAACAGGAAAGTTGAACTTCTAATTTGGCTATTGTAATTCCGGCCATGACCGAAAAAATGATTTGACTGTCTTTTAAATAAGGTTTTATTGACTGAGCCAAAAAACTAAAATCTTGTGGTTTTACGGCTAAAATTACTATGTCGAATTCACAAATTTTCTCAGAAACAGAAGTTGAAAAATTTGTTTTTGGGATTGCACTTTCGATGGAAGAAATATCAGTGTTTCTTACGAAAACAAAAATATCTTCCGGTTTGATAAATCGTGAACTGATAAAACTTTTGGCATATGTTTTACCCATGTTTCCGTGACCAATTATTAGTACTTTCATGGCTTTCTAAAATTAAAAACGCTGTTTAAAGATAGGTTTTTAAACAGCGTTTTTAAAATGTATTATAAAAATTATTATTTCTTTTTGTTTTTCAATTGCTTTTGTGCTTCAGCTTGTTCCATCATTTCTCTCATTTTCTTTTGGAACTTACTTTCCGTTTTTGGTTTGGCTTTGTTTTCCTGAATTTGAGCATGAATCTTTTCGCTATCGATGAAATATTTTTTGATAACCAACATAATTCCAATGGTAATTAAATTGGAAATAAAGTTATACAAACTCAATCCAGAACCATAACTGTTAAAGAAAATTAACATCATTACTGGTGAAACATATATCATGATTTTCATGATTTTTGCCATATCCGGCATTCCGTCTTGTTGTGGTTGTGCCATTGCTTGATCGCCTGAAGTCATTTTCATATAAAAGAAAATTGCTATTGCTGCCAAGATTGGAAACAAACTCACGTGGTCTCCATAAAGAGGAATATGGATAGGTAATTTGAATATTTCGTCAAATGAAGATAAATCGTCTGCCCAAAGAAAGCCTTTTTGTCTTAATTCAAATGCCGATGGGAAAAACTGAAAAGACGCATACATGAATGGAATTTGTATCAATGCAGGAATACAACCAGCCATTGGATTTACTCCAGCTTTATTGTAAAGTTTCATAGTTTCCTGTTGTTTTTTCATTGGATCTTTTTTAAATTTTTCTCCAATTTCCGTAATCTCAGGGCGCAATACTTTCATCTTCGCTTGCGATAAGAATGATTTAAACGTAATAGGTGACATTGCAATTTTAATCAGAATTGTGAAAATAATGATTGCAATTCCCAATCCCATAAACGAACTTAAAAATCCAAATAACGGGATGAAAATAAATTTGTTTATCCAACCAAAAACTCCCCAACCTAATGGAACAATTTTTTCAAGATTTCTATCGTAATTTTTTAGGGTATTATAATCAGTCGGTCCATAATACCAATTCATTTTATAGTCTAACTCACCATTACTAAAAGCTAATGGTATTGTTGCTTTATATTGTTTGGTGAAAATGGTATCTTTCTTTTCATCTTTAACTAAGTCATTCGAATACAATTTTGCATTTTGGAATGGTGTTTTAGTTAATAGTATGCTCGTAAAAAAATGTTGCTTGTAGGCAATAAAAGTTGCCTTTTCAGGGTTTTCTTCTTTATCATTTCCTTGTGCAACGTAATCGATTTTTTCATCTTCATACTCGAAATAAATTTCAGCGTAACGGTTTTCATAAGAAATACTTCTTTCATTGCGATACGATTTCAAATCCCATTGTAAATCTATTGACTTTGATGTATCTAAAATGGTATTTAGTCCACGAGTTTGTATATCAAAATCAACTAAATATTTGTTTGGCGCCAAAACATATTTGTATTCCAAATATTCATTCACACCGGCTTTCAACTTCATTGAAAGGATTTGGTTTTCCCCTATTTTGGTCAATGTTGGTTCAAAAAACAAGTCTTTTGTATTTAAAACCCTGTTTTCCTTAGTTTGCAATTGAAGATTGAAACTTGCGTTATTATCTTTAATCAATTCAACTAATTGTCCCGAATTTTTCTTGAATTTTTCAAACTTTTTCAAAATGGCTTCAACAACATAACCACCTTTATTGGCTATTTTTAATCTTACAAATTCATTCTCTAAAGTGGTAAAATTTTCTTTAGCAGAAGGCAAAGTTGAAGAATAGGCAAAACTTCCTAATGCTCCTTGCAATTGTTTTATTTTAGCAGAATCTGTAACTGTAGAATCTGAAGCAATAACTACTTCATTTTTTGGTGCAGTTTGTTTTGCTTTTTGAATGCTGTCTTTGGTGATTCTTGCTTTTTCAAGTTGTTCATTTTGAGATGTTTTCTGGCCGTTGTACATCATCCAAATAATGATAATGAATATCAAACCAAAACCAATAATTGTATTAAAATCAAATTTCTTTTCTTCCATAGTAATGACTTCCCGAAGTTACGGGATAATTTCGATATGTTATTTATTTTTATGTTTCACCATTGCAGCCACAAAGCTAACGAAAATTGGGTGTGGATTTGCAACCGTGCTCTTATATTCTGGATGGTATTGAACTCCTATAAAAAATGGATGGTTTTCCAATTCAATAATCTCTACCAAACCTGTTTCCGGATTAATTCCCGAACAAATTAATCCCGCTTTTTCTAATTGTTCTCTATACTTATTATTAAATTCATAACGATGACGGTGACGTTCAGTAATGTTCGTATTATTATAAATTTTGTGCGCCAAAGTTCCTGTTTTTATATTGCATCTCCATGCACCTAATCGCATTGTTCCGCCTTTATCCGTTATGGTTTTTTGGTCTTCCATAATGGAAATAACCGGATTCTTGGTTTTCTCATTCATCTCGGTTGAGTTTGCATCTTTTAGGCCTAAAGCGTTTCTCGAATATTCGATAATAGCCATCTGCATTCCAAGACAGATTCCGAAAAAAGGAATATTATTTTCACGGGCATAACGAACCGTATCTATTTTTCCCTCTATTCCGCGACCGCCAAATCCGGGCGCTACCAATATTCCATCTAAGTCTTTTAACTGTCCTTCTGCCGTTTTAGCATCCAAATATTCCGAATGAATTGAAATAACATTTACTTTGGTTTGATTTGCCGCACCAGCATGAATAAATGATTCCAAAATAGATTTATAGGAATCTTGCAATTCTACATATTTCCCAACCAAACCAACATTTACTGTTTGCTTAGGATGTTTTAGTCGGTGAAGAAAAGTGTTCCAGTTTTTCAAATCCGGTGCTGCTTTTTTTGGCAAGTTTAATTTTTTCAGCGCCACAACATCCAAACCTTCTTCAAGCATCAAATTCGGCACTTCATAAATCGTTGAAGCATCAATAGACTGAATCACGGCTTCTCTTTTCACATTGCAAAACAAAGCCAATTTTTGACGCAATTCATCTGATAATTCGTGTTCGGTTCTACAAACCAAAATATCGGCCTGAATTCCGCTTTCCATTAATGTTTTAACGGAATGTTGTGTTGGTTTTGTTTTCAATTCGCCTGCAGCAGCTAAATAAGGGATTAATGTTAAATGTACCACTATGCTATTGTGTTCTCCCAACTCCCATACCAATTGACGCACCGATTCAATGTAAGGCAACGACTCAATATCGCCGACTGTTCCACCAATTTCAGTAATCACTATATCAAAATCGCCTGACCTACCAAGCAATTGCATTCGTTCTTTAATTTCGTTTGTAATATGAGGAACAACTTGAACCGTTTTACCCAGAAATTCACCTCTTCGCTCCTTTTCAATCACCGAAAGATAAACTCTTCCCGTAGTTACGTTGTTGGCTTGTGACGTTGGAACATTTAAAAATCGTTCATAATGACCTAAATCTAAATCCGTTTCTGCTCCATCGTCAGTCACAAAACATTCGCCGTGTTCATAAGGATTCAACGTTCCTGGATCAACATTGATGTAAGGGTCAAACTTTTGAATAGTTGTTCT
>CANKLK010000096.1 GCA_947482805.1 Flavobacteriaceae bacterium
CAGGCTATCGCTTGCCTTGGCGTATGGAGAAATCATCCAAAAGCAGGGACTTGAATTTCACATCTTGGGTGAAAACAGAATCCCAGATGAATTTGAAAAAGAAAAAGAAAAATTGAAAAACACCGTAGTTGTTACAAGAAGGGACTGCGTGATAACATGCTATCGTGCGAAAGACCCTTACAAACAAATTAGGAAGAAATCTAAAATTTTTTACACACAAAGAGAGGCTGCGTAATAAAACATTTAATAACAAAAAATATATAAATCTTATGGACAGAATAAAAAGAGTAAGCTTAGGTCTTCCTAAATCATTAGCGAATGAAGTGCTTTGGGTTGCGAGAAAATATAGGACAAATTCTTTATCACACCAACCAGGTGGTTCAGATGTAGTGGTTGAATATCATAGTAATGATGTTTTGGGTTACGATTGGATTAAATTTCCTTCAAAATATGTAAGTAGAATATGGAATAAAGGAATATCTGAAACTCATTACGATTATGAAAATTGGGAAGAAGATGAGCAAATTGAACTAATCAAAAAAAAGATAAATAGAATTTTCGCAAGAAGTTATAAAACGGAGAACATTGAATTTGTTCCTTTTAAAGAAATTTGGAACTCGAATACTTCTGACGAAATACCATGGAAAATTTTAGAAGATTATGATATTAACGTTGTGAAATTCTAAATGTTTGCTAGCTAATATTAAGGTTTGTAGAAGTAGGGTTAAGGCGACCCAATGAATACATGGAACGTAGATTAAATTTTAAACCAAATAAAATTCAGATGATACACAAATTCATTCTCTCAGTATTAGTAAGCCTTCTTGCCTATACAATCATTTCAACAACTCTAGTTATTGGATTACCACTATGGAAGTATTTTCTGATTGAATTAATATTTGTTTTTGGTATCAAATTCACGAAATATCTTTTTAAAGTTTTTAGCCTTAACTAAAGCCTGCAGCGCAATTTCATTTTGCATTACAAGCTTGTGAATATTACGCCTTAACTCTTTGCAACAATACCTTGCAGTTAAAATAAAAAACTAAAACTAAAATCAATGGAACTAATCGCTTTGTTATTATTTATTGCCTTTATTGTTTGGACCATTAATAAAATGGATGCTAAGAAAACAAGAAATGAAAAATTAGAAAAAACACCTGAGGTTGCAAACCCTAATTTATCTGTCATTGTTGACAATAATAATTTGGTTGAAAAAATTTCTGGTTATTTCCAGAAACACAATATCCGCTACTGGTTATCTGAAGACCAAAAATCATTCAGAACAGGTTTTGATTTAGACAGCGAGGGCTGCTTCGATATGTTTGTCAATATTCACGATAATCATTTGTCATTTGCTTGTGAGGTTATGACTCAAATTGGAGATGATGATGTTGCCAAAACCATAGAAATCACAAGCAGAATAAATCAGTATTACAATTTCGGACAACTTAATTTCTTTTTTGAAAATAGGGTGATTGTATTTAAAATAGTTTATCCATTATACCACAATGAATTGGATGAAAGTAAATTCAGAATGTATTTTGATGGTGCGCTTGATGGCGCAAGAAATTGCCGACCTATAATAAATAAAGTATTGGTTGAAGGAGAAGAACCTGCTATAGCTGTTATGAATATTTAATAATAAAAACGAAAAAAATTATTTAAACAAAACAATTAAACAAAATGGAAAACAAACACAAAGTTTACAATCTAATCATCCTCGATGAAAGTGGCTCTATGCAGTCGATTAAAAAAACTATTATAAATGGGTTTAACGAGGTGGTACAAACCATTAAAAGCGTTGCCTTGCAATATCCAGAGCAGGAGCATAGCGTTACATTTATAAGTTTTAATACTTCCGGATTTAAAAAGATACACGAGAATTCGAAAATAGAAATGCTGAAACAAATTGATGAACAATTTTATCAACCCAATGGAGGTACGCCTCTTTTTGATGCAATGGGGGTTTCATTTTTTAATTTGAATAGGATAATTGAAAAAGAAAATCCGACTAATTACAATGTGTTGGTTACCATACTCACAGATGGGGAAGAAAATTCTTCCAAAGAACATTCCGCTCAATCTATAAAAGCAATGATTGAAGATTTCAAATTAAAAAACTGGACGTTCACATATATCGGCGCCAACCATGATGTTGATTTATTTGCTTCTAGAATTTCTATTAACAACGTAATGAAATTTGAAACTAATGAAGAAGACATGCAAAGAATGTTTATGAGAGATCGAAATGCAAGAATGAATTACAGCAAAAAAATTAGGGATTTTGAAGATGTTTCTGGTGACTATTTTCAACAACCTGAAAATGAAGAGGATTTACCTATTGATGAAGAGAAAAAACCTAAAAGCAAATCGTTTTGGAAAAAGTTTTTTGGGGAATAAAATGGAGACAAAAAAAATCCAAAAAAATTTGTGACAATAATGTGAAAGAAAAATACAGACATGAAATTATTCAAACCAAAAAAGAAAATAGAAACGCTTGTTTTTAATTTTCCATTTAATCTATTGAGTTCAAAATCGATTGAAGTAAGAGAGAATGGCATAATCACTTTTACAGATTTTTATCATAGGGAAAGCAGATTCGTAAAACTTGAAGAACCTAAATTTCCAGGCGATGACAGAACAAGAATTTATAGTGATGATATGATATGGTTTAAATTTCAGGTTCAAAATAAAAAGCAGTTTAAAATAATCGAAGAGATTAACAACACTTCAAAAATGCCGAGGTTTTCAATTTCTTATTTTATTGAGGATGACGTGAAAAAAATTGTCGAAATTGAAAATTTGTCTTTTGATATGGAGGATTGTTGTTGATTATTCAGAATAGAAATAATCAGAAAAAGTAAAAGTTTAGTATATTAAAAAACAGATGAAAAAGTTTAACATTGAACCATTAACGAGAGAAACATTTGACCAATTTTTGGATACAAATCAGTTTACACTTAATGCAATTGAAAAGGAGTCAAACAAACCCGTTTCTGATAGTGTGTTGCTATTTAATATGGTTATTCAAAAATTACAGCAGCAGGGTGTGCAATTCAGTAGTCCCGGAAATTCACCACAAAGGCATTTCATTCTTTGGTTTAACGCACAAGTAGATAAAAACCAAACATACGCACATCAGATAGAAATGAAAGAAAAATATTTTGATTTGATTTGTGAGATGGTAAAAAATTTGGAATAGTTTAATAAAAAATAATTGTATGCAACACGGACATTTGGTTGATGTTTATAATAAAGCTCAAAAACATTATAATAAAAAGAATTTCAGACGAGCAAGAAAACATTTTAGAAAAGTAGTTACAGAAATATACGCTTCAGATACAGACTGCATGGCAGATATAGAACTTTGTAACTCATCGGAATCCTACCTTGAAGAAATCAATGAACTAAATTTAAAAAGTAATTTATTATTGTGGATTTTATTAGGGGTTGTTACTGCTGTTGTGATTTTTTTATTTATAAAATAATTTAGTTTAATCTAAATTCATTTTACCTAATAACTCAATTTTTAAAAGATCAAATCAACAATGAACAATAATACTAAATTAAAAACGCAGGCGCAGGCGGTTGTTCATTTTATTGAACAACTCGACATTGAAATGGTGGATACATTGCTTGATGACACGCTTGAATATCAAGACATGGATAAAGATATTTTCATCAGTAAATTGGGAGATGCATTTAATGAATTTATCGAATCCGGCGATACATGTCTAAACTCTACAAAAGGTTTTTGCGATTCAGTGATTTGTAATTATAAATGCAAGGGTCTTTCTTTTGTTGGGAATAACTCCGGAAATTATATGGACCTTATCATTGAAATAAAAGATGGAAAAGTAGCTGATATGTATGAGTGTACTTATTTCAAAACGAAAGTTGATACGGAAATTAAAAACGTGCGGGTTGAGATTGATAAGATGATTAAATGGAAACCTGACAGTTTGTGACTATAATGTAATAATCAATAGTTAATAGAATAATCAATCTGTACAGAAGTTCTTGGGGTGCTTGAATTATCAGATGCTTTTAATGCGAAGGCACTTGAGTTTTTGCTTATTGAAATCTGCGACTGTAAAGTTAATTGTCCATAATTATCTACTATTTCATTCACTTGAATATTTGCATTAAAACCTCTATTAACTGGTCCAATTGTCATTTCCCATGGACTTCGAGCGTTTATTGTATCCTTAATTATTTGATTGTTGTCTGAACGCAATAGAACTTCTAATTTTCTTCCAGTATAAATAGTCGAGCTATTAACTTCGTATTTCACATAATATTGATCATTTGATTCTATTGTAGCAGTGTTTTTTTTGCAACTGCTTAATAAAATGATTGAACTAGAAACTAAGAATAGAATAATATTTTTCATTTTGCTCTTTTTTTATGTAATCAAAAATATCAAAGTAAAGCCCAATATTACAAATTTTTATCTTTTATTTATAAAGAATATTCCAAATCGTAACTCTGTTTTATATCAAGCAATTTATAGCATAATGAGTTTTCAATAAAAGCATCTAATCTTATTTTTTATTTTCTATTTTCAAAAGTATATCTGTACTAAACAAATTTATACCTTCATCAAAAAAATATAATGCCAACTTCTTTTGAAACAATAACGTTTGAATCTCACGTTGAATATAATTTTCTTCAAACTCAGTTCTCAAGAAATAATATTTTTGAACTTCCCATCTGGAAAGCAGATCAAAATAAAAATTGTAATGAGATATTGATTATGATTAATGGATTTTTGGAGGGCGTAGAAAGTGACCAAAGAAAAATGGAAAGGCATCTTGAACGATATGAAGCAATTGCAAAAAAGGTTATAAAAGAAAAAAATATTACATCCGTAATGTTACCTCTTCCTTTTCATTTTAATAGAAGCAGAGATATTACAGGCGATAATCAATTTGCTCCCATTAGCCGACTGACAGAAAGTGGCACTTATTTATACTATGGAGGTTTCACCCAAGTGGTAAGCGATGTAAAGAAGCTAATAAATGATATTGAAAATAATCCATCAAGGTTTGGACTTAATGTTACCGAAAATATAAAATTTCATCTGCTTGGATACTCCTTGGGCGGAGTTGCTGCTATTGGTTCTGCATTACACCTTGAAAGAAAATTAGAGTCCCTTACTATATTATTGTCGGCCTGGAATCTTTCTGAAATAAATCCTGAAGCCATTAATAATGCGTTTGGTGAAAAATTTGGTTTAACTACCGAATTATGGAATAAAATGATTGAAGAACTTAATGAAATTAGAGAGAATACAAATCCAATTTTTAGAAAATTAATTTGGAACGAAGGCGACCCTATCGCTTTTAATAATTGTGCTGAACGCGTTTTTTTCTTGAATGGTTTTAAGGATGATATATTTACCAATTCACATACCGAAGAAAGTCGAAAGCAAGTTTTGGAGGTTATGGAAAAATGTACTTTTATAAATATACCCTCAGATCATCATGCTTTTAGGTCGAGAGAAGCTATAGCGGGGTATGTGAGTACTTTTGTTTGTAATAGGTGATAATTTACATGATTTAAAGTTACTCTTAAAATATATGCTAAGCTGAACATGCTTTTAGTAATTAGCCAACTGTTGTTTTTTTAATTTTTCTATACTTTGCCAAGTCTTTTTAGTTCCCAAAAACATTTTGCAGTTGCACTAATGTCAACCGCAGCATTATGAGCTTCTTCAAATCCTGTCCCAAAAAGTTTGTTATGTAATTCTGAAAGTTTTGGCCACTTGTAACCATATGGTCCATTTATTGCACAAAAATTTGTAGTACGTTCCATTGTGCAGATTTTGTTTTTAGTCTGAATACTGTTTTGCATTCCATTTCTTAAAAACTCTGAACCAACAATTTTTTCGTCAAAAGACATATTATGTGCAACAAGATAACTTGATTGTCCAATTAGAGAATTAAAGTGTTGCAAAACGAAACTTATTGACTGTCCATCTCTTATTGCTTTTTCGGTTGATATTCCGTGAATTGATGAAGCATCAATTGGAATATTAAATCCTTCTGGTTTAATTATAAAATCATCACCAGCAATTTTATTTCCAGAGGAATCGTAAAGCAAATAAGCTAATTGAACAAGTCTTGGCCAATTGTTTAAATCTGTCACAGGAGCTTTCCAATTTTTAGGTAGACCTGTTGTTTCTGTGTCAAAGAATAGATACATATTTTATTTGTCTTTTTAAATTTGCCGATAACAATCTTGATTTTGGGTTTATATGAAATATCGAAAATCCAATATTAATAATCTGTCGTCAATGTTTTTCTGTTAACTTTTACTTCCTTTTACTTTTTTTGAAGGGCTTTGTAAGCTTTGTCCCATTCGTGAGTAATTAATATTGCTTTTTTGTACTCTTTATCCTTGATTTTTAATACGGTATTTAAATTCTTTATTTCATTTTTAAATTCCTTTTCAAGCCTTTTGTAAGCCTTATCCCAATCTCTGTTTATTAATACCAAATCATCATATTCCCTTTCATTTTCCTTGACTTTTATATTTAACTTATTAATTTTTTCCTTTAATTTTTTTATTGAATTATTTGCATTGAGGTTAATTTGGGAAAGGGATTCAATTTTAATATTTAAACTGTTAATGGTTTTACACTGTTCGAGTATTTGTTGTTTTAATAAATTATCATCTTTAATTATTGTTATCTTGCTTGTCTTTTTTGATTTTGCATCAAATTTCTCAAGCACTTCCCATGGAACTACTTTTGCAAATTTAAAGTACCAAATCACCTTAAATGGAAGCTCATCAGCATCTGTAGAACTCCTTACATAAATTGCCTTGATTTCATTTTTAATTTTAGACAATTGTTTTTGTTCATCATAACATTCAAAATCCTCTTTATCCATATTTATTAATTCATAAAAAATTGCGCTTATGTATAGTGAAGGGAACTTGATTCTTTTATAGCCCAATATTTTATTAGAACGATATTCAACAACAACATCGTATCCGCCTTTTATGTGAGAAAGCGGGTTAGTTTGAAATTTTGTTGCTACCCATTGTATTTCTGGTTTAAAGTTGCGTGAAAGCCCCAAATTAACTGGAGTAGTTCGTTTATTCAATTTTGTAATCATAACAAAGAATTTTTTTTAATGTCATTTTATTTACGATAACAACTGATGTTTAATCGCCAATCTTATTTCTTCCAAAGCATTTTTTGGAGAAACATTTTTAGTAAGAATTTCTGAAAAACCATTTTGATAATTATTTACATGCAGTAAGTTATTAAAACACAATCTTTCTAGCTGTTCGTAAGAAACTATAGCATTGTCAATTGGTAAAGTTGTTTTACACCTTACATAACCAAAAGAATCTTCTTCAAAATTAATTTGAAAAGAACCATACCAAATATCTCTGTTTATTCTTGTTATAAATTCTAAAATCTCTGGAAACTTTTCTTTAGGAATTGGATTTTGCAAGTATGCTACAAATGTCAAAAGAGAAACATTAATATCGCACACTAGTACACAATGAATTACTCTCTCATCAACATTTGCCTCAAATTGAAATAAAGCATTGTCATGAGGTGGCCGGTTAAACTTTATCCCCTCTCCTGTTAGTAGTTCTGAAATCTGATCAAAAATATTTTTCTTTTTGTTTCCAAATTGTTTGTCAAATAGTCCCATAGATCAAAATTTGTTTTTATCAGTTCGTTACTTAAGGATTTAATTTAGCACTCCATCCAAACATGACGTTTAACTAACATCTCCCCCTCAACTGCTTCTACTATTATTCGGATTTACCTTAACGATTTAATGTATTTTTACTTGTATAAAAATCATTACACCTACTTATCTCCGTTAGTTGACATTCTCAAGTGCATAAATTCCTCCCTCCACTACCTCAACAATATCGTATTCCCCTTCTTCACAATCACCTTTCCATCTAGCAGCACAGCACGTACATAATATACATAAGTTGTGCCCGGCTGTTCCTTATTCTTATATTTTCCATTCCAGCCGTTTCGCTGATTATGACTCTCAAATATTTTCTGTCCCCATTGGTTGTAAACTAAAAAATCAACACTGCGAATGTTTGTTCCTAACACTCGCAACACATCATTCAGCCCATCACCATTAGGTGTAAACGCTCCTGGCACATATACATCTGTCTGCTCTAGCCAAGTATGGCCCGTAACGCTTCCAGGTAAGGATATTCTACAATCCAATGGATGTAAGGCCTTCACGAACAAGGTCACATACGTATCTGGTGAAAGTCCAGTTACTACATGCGTAGTGCCAGTGGTTCCTGAACTTGGTGGACCATAATTGATACCGTCTGTTGATACCAAATATCCAGTGGCTCCAGATACTGAGGCCCATGAAAAACTAAGTGAGTTGATGGAAATATCGGTTACTTGTACA